>DATNAF010000035.1:0-22629 GCA_035572845.1 Terriglobales bacterium
GCACGACGAAGAGATGCGGGTCGAGCTTCGCGGCAGGCCACACTCCAAAACACGCGACCGAGAGGCGGTCAGTTTTCACTACGACGTATCCAACGCGTTTTACGAGTTGTGGCTCGATCCGGCCATGATTTATTCGTGCGCATATTTCAAATCGCCCGATGACAGTCTGGCAACCGCGCAAGCTCAAAAGCTTGATCACATTTGCCGGAAGCTGCGGCTTCGTCCTGGGGAACGGCTGCTGGATTTTGGCTGCGGCTGGGGCGGGCTCATCATGCACGCGGCGCGTCATTATGGAGTACAAGCGGTTGGAATCACCTTGAGCGAGCAACAGCTGGTGCTTGCGCAAAAACGAATTGCGGAGTCTGGGCTTTCCTGCCGCTGTGAGGTTCGATTGCTCGATTACCGCGACGCGGAACAACTCGGCCAATTCGATAAGTTGACCAGTGTTGGCATGGTCGAGCATGTGGGAGAGAGCGCGCTGCCAGAGTATTTTCGCTGCGCTTTTCGACGACTCAAGCCGGGCGGTGTCTTTCTAAATCACGGAATCGGGCGCGCCGGAAATCGGCCGAAAGCCACGGAAAAAACTTTCACAGACGTTTATGTCTTTCCCGACGGTGAGCTGGTTCCAATTTCTACGACACTGCGCAACGCAGAAGAAGCTGGATTCGAGGTCCGGGACGTTGAGAACCTGCGGGAGCATTATTACATGACACTCTGCCAATGGCTCCGCCGGATGGAAGCAAACATGGAACAGGCACCTAAGCTGATCGGCGAACTCAAAGCCAGGATCTGGCGACTGTATCTTGCAGGCTCGGCGCATTATTTCCAATCCGGCAAGCTCGATCTGTATCAATCCTTGCTGGTGAAATGCGCCGCTGGTCGCAGTGGAATGCCAATGACCAGAGAAGACTGGTACTCGTAAGCGAGATTAGCGCCATTTCTTCACTTTCGGCCAAAGCTCTGCCAGTGTGCCGAACTTTGATCCACGGCAGATGAACACGTCTATCTGCTTTTCGATCGCATAGGGATTGTCTGCCGATGTTCCGACGTATTGAACGTGATTCCAAAGCTTCTCCAGTGTTTGGCGGTCATCATCGAGCACGATGAGGCAATTTCCGGAATAGCCGCGTGGTCCCCAAAGAAACCATGTCTGGTGTCCGCTGAGCGAAGCCGGCAGTCCATAACGCGGCCCAAAGAAATCGATGGCGCCAGCCTGCCCATAATCCTGCGCGAAGATGCCGCAATCGCGACGTTCGTCGGGACTGAGTTGGTCCCATGCGACCGCAGTTTCAGCAACGATTTCTTTCCATCCAAACTGGTCGGCATACCATTGCGGCAGGACGGCGCGTTCATGGGAATGCTCCATGACCGGCAGTTTGAAGGGCAGGGTCTTCATGTAAGCGATGAACTTATCGGGCGACAATACTGGCACGACAATGGGCGCCAGACGAGCGCCAGCGGCAAGCAGCAGAACGACGATCAACGGTTTGAGCCACCGGCCCAGGCGCGCACGGCTACTGTCAGCGCTCGCGCCGGTTATGGCTTTTTCGATAACCACCGCGCCTGCCGCCAGCAGCATGGGATAAATTGAGGCCAGATAATAATTTTTGCCGTGCAATGCAAAAAACACTGCATAGCACACCAGATAACTCCATCCCAACACACGATAGGGCTTTAGCGGCGGCCATACGAAGAACGCAATCAAGCCCGCGAGCCAAATAGGCGCCGTCAGCGGATGTACCAGGAGCGTCTGCTGCAGAAAATACTGTCCGGCCGGCAGCACGACGTCCCGCCCTTCAGCGCGGATGTTGTGCATCAACTCAAGGAATGGCCAATGGTAATGAATGTTCCACAGCAAGTTAGGCAGGAAGATCAGAAACGCGGCCAAGCCTCCCAGCCAAATCCATTTATCGAAAAATACGCGCCGTTGCTCGGTGAGCAGCAATCCGACCACAATTCCTAAAATAAAAAATGCAATCGAATACTTCTCTTCCAAGCCAATTCCTGCAAACACCCCAACCCACAACCAATAACGAGGATCGTTGCGCTTGATAGCGAGAATGATGAAATACGCGCAAGCCATCCATAGATTCGGCTCCAGGCAATTCGTGCCCAGCAGGCTGCCATTGGATAAGTACTGTGGCGCAATCAAGATGGTCACGGCGCTTAATATCAGTGCATATCGTTTGCCGCGGAATGCACGCGCAATCAGGGCGGCCTGCACGACCAGCAACGACGACGCCAGCGCCGGCACAAAGCGGATCGCACGCAATGAATCGCCAAGCACGGCCCGGGAGATGTGGACCAGAAATGGAATGAGCGGCGGTTGATCTACATATCCCCAAGCCAGGTGATCGCCGCAAGACATGTAATCAAATTCGTCGCGAAAATATCCGTAGCGGTTGTTGAAGTACATGTGGAAAAGAAATTTGGCGAGCGCAATTGCAAAAACCACTGCCATGCCGGTTATTACCGGCGATTGCCGGACCGGGCTCGGCGCGGGCCGCTCTATAGTAGTGGCAGCCATCTTCAGAAAGCTCCCATTTTGAATTTCGGACACACTAGATTCCTCGCCTATCTACGTTTTCAATGAGAGCAAAGTTCCAGGGGTTGAACACCGTGTTCGTGAGCCTGGAAGTAATCGAGCCTCAACCCGGCAGGTCATGCCTACTTGGCCGTGCAGGATCTGTCCTCTTGGCAATTTAGCTTACGTACCTCAAGTTACAGAAACTTTCTGACGATGGTAAGTTGCCGGAGATTGCGCCAGCTATTCAGCAGCACTAGCGGTGTTTTCGCGAGGGCAGGCCAGCATTGGAATTTTTCAAACAATTATTTTCGTCTGATTTTCTGCCGCACGGCACCTGCTACCTGTGGAACCAGAAGATCGTGTGGCTGCACGTTATCTCTGACAGTGTAATCACGCTGGCCTATTACTGCATTCCGATCGCGTTGGTTTACCTGGTGCGCAAGCGTCGCGACATCCCGTTCAATTGGATCTTCTGGATGTTTGGACTCTTTATTCTCGGCTGTGGCACCACTCACCTGATGGAAGTGTGGGATGTTTGGCACGGCAGTTATCTGGTGGCCGGGATCATCAAGGCGTTCACCGCTGCGGTGTCGATAGCCACAGCGGTGGTACTCATACCGTTGTTGCCAAAGGTGATCTCGTTGCCGGCGCAGATCCAATTGCAGGACATAAATACCAGGCTCGTAGTGGAAATGAAAGAACGCGAGCAGGCGGCTGAAGCGCGCGCACGCCTGGCAGCTGTGGTCGAGTCATCCGAAGATGCAATCGTCAGTAAAACCCTGAACGGAACGATCACCGCCTGGAATCCCGGAGCTGAACGGTTATTCGGTTACTCAGCATCCGAGGCCGTGGGCAAACCCATGCGGATGCTCTTGCCTGTCGAGTCCGCAAGTGAAGAAGACAACATTCTGGAGCGCATTGGCCGTGGCGATCGCGTGGAGCCTTTTGAGACCGCGCGGATCCGAAAAGACGGCACGAAAATTGATGTTTCGATGACCATCTCGCCGATTAAAGACGCCCGCGGGACCATCGTTGGCGCTTCAAACATTGCCCGCGATATCTCTGAACGACGCCGCTCAGAACAGGCGCTCAACGAGAGCCTGGAGACCAGCAAACGCGTATTGAAAGAACTGGCCGACGAGAAGTTTGCTCTGGATCAACATGCAGGAGTGGCTGTTACCGATCTCCATGGCACTATCACTTATGTCAATAAGAAATTTTGCGCGATCAGCAAATATTCCAGGGAAGAACTGATCGGGCGTAACCATCGCATTCTGAACTCCAGCTACCATCCCCAAGAATTTTTTCAGCTCATGTACCAGACCATCGCCGATGGCAAAGTTTGGCATGACGAAATCAGGAACCGGGCGAAGGATGGATCGATCTACTGGGTAGATACAACCATCGTTCCCTTCGCCGCTGCGGATGGAAAGCCGCGGCAATACTTCGCCATACGAACTGACATTACTGAACGAAAGCGGGCGGAAGAAGTTTTGAAAGAAAGCCTGCTCACCAGCGAGGCGGCGCTTAAAGAGGTCGCCGATCTGCGGTTCGCGCTGGACCAGCATGCCGATGTGACCATGACCGACGTCGAGGGCCGAATCACTTATGCGAATGAAAGATTTTGCGCCTTAAGCCAGTACTCCAAAGATGAACTGGTGGGCCAGAACCATCGAATACTCAACTCCGGCCATCATTCCAAAGAATTTTTTCAGCAGATATACCAAACCATTGCAACCGGCGAAGTTTGGCGCGGCGAGATCAAAAACCGGCGAAAAGATGGCACGACATACTGGGCGGATGCAACCATCGTGCCTTTCTTAGGACGAAGTGGAAAGCCTCGACAGTACGTTGCCATCCGTGCCGATATTACCGCGCGCAAGCGGGCCGAAGAGGCCCTAACTGAGCAGGCAAAAATTCTGGATCTCGCCCAGGTAATGGTCCGTGACACCAGCGGACACATCGTAGTGTGGAATTTGGGAGCGGAAAAACTCTATGGCTATACCCGTGAAGAAGCGCTGGGGCAGGTGTCTCATGAGCTGCTTCAAACCGAGTTCTCCGAGCCGCTGGAGCAAGTAGAAGAAAAGCTGTCGCGTGACGGGACTTGGGAAGGTGAGCTGGTGCATCGCAAGCGGGACGGCACCCATCTGGTGGTTGCTAGTGTTTGGGTGTTGCATCGCGATGAAGAGGGTCGGCCAGTTCGCGTTCTGGAAGCGAACACCGACATCACCGCGCGTAAACACGCGGAAAAAAAGCTTGCCCAACAAGCAAAGGAATTGGCGAGCGCGCAGAAGGCGCTCGAAACCGAGTCACTTATGCTCCGGTCCGTGCTGGACAGCATGGCCGAGGGCCTGGTCGCGGTTGATGAAAACGGAAAATTCGTAATCTGGAACCCTGTCGCGAAGAAGATTCTTGGATTAGACGCCATCGATCTTCCCCATCAAGAGTGGACCGGGTACTACGGACTCTACATGGCTGACATGGTGACGCCCTTTCCATCCGATCAGATCCCACTGGTGCGGGCTATTCGGGGAGAGGCTAGCACTACGGAGATGTTTGTTCGCAACCCCAAGCTCTTGGGCGGCAACTGGATCGAGGTTACCGCCGGCCCCATAAGGGACGCGCAGGGGACGGTACGTGGCGGGGTAGCAGCCTTCCGCGATATCAGCCAACGACGAGCGGATGAGCGGGAAATTCGCAAGCTCAATAACGAGCTTGAAGACAGAGTCATTCAGCGTACTGCCGAACTCGAGGCGGCCAATAAGGAGCTTGAGGCATTCACTTATTCGGTTTCTCACGACCTGCGTGCCCCGCTGCGCCACATCGTGGGGTTTTCAAAAATGCTGGGCGAGACCTGCAGCGGTTCCCTGTCCGATCAAAGCAAGCATTATTTGCAGCGGATCGAAGACGGGACCTATCGCATGGGAATGCTGGTTGACGACCTGCTCAATCTGACGCGTATCGGCCGGCACGAACTGAAGGTGGAAGTCACCAGCCTCGAATTCATTGTAAGAGATGTCATTGCCGACCTGACACTGGACACTGTCGGACGCGAAATCGAGTGGAAGATTGGGAAGCTACCCTCGGTGCAAGCTGATCCGGCGCTGTTGAAGGTAGTGTTCCAGAACCTGCTCGCGAATGCCGTGAAATATACCCGGACGCGCCCGAAAGCCATCATCGAAATCAACTTCGGAAAAGGAGTGGTATACGTTCGCGACAACGGGGTGGGGTTCGACATGAAATATGCCGATAAGCTATTTGGCGCCTTCCAACGGCTGCATCGCAGTGAAGATTTCGAAGGCACCGGCGTCGGCCTGGCTATCGTGCAGCGCGTGATACAGAAGCACGGCGGTCGTGTTTGGGCGGAGGCTGAACTCAACAAAGGCGCGAGCTTTTATCTGAGCCTGAGCATGGTTCCGGCGAACGACATCAATAGTGGGCACACAACAGCGGAGATAGCTCATGAGTATGCACGGTGAAGTTGACATTCTGCTCGTCGAAGATAATCCCGATGACCTTGAACTTACGCTGCACGCTCTGCGGCGCGAGCACCTGGCCAACAATATTTTCACGGTCCGCGATGGCGAAGAGGCGGTTGAGTTTCTGTTCTGCAACGGCCGCTTTGCCGGACGCAGCTTCGATCATCCTCCGCGACTGGTTTTGCTCGATCTCAAACTACCCAAGCTCACCGGGCTGGAGGTATTGAAGCTGATAAAGAATGACCCGCGAACCAAAGCCGTACCGGTAGTGGTGCTCACGGCTTCCCGCGAGGAACGGGATTTAGTCGCAAGCTACAACCTGGGCGCCAACAGCTATATCCAGAAGCCGGTGGACTTTGATCAGTTCCGCGAAATCGTGAAAAGCACGGGCCTGTATTGGATTGTTATCAATCAGCATCCTCTGGCGAATCCTTTGTCTATGGCGGCAACTCCGCGATGATAGACATACCCAAAAACGGATCCAGCCAAAATCGGCTACGGGTGTTGTTGATCGAGGACAGCACTGCGGATGCTGAAATCGAAATCGCTGAATTGCGGCGTGCCGGCTTTGACGTTGCCGCCGACGTGGTAGATACCCGCGAACAGGCCCGCGAGCGCCTGAAAACAATTCCTTATGACGTCATCCTCGCGGATTACAATTTGCCGAATTTTCGTGGCATGGATGCGCTCGACATTCTCCACGAAAACAGCCTTACCATCCCGCTGATCCTGGTAACTGGGGCCTTGAACAGCGAAACCGCGGTCGAATGCGTTAAGCAGGGCGCGATGGATTATGTGTTCAAGGACCACCTCGCGCGATTGCCGATATCAGTTCGCCGCGCGTTGGAAGATGTTCGCCTGCGCCACGAGCGCGCCCGGGCGCAGGAGCAACTCGCCAACAAGGTCGAGGAGTTGGCCCGCTCGAATTGTGACCTGGAACAGTTCGCTTATGTCGCTTCCCACGACTTGCAGGAGCCGCTGCGCATGGTCGCCGCGTACACGCAATTGCTGGCGGAGCGGTACCAAGGCAAGCTCGATTCAGCCGCTGACCGTTACATCAGCTACGCCGTCGAGGGCGCCACGCGCATGCAGGCGCTGCTCGAAGATCTGCTGGCGTTTTCGCGGGTTGGACGCAACGGTGTGACACCCGCACCTACAGACGTCAATTCAGCCATTGAGGAAGTACTGAAGAATTTGGGCCTGGCGCTGAAGCAGCACGGCGTAACTGTTACTTGTAATCCTCTGCCCACGATTCTGGCTGATCGTTTCCAAGTAGTGCAGCTTTTCCAGAACCTGATCGGCAACGCCATCAAGTTTCGCGCCAAGCGGAATCCCTGTGTGACCATTTCCGCCGAACAAAAGGGCCGCGAATGGCTGTTTTCGGTGTTCGACAATGGCATTGGTATTGCCGAAGAACATAGAGACCTGGTTTTCAAGATTTTTCAGCGCCTCCACACCCGCGATGAGTACGGAGGTAACGGTGTGGGCTTGGCCATCTGCAAAAAAATTGTGGAGCACAACGGCGGACGAATTTGGGTCGAGTCCGAATTGGGCCGCGGTTGCAATTTTCGGTTCACGTTTCCGGCTGCAGTGGCCGATAAAGCTGATAAGACAGAAGACTATGAGCTCTGCACACAGAATCCTATTAGTCGATGACAACCCGGCTGACGCTAATCTGACTTGCGAGGTCCTCGCTACCAGCGAGCGCCCTGCGCAGGTGAGTACCGTGCCTGACGGCGAGCAGGCGCTACAGTTCCTGCATCGCTTTGGGCAATTTTCTGAAGCCAGCCGCCCCGACCTCGTCATTCTCGATCTCAATCTTCCTCGCAAAGACGGCCGCGCCGTTCTGGCCGAGGTAAAAGCCGATCCCGAACTGAATGATCTGCCGGTGGTGATCTTCACTACCTCGCATGCGCCGCGAGATATTGCCCGTTGTTACGAGCTAGGGGCAAACTCGTACGTCAGCAAGCCAGGGAATCTGGGGCAATTTTTCTCGGCGGTGCGCTCCATTGAAAATTTCTGGTTTGGATACGCCAGCCTTCCTGATTAGGAGAAACCATGGCCGAGTTCCCCAAGCAGGTTCTGCTGATTGAAGACAATCCCGGCGATGCCGACCTGGTGCGCTTGCGCCTGACGGAAGGCAAAAATCATGTCGACGTCAGTTGCGTAAATCGCCTTTCTGATGGACTGGCATCGATCGAGAACACGCCGCCAACGGTGGTGCTGCTCGATCTGAATCTGCCGGACAGCCACGGCAGCGAAACTTTCCGCAAAATTCTCGATAAAGCCCCGGGCGTGCCGGTCGTCATTCTTTCCGGGCAAGACGACGAAGTGCTTGCCATGAAAGCTATCCACCAGGGGGTGCAGGATTATCTGATAAAAGGGGACCTGACCAGCCGCAGCCTCGAGCGTTCCATGCGTTATGCGGTCGAGCGGCAGTCGCTATTGCGCTCGCTCGAAATGAGCCGCAAGCAGCAAATCGAATTCAAGAACCAATTTCTCTCACACGTTTCTCATGAATTGCGGACTCCGCTCACCTGCATTCATCAGTACGCGTCGCTGTTGTTTGATGGACTCTCCGGCGCAATTTCTCCGGAACAGCGCGACCACCTGCAAGTCATTTTGAAGAGCGTAAATCAACTTCACGCCATGATCCGCGATCTGCTCGAAGCTACGCGCGCGGAATCGGGTAAGCTGCGCATCGAACCTCGTTGCCTGGCGCTGGTTGATCTGGTGCGGCAAGCCATTGCAATGGTCCGTCCTATGGCTGTCGAAAGCCGGATCACGGTGGAACTGGAGGCCGATCCTCACATCCCGCTGATTTATGCAGACCCGGACCGGGTGCTCGAAATTCTAATCAACCTGATCGACAACGCGGTCAAGTTCACGCCGCTTGAAGGATCAGTCAACGTAAAACTTAGCCAACAAGAAACTGACCCGGAATTTATTTACATCACGGTCAGTGATACTGGCCGTGGTATTTCCGCGGAGGCCCTCCCCCTCATTTTTGAACGTTTGTATCAGGACCCGGAATCGGTCGACGGTAATCGCTCCGGGCTTGGTTTAGGACTTTACATTGCCAGAGAACTGGTGAACCTGCACGGCGGCCGCATCTGGGTAGCAAGCCAGCCCGACCAGGGGACAACTTTCACATTCAACCTGCCGGTCTATTCTTTGGCGAAGCTGTTGGCGCCAGTGATCACGCATGAGCAGCGGCTGCGGGAATCGATAGTGTTAGTTCGCGTCGATCTGAAGCCTCTGTCGATTCCGTTCCGGGGAAATTGGAAAGAAGTTTGCCGTGAAGCCCTCGACCTGGTGCGCCGGTGCGTTTTTATCGATAAAGACCTGGTGCTTCCCGCCATGGCTACCAATGGGCCGGAAGATACGTTTTACGTGGTCGCGTCGACAGATATGGGCCATGTCGACATCATGATTGCGCGCATTGTCGAACAGATCAACGTGCTCACGCGCGTGAGATCCACCGGCACGGTGTATGCAACAGCGCGTCCCGTCGAATTTGCTGCAATGCCAGAAAGTACTCTCGAAAACCAGGTGGCAGAAGTTGCGCGCGTAGTCACCGCCCTGGTCCTCAATGATCTCAGAAGCGTGAACGGTTTTAATCCAAAGGAGAACCATGCAAATGCAAACTGAAAACGAACAGATTGAAGCCTCCAGCTTGAACCGAGCAAAGATTCTTATTGTGGATGACGACCCAGAGCTGCGAATGGCCTTGAAGCTGCGCCTGAGAGCGAACCACTACGAAACCGTCAGCGCCTCAGATGGTTACTCGGCCATTGCACTGGCGCAAAAGGAGCGTCCGAACCTGATCATCCTGGACCTTGGGTTGCCTGCGGGCAACGGGTTCATCGTCCTGAAGCGGCTGCAGGAAAGCGATACGCTGTCGCACATTCCGGTGATTGTTCTCACCGCGCGCGATCCTCAGGGTAACGAATTGCGCAGCCTGGATTCCGGCGCGACTGCGTTCTTCCAAAAGCCGGCAGATAACAACGAATTGCTGCAGGTCATTCGCGCCAGCCTGCAGTCGGCCTCGGCGTGGGGGGCGACTCTTCCTTCGTGAATCGTGCGTCCCGAGTCGTCATACAGACGTTGCTTGCAACGTTCAGGCTGAAAGGAGCGAACATGCAGCTCGAACCCCGGAGTTCGGCAGCGTCCGCGCAAGAACATCGCCCCGAGCGGCGTTATCAGCGGCATTTCCTCAGCGCGCCAGTGGCCACGTGGGCCCTGCTGAACTCCGGGCCGCAGGTCACGCGTGGCCTCACGCTTGAAATCAGCCTTGGCGGACTTTCGGCGGTTTTATGTGGTCCACCCAAACGCGGCGAGCGGGTTTCCGTGCGGTTGAATCTACTCAACGTCGCATTCGAAACTCTCGCCATCGTTCGCCACAGTTCTCCGGCTCGCACCGGCTTTGAATTCCTGGAGCCTTCGCCGGAGCTCCTGAGCAGTATTCAGAACTGCATTCAGGGCTCGCGTCTCTGCCCTTGTCCTCAACCCTACAGCACTGAAGTTGTCTAGGGCCTGATTCCACTTACGGGTAGCACTCATTTGTTGTACCTTCGGCACCTGTTATCTATATCCCTGGTTGGAAAACCGGCGGAAAGAAGTAATAATCCTTTCTAGACAGGAAGGATTACCGAATGGCAACCACCGCTTCAAAGCCCGATGCTTCAATCGCCGGCGGCAGCTTTTTGTTGGAAACCCGGCCGCCGGAGGAAGTGTTTACCCCGGAAGATTTCAGCGAACAGCACGTCATGATCGGGCAGACCACGGAGGAATTCGCGCAAAAAGAAATCGTGCCCAACATTGAGAAAATGGAGCACAAGGATTTTTCCGTCACACGCGATCTGCTGAAAAAAGCCGGCGAGCTGGGACTGAGCGGAGTGGAAATTCCCGAAGCCTACGGCGGCATGGAACTCGATAAGGTTTCCGCAGCCGTCATTGCCGATCACATTGCAAAATACGCGGGCTTTGCCACTACCTGGGGCGGACACACGGGAATCGGCACACTGCCGCTGGTGTATTTCGGCAATGACGCGCAGAAACAAAAATATCTGCCCAAACTCGCGGCGGGAGAAATTGTCGGCGCATATGCGTTATCCGAGGCTTCATCGGGGTCAGATGCGCTGAATTGCCGCTCCCGCGCTACGCTGTCGTCGGACGGAAAGCATTACATTCTCAACGGCGAAAAAATGTGGATCACTAACGCCGGGTTTGCCGACCTGTTCACTGTCTTCGCCAAAGTGGACGGCGAAAAGTTCACCGCATTTCTGGTCGAACGCAACTTTCCGGGATTTTCCGTCGGCGCGGAAGAACACAAAATGGGCATTCGCGGATCGTCTACCTGCCCCATTATTCTCAACGACTGCAAAGTGCCGGTTGAAAACGTCTTAGGCGAAATCGGCCGCGGCCACATCATCGCCTTTAATATCCTGAACATCGGCCGATTCAAGCTTGGCGCCATGTGCGTAGGCGGTGCGCGCGAATCCCTGAATAACGCAATCGGCTACGCCAAGCAGCGCAAGGCCTTCAAAAAAGTTATCGCCGATTTCGGTTTGGTGCGCGAAAAGCTGGCAAACATGGCCACGCTCATCTATGTCGGCGAGTCGTTGGTGTTCCGCACAGTGGGCATGATGGACGCAGCCCTTGCCGTTATAGACAAATCCGCCAGTGATGCAGGCAAGAAGACTCTCAAGGCGATTGAAGAGTATGCGGTCGAGTGTTCGATTATTAAGGTGTGGGCGTCGGAGATGCTCGATTATGTTGTGGATGAGACTCTGCAGATTTATGCCGGCTATGGCTTTGTCGAGGAGTATCCAGCGGAGCGAGCGTACCGTGATGCCAGAATCAACCGCATCTTCGAAGGCACGAACGAAATTAATCGCCTTATCATTACCGGATTTTTGCTGAAGCGGGCTATGGGCGGGCAGTTGCCATTGATGCCAGCCATCAAACAGCTCATGGATGAAGTACTTTCTGGAGCATCCGCAACTGGAGAGTTCGAGAGCGTGCTCGCGGAAGAGCAGAAGCTTGTAGCTGCCGCTAAAAAGCTGGGCCTGTTCGCCGCCGGCGCCGCCACCCAAAAGTACATGATGCAAATCGAGCAGCAGCAGGAAGTGATGGGTGCGATCGCCGATATGGTGATTGAGGTCTATGCCATGGAATCTGTGTTGTTGCGCACTATGAAACTTGCATCCGCTCAAGGCGAAGGCGCCGCTGCGATCCCGGTGGCTATGACTCGCGTTTATCTTTCCCAAGCGATGGACAAAATCGAATCGTCGGCCCGCAAAATTATTGCCGACGTTGCCGAAGGCGACATGCTACGCACTCAGATGGCAATCCTGCGACGCCTGGCCAAGCACGATCCTGTCAACACCATCGGCTTGCGCCAGGAAATTGCAGAAAAAATTATTGAACGCGGGCGATATGGCGTAAGCTGATTTCGCGATTAAATTCGCGAGATCACAATGAAAATATCGTTATGCCTGATTGCCGCTTTTTCGCTTGCTCTCTCTGCCTCAGCCCAGACCAGCGCGGCTTCTGATCCTGATTCCGCGACTTTCGATCCAGACGGCACTGCGCACATCACCCGCGTTGTGCCCATGCCAACGACCGTCAGTCCCGAAGCCGAGCAATGGCTTAAGGAGATTGAACATGAGGGCCCGCAGTCCAAAGACCTGGCAGAAATTCGCAAAGGCACTGACGAATGGCGCAAGCGCGATTCAGCCGAAGCGCTGCGTCTTTACCCGGTGAAAGTCGAATCGAAAAATATTGCCGGCGTCCAGACCGACATTATCACTCCACTCGAAGCGCCGGACGCAAACGAGAAGCGCGTCCTGATCAACCTGCACGGCGGTGGATTTATCTCTGATTCGGGATCTTTAATCGAAGGAATTCCGATCGCGTATCTCACCAAGATAAAAGTGGTTTCCGTCTATTACCGACTGGCGCCGGAAAACCCATTCCCAGCGGCGGTCGAGGATGTGGTCGCGGTGTACAAAGAACTTCTTAAGACTTACCAGCCTCGCAGCATCGGAATTTTCGGGACTTCGGCGGGCGCAATCTTAACTGGCGAAGTTGCGGTGAAACTCAAGCAATCAGGCTTGCCATTGCCCGCCGCTCTGGGAATATTTTCTACGCTCGCAGATTTCAGCCGCCCCTCCGACTCGCAGCAGCTCTTTGCTTTAAATGGCTTCTCGGGAAATGTCGCTCCCGAGGCTCCTGATCGTCCCCACGACGAAAGATACGTGGGTAAAACCGATTCCAAGGATCCCGTACTCTCCCCGCTATATGCTGATCTTCACGGCTTTCCGCCCTGCCTGCTGGTGACCAGCACTCGCGATCTTCTTTTGAGCAACACCTCGATCTTCCACCGCGCGCTGTTGCGCGCCGGCGTGAATGCGCAACTAATTGTTTTCGAGGCCCTGCCGCACGCGTTCTGGTATCACTTCCAATTACCCGAAAGCAAAGAAGCACTGCAGATCATGGCGAATTTCTTCGATGAAAATGTTGGGAAATAAAATTATGATTGTGGAGCAACGGGCACCCCTGCCCGTCTCCTAGCAAGGGTAGGGCGGACGTCAGTGTCAGCCCACTCGCCTTATTCCGTTACCACCATCTGATAACTCACAAATGCTACCGACTTGCTATCCGGAGACCATGACGGCACATTGATCGTTCCCTGGCCGCCAAACAATTTCGCCAGCGTGATGATCTTCTTATCATCGAGCGACATCAATCGCAGCATTACATCTTTGTTTTCCGGATGTCCCGTCACGTCTTTTTCGTAAGTCAAAAACACCATCCACTTTCCGTCCGGTGAAATATGCGGAAACCAGTTGTTGTAATCGTCAGTAAAAACCTGCTCCTGCCCGCGGCCGTCAGGATGCATCCGCCAGATTTGCATGTGCCCGGTGCGCTCAGAATTGAAATAAATGTACTGCCCATCGGGCGAATATTCCGGCCCGTCGTCGAGTCCCTTCGCAGTCGTTAACCTAGTTTCGTCACCGCCGGTTGCCGGTACGGTATAGATGTCGAAGTCGCCATTTCTCTGACCGACAAACGCCAGCGTCTTGCCGTCAGGAGACCAGCCGTGCCAGTACGATGGGCCGGTTTCCGTCATTCGGCGCGGAGTTCCGCCGCCGATCGGAAGGAGGTAGACCAGTGAATCGTGCATCGCACTTCCATCCGCAGACTTCGTCTCCTGGGAATTGTCGCTGATCGCCAACTGGGTCGAGTCAGGCGAAATGCCATGATCATTGTTTATTTTGTCGGCGAAACCAGTGTTGATGATTTGTGGCTCGCCGCCCGCGACCGGCAATTTTTCAAGATGTCCGTTGCGATTGAAAATAAAATATGAGCCGTCTCGCGACCAGTTAGGTGCTTCAAAGCGGTTCGGCGCAAGATAGACAGCTTGCCGAATGGTGGTATCGATCGCGACTGTTTCCAGGCTGCTGTAAGCCACGGACTGAACCGCATCAGCGCTTATATTTTTAATCTCGAGGTTAGAAAAAGTAGCCTGCTCGGTCACATTTTTGTCGTGCGAACAAACTCCAATTCCGGCATAGATGTCTCCATCAAGAGGAACGCGTACCGAGCCGCCGGCGAAGTGAACATCACTTCCCTTCTGGGCAAGCGACATGTACACATATTTTCCAACGCGCGTAATCCGCAGGCGCGCCGGCGCCGACATCTTCGACTCGACTTCGCTGGTTGTTCCACCCTTTTCATCGCGAAATTGCAGCGAGGTCAGTCCATTCCCGTGTAGCGCCACATCGGCATAAACCGAGTCGGCGTCGAGCGACTGCCGCAACATCAGCACCGCCTTTTTGTGCTCGTTGCCCTCAGAATTGGGGAAAGAAATGTCGGCAGAAATTTCCATGTCACCGGAAATTTTTTTCCATGCAAACTGAAATGCGTCCGCGGTGGCCCACATGTTCTCGCCGCTGCCGATCAGCGTGTACGCGTTTTTCGATGAGTCGTAGGTCGTCGATCCCGAATGCAGCACCGTACCAATATCCGCGTGTTCGGTAAAAATTCCTAGCGACTGAGCATGGCAAACAGGAATGGACAAGAATGCCAGCGCGAGAACAAGCGAGCATTTCCTCATAGGTTTTCCTTTCGAGATCTAAAGAGAAACTAGAAGTTTTAGAGTGCGTCGCGCAGATTGTCAATCAGCCACTTCGCGCAGGGATTCGGGCCCGAGCAGAAAATAGATATGTAATTTCTTTCACTATCCCAATGACACGCTGAGGAGCCTTCTTAGGTGTAAACTGCTTATCGATAGGAAAATTTCACTGCGGCCCCGTAGCTCAACTGGATAGAGCATCAGACTTCGGATCTGAGGGTTGGGGGTTCGACTCCCTCCGGGGTCGCCAGAATCTAAAGGCTTTTCGCCTACTGTCCCGCGAGAGGCGTCTTTGTCTCCAGGTTTTGCCTCAGCTTCTAGCTTCTTCGGCAAGCCAGGATCCCACAAACTGGAGAGGCTTCCCAGATTCAGGATTGAGCAGATTGAATTTCTGCCTGTTTATGCACAGCCTGTTCCAGCCCAACATTTCGAACGCAAAAGTTGTGAATTCCCCTTCTTAATGTGCGGGTTACAACCATTGAGAATGGCAGATTCACAACCCATGTGCACTGATTTGCACAGTAGCAAGCAGTTCGGAATGGCAAATCCACGCTAAGTTCCTTATTTTCAGCAAATCTAAGGGTCATCTACTTTGGTAACTCATATGCTAAGTAGAACTCGTATTTCTGCGGAAACGTTGAGGACCGGTCCACCGCAGGGCCATGCAGGTTCTCACGCAAAGATTTACCGGCTAACCCCAATCAATGGGATCGATTTTGGAGGAGTGTTTTATGAGACGAGTATTTGTGTTGGGACTGTTGGCTCTGGCGCTACCCACTTTGGCGCTGGCTGACAGTATTACAGACTTCGAAGGCTTTGGAACATCGGCAGCGGGAACTGCCACGATAACCGGAACCGTAACCAGCGGTCAATCCCTGAACATTACGACCGCATTAACCGGGGTTAACGGTGTAGCGACAAGCGGAACGATCAGTTGGAATACGGGTGCATTGACTGGGAGCGGTAGCAGCTTCACCTATTCCGGAGGCAGCCTAGCCATTATGTCCGGGGCCACGACCCTGTTTAGCGGGACATTTTCAAGCTCTACGCCTGGAACTGTAACCGTCACGCCGGTTTCGATTCTGATTTCCGGAGTCCTGGCTAACGGCGGCGGAACAGAAACTATCACGATCATGAAGAGCGGTGCCTTCAGCGTAAGCGCGGACATCGGCGTGGTCACTACGCCCGAACCCGGCACGCTGGGATTAATCGGCACGGGCTTAATTGGTCTGGCCGGACTCGCCCGGCGTAAGTTACGCCCTTAAGATTGTTTTCTCTCCTGCCAACACTACTTGCCTCAAAGCCCTGCTCATACGAGCGGGGCTTTTTGTTGGTCCCGTGGATCGCGCAAGCCGACGGTTCCTATCCGCACCAAAGGCAGATTACTCGGGTAACCGCTCTTCCAGTGTTCCTCATTGACCGACACTTCTATCCTTTTTAGAGTCCTAATAGAGGGCTTTCATGAAAGACATCCACGAGGTTTTGCGGCGCAAGCAGGCCAAGTACGCCCAACTCGGCAAACAGATTGAGATGTTGCAGCAGGTGGCCGAAAAGTTGCGCGAAGTTGCCCCTTTGCTGGCCGAGAACGACGATGATGATTCTGCCATTCTGGCCGATGCCGAAGAAGCTCCAGTGGCATCCAAAGCCGCTGCCGCAGGCGCACCGGGACCGGGACAGACTGCAGCCGCGAAGGCGCCGGCGCGTGGGGTTTCCCCTCGCTGGCCGTAAGGCTGCCTTTTCGCCATGTCATTTCGCGCACTACTGGTTTCCAAAGATAACCAGGCCGTGGAAGCGCTCACGCCTGTGTTGTCGAATTTTGGCTTGACCGTTCACCGCTGCTTGTATCCCGATGCGCTCTGCCTGGTAAGCGAACAGAGATTCCATGCCGTACTGGTCGATTTTGACGATCCGCATAGCGCAACTTTGACGTTTGAAAACCTGTCCGCGGCGCGCGGTCGGGCGAAAGCTGTGACTGTGGCCCTGCTGGCCGATCCGTCCAAAGTGCGTACCGCCTTTCAAGCCGGTGCAAACTTCGTCATATATAAACCAATTAATGCCGAGCAAGCCGAAGGCACGCTGCGCGCTGCTGCCAGCCTGATCCGCAGCGAGCGCCGCAGTTCATTTCGTGTGCCGGTACAAGTGCCGGTTATGTTGACCAGCAATGGCGACGAAGCCTCGATTCCTGGCATTCTGCTCGACTTGAGCGAGGACGGTATGGACGTGCTGGCTTCGCAGCCACTTTATTGTTCCGCTGTACTCCACACGCGTTTCATACTTCCCGACCTGCTCTCGGACCTTGAACTTCCTGGCGAGGTGGTGTGGGCGAATCCTAACGGGGAATCTGGAATTCGTTTCGCAGGGGTGTCGGAAGAAATGCGCGGAACACTTCGCACGTGGCTGGCTGACCACGCCCGGCAGGCGCCGCCCCAGGAGCCCGCGCCGCGTCCCGATTGCAAAGTTACCGATCTGAGTGTTGGCGGCTGCTATGTCGAAACGATTTCTCCCTTTCCAGAAAGAACTCACTTGCTGCTGAATTTCCGTGCAGCCGGCAATGAACTCGAAACTTCAGGGCTGGTGCGCGTCATGCATCCGTCGCACGGGATGGGTATTGAATTCATCACGGCAAACGCAGATCACGCCAGAAAGATCGATCTCTTTATCCGTTCGCTGAGCACCCAGCCTGATTTGCTGGCCGCGCATCGGCCTTTATCTTCCGCGCAAGCTCAGCCTGCGCCGTCATCCGACGTGGAGGATCCGCTACTCGAGCTTTTGCGGAATCATGAATCCTTGACTCAGGAAATGTTCATGGAAAAATTGCAGGGCCAGCGCTCTGGGCAAATATTGGAAACGCAGTAATTTCGTTTTAATCGCAGAGACATTGCTCGCCAACGTCTCTACGATGACTTCCATTTGTTTAGAAATTCCAGAAGATCTTCCGGACCCAGGGCGCGAGCACGCTCGAACTCTCCATTTTTTTGGCTGTAAAGTAGCTGGCCGGAAGCGCTAAGCACAGCCATTGCAGGAATTCCGCGCTTCATTGGCACTTGGTATTCGTTCATTAAGTCCTGGTTCTTGTCACCTTGGCCGACATCGACATGCACCACCTCATAGTTCCGCTTTAGCGTGGGAGCAATGTCTGGGCGCTGCAGAGCTCGGTCCAAAACATGACAGTCATAGCACCAATCGGCACCGAAAATTACCAACACGCGTTTATGAGTTTTTGTGGCCTCTGCAAGTGCATGGGTAATCTCCTCGCGTGCCTGACTGGCCGGAGGATACAATTTTGCATCAAGGGACATCGGCTGTTCCAGCTTGAATGCGTCGGTGCGTTGAACTGCGACAAGCTTCCATTCTTCCGCCTGTTGCTGCCACAACTGCGATTCGATCACATACAGGGTGCGGCCCGGAGGCGCGGTCTTGACCGTCGCTTGAAATGTGACTTGTTGAAGTCCGGGCTGCGGCGTGGTCGAATTCGCCACTTTCAATGAGAGCTGAGTGGCCCGCATTGCTTTCCAGAACTCCGCATCGTCGGCTGCGGAAATATCTGCTGAGGTCTTGCCGACAACGGTAATGCGGGGTGCAGGATCAGTGCTGTAGAGCTCTTTCAGTGCACTACTTCTAGGACTGATCACTGCTGCTTTCCACCGCACGAGCGCGGCAAATGACGGCGCAGGCTGAGCTGCGTACGTGTTCGTGAGCGAGACAATACCAATCCAGAGTAGAACAATTGAATACCGCGCCGATTGCTTCATTAAACCAATCACCCTTCCATCAGTATAAAGATAGGGATGCCTCAGGCTTCGGACCCTAAGTCTCTCAACGTGTAACTACGTCAGTAATCGGGTAAGGAGGGTATTGCACCTAAGATCAGGCAAGGCATCATAATTAGTGTGCTCGGGCGTGTTTGTCCAGGGTGTTCTCCCACCGGAAAGAGCCGCATCCGTGTACCCGAATGCCAGTCCGAATTCTCATCGCCGATGATGATGCCGCCATCCGCCGTCTGCTGCGCAGATTAATCGAAACTCACGGAGATTGGACGGTGTGTGCCGACGCACGCGATGGGCACGAAGCTGTAGACAAAACCGAAGAACTTAATCCCGACATTGTCGTCCTGGACTTGGCCATGCCCGATATGAACGGGCTGCAAGCGGCTCGAGAAATTTCTCGCAAGCATCCCGGGCTGCCCATGCTGCTTTTTACAGTGCAGCAAGTTTCGAAGGAACTTAGACATCAAGCGCTGAATGCCGGCTGCAGCGGCGCTCTTTCAAAAAACACCGGCAGTGAAATTGTTCACGCCATCGAAGTGCTGCTAAACCATCAGAACTTCTTCCAACCGATCCGAAGCGACACCCCGGTCTGGTGACTCTTTCCTTTCACTTTCCTTCCAACTCTTTTCTGGCAAGGACCAACTGTTTGCGTTCCTCCGAGCTGATCTTTGGATAGGACAATTTCAATTCTCCTAAGGCGTCTACGATCGCCGCCGCGACCACCAGGCGCGTATACCACTTATTGTCGGCCGGCACCACGTACCAGGGCGCGTGCCTGGATGATGTTTCGGCGATCATCTCCTGGTACGCATCCATGTAGTCATCCCAGCAGTGGCGCTCAGTAGCGTCAGAAGCAGAAAACTTCCAGTTCTTTTCCGGATTATCGAGTCTCTCAAGGAACCGCTTCTTCTGTTCTTTTTTCGAAATATTCAAAAAGAATTTTCGTACCACGGTTCCATTGCGCGCCAGATAGCGCTCCGAATTTCTAATGTCTTCAAACCGCTCCTGCCAAATGTCTTTCGTGATCAGTCCCTGCGGCACCCGCTCATTTTTCAGGATATTGGGATGAACCCGCACCACCAGGACCTCTTCGTAGTAGGACCGATTGAAAATTCCTATGTGCCCGCGTTCCGGCAATCTGTGATTTGAACGCCACATGAAATCGTGATTCAGTTCCTCTACTGACGGCTGCTTGAACGAATACACCTGGCAACCCTGCGGATTCACACCCGCCATGACATGTTTGATCAACCCGTCTTTGCCGGCCGCATCCATCCCTTGCAGAATGATCAAGACCGCCCAGCGGTCCTGTGCGTAAAGCTTGTCCTGCAAATCGCGCATTTCCGCGATTCCCCTGTCCAGCAACTCCTGCGCGTGTTCCTTGGAGTGAACATGCGCCGTGCTCGCAGGATCAAAATCCTTCAGCCGGAATTTCTTCCCATGATTTACGCGGTATGGATTGGACAACTTGCTGGCCCAGCTCATGGCTCTACCTCGAGTGAAGTTTTAATGCCGACTATTGCGCCGGCATCACCGGCAACACCAAGGCAGACGGATGTTGAGCGTCATGCAAAATCACATTTGTCGCAGAGACGAAGTGCCGGGCAGACTTAATTTCTTCGCCAGTGTTCAGGTTGCGATCGAAGCGTGGAAAATTGCTGCTGGAAATTTCCAGACGCAGCGAGTGTCCGCGCAGAAATACATTGCTGGTGCCCACCATGTCGACAGAGATTTCGTAAATCTGTCCGGGGTTCATCAGGTTCGCATGCTCCTGAGATTCGCGGTAACGCATGCGCAAAATGCCTTCGGTGAGATCTTTCGCGAAGCCGTCCGGCGCCACGTCAACTAGTTTGGCGGTGAAGTCCGTATCCACCGCTGACGATTTCACGTAGAGGGTGGCCGTGACCGGTCCTGTCACTTCCATGTCGCTCGCCAGAGGGCCGATCGAATACACCAGCACGTCGTCGCGATTCTCCACGGCTCGCTGGTCGCGTGGCCCTGGCTCCATATGTTCCTGATCGCAACAGAGGGGTCCGCCAATGGTTGGCGCGGGATTCGATGGATCGTAAATGAATGCGTCAGAGGCCTCGGACTTCGGTGCTGACGTGGAGAGCGAGCCGTTACCGCGCAAAGAATTAGCCTTTCCGCCCGAATGCAGAAAATACTTTACCGATTGAGCCTGCGGTGCAGGCCAGTCGTCCTCTTGCCGATACTCATTCACGCCCATGGTAAAGACGGTGACCGGCTTGTCCGTCGCATAATGGTTCTTAATACCCTTGAAAAGATAGTCGTACCAGTCGAGGATGACGTCCGTATACCCGTTCTCGAGAGCGTGCGGCCCAAAATCCACGTCCCCGATGCGCCGGCCAAAACCTGCATGGCCGCCAATCTCAATCAAAAGATGCTGCTGGGTACGCGCCGCTTCGGTCGCACCATGCGCCTTTCCGCCCATGTAGTTGCGCAGAGTGCCAGTGAGAAAAATGTCATACCAGCCGCCGACCTGCAGCATGGGAACAGTTATCTTTGAAAAATTCTCTTCGACCGACCACTGCTTCCAATACTCGTCATAATCGGGGTGCGCCAGCCAGTCGAGATAATAAGGCGCGATGGCAGCCGTGAGTTGTGCGTCAGCGGGAAGTTGTCCGAAATTAAACACTGGGTAATTTTCCAGTGGGAGTGTAGGGACGCCGACTCGTGCATCTGTGTTCTGTTCGATCAAACGAGCAAGCGTGTTCCCTGCCAACTGCGACGTCCAGTTCTGATCAAACCATTGCTCAAACGCTCCGCCCTGATATGTCCAGCCGTCGTGGTAGTTACTGGCCGTCACGTTAGGCGCGATTCCGGCGAGATGTGGAGGATGCGCAATGGCCGCTTGCATTTGGGTAGCGCCCACATACGAGGCGCCGATCATGCCGACCTTGCCGTTTGAATAAGGTAGTGCCGCAGCCCATTCCACCGTGTCGTAGCCGTCGGCCTGCTCATGCCGGAACGGATACCATTCGCCCTCTGAGGTGTAGCGCCCGCGCACGTCCTGAATGATGACGACATAGCCACGCGGCACCATCTTGAACACCGGCGATACCGCCCAATTGACGTTCTTGTCATAAGGCGTACGCATCAGGATCACGGGAAACTTTTCGTTCGTGGAAGATTTGGGTCGATATATGTCAGCAAAGAGCTTGACCCCATCACGGGTCTTCATCGGAACATCGTGCTGAATAATAATGTCGGAGGAAGCAGGTTCTTCTTGTGCATTCACCTGTTGAAGAAAAGCGAATTGAGTGATGAACAGCGCTACAACGAATGCAAACAGCGGCGGCACAGCCGCGCGTCTAAGTCTCATGCCTGAGGCCTCCTGCTGCGAAGCGGTGAGCAGAGAGACGCCGCGATGCAGCGGAGGCAATTATTTTTCATTTCGCAGGTTAACGCAAGCCGCTCATCCTGCAATGAGCCCAACACGCATTAAAACAATTCCTAATCCACCACAAAGTCCGCCGCACGTATCGGAGATTTATTGCCCAAAGAATCCAATGCTCTCAGTTCAAGCCGATAAGAACCAGCGTCCAGTTTGTCCACCGGCACCTTCAACCCTAACGGCAGCACGGCGCGTCCTGATCCGTCTGAGACTTTCGGAATGCCTGTACTGATCTTCGCTTGACCGGTCTTGGTGTCAACAATTGCGTACTGCAGACCGATTTGTGGAGGGTTGGATTC
>DATNAF010000036.1:0-16439 GCA_035572845.1 Terriglobales bacterium
TTGTATAGTTGGGGTTTGCCCACTTGTGCCGGCCACCACAGCCGAGGGTTGTCCAAATTAAGTTGTGAAACCTGGGCGGGATCAAACGTTACGTCTTTCTGCTCATTGGGACCGAGTTCGACATCCTGCGAGAATTCTGCATTCTCAATACGCCCCTTCAGCGTTCCCTTGATCGCCTGGTTGGTTCCATTCTTCACCTGCGCGGTCACGGTAACGTGTGCCTTCCCATCGGCATCGACTTTAGACACCACCGTCGGATATCGAACCGCCACCGGGCCGCTGGTCCGCACGCTTACCTCGCGGAATAATCCCATGTTCTTGTCCGGAGGCGAGGGATTCCAATCTACGAAGGTGATCGCCAGGTCTCGGTCGGTAGGCGAATAAATCTCCACCGCGAGCACATTCGATCTCCCCGGCAGGGCGACGTCGGTGATATTGAACTCATACGTCCGCCAGGCGCCGGCAACGTCGTCCTTGTTTGCGATCTTTTTGCCATTCAAAAAAATATTGGCGCGGTAATTAATTCCCCCGAAATCCAGCCAGATGGTCTTGCCCTTGGAGCTTGCAGGCAGCGTGAACACCTTCCGATACCACCACGGCACCATGAACGGGCTGTCCTGCTGCATGGGAATGTTCGAGAAGTTGGCGCCGATCGGATAGTCCATTCCCGGCAACTTTCGCAGGTTCATGCCGAAGTCAGGATTCGGATATACCTTCTGCTTCACCAGGGCTGCCACGACTGTCGTAGGCACGCTGACGGGGTACCAGCCGGTGGGCGAAAACTTCGGTGTGGAAATGTCCTCTCCCGATTTTTCCACCTTGCATGACGACTGCAGAGACCAGCCGTCGCGCAGCGCAAGCCCCATTTCTGGGACCGGAGAAGAACTCGACCCCTTCGGCGTCGGTTTTTTCGATTGCGTTTGGGTTAAACCAAATTGTGAAACAAGAAGAACGACAATCAAAGATAGCGGAAGTCGAAGCTGCTTCATTAGACCCCTTCTCGATGGGAACGATTCGGCCAAGCATTCATATCATGCCTTATTAACACGTTTCAATAGGTGAATTTCGTGTTTACCATGAGAGTAGCTTCCTTCGTGAACCATCATGTCCTTCGTGGTTATCGCTTTTCAAAAGCTTGAACCACGAAGGACACGATGGTTCACGAAGGAAGCCGCGAGTCCTCAATTGCTCGTTCAGCTCGAAGATCGCCTGTGCTGGCACGCCAGCTTCGTCTATAATTTAACTTCCGCTAAAACTTTGGAGTTTTCAACCACATGATTCGTTTTCTGCAAACCCCTGGCCCGATCAAGAAAATCGTCCTCGGCGGTCTTTTAACTGTTGTTTGCGTGCTCATGGCGATCACGCTGATTCCCGGTTTCGGCAGCTCCAACTTGCTCCCAAATTCTTCCGGTCCCGGTGTGGTAGCCACAGTTTCCGGACAGGACATTACCGCCAACGACGTCGAGCGCCAGGCCAAGCAGATGTTGAACCAGCAGTTTCCGCGCGGCGGCGCGCAGGCCAGCGCGCTTCTGCCATTTTTCGCGCAACGGGCAGCCGAGAATCTTATCAACGAAAAAGTGTTGCTGGCCCAGGCGCAGAAGATGGGCCTGAAAGCCACCGATGAAGATCTTCGTGAGTACATGCGTCAGGGCCAATTAGGACAGATTCTTTTTCCTAATGGAACTTTCATAGGCGAGCAGGAATACGAAAACTTTGTCGCCAGCAACAACCTTACCGTGCCGCAGTTTGAGCAACTGGTAAAAGAAGACATTTTGCTCAACAAGTTGCGCGATCTGGTCTCCTCCAGCGCGACCGTAACCGATGCCGAAGTGCGCAAGCACTTTGACAAGCAGAACACGAAAGTGAAGTTCAACTACGCGTTCATCAAGAAAGATGACATTCTAAAGTCGATTCATCCCGCTGACGCCGAGCTGAAAGGGTTTTACGAGCGCAACAAAAACAGCTATGTGAACTCGATTCCCGAACGCCGCCAGCTTAAATACGTAGTCGTCGATAATGCACGTTTGCTTTCGCAAACCCAGGTCACGCAGCAAGAGCTGCAAAACTATTATCAGGACCATCGTGACGAGTACCGGGTTCCCGAGCAGGTGAACGTGCGCCACATTCTGATCAAGACCCCGCTGCCGGGCCCCGATGGAAAAGTCGATCAGAAAGCACTTGACGCGGCGCGTAGCAAGGCGGAAGACGTTTTGAAGCAAGTAAAGGCGGGAGGCAATTTCGCCGAACTGGCGAAGAAATATTCTGAGGACCCGGGCTCTGCTAAAAATGGCGGATCGCTGGGATGGATCGGAAAGGGAAGGACTGTCCCGGAGTTCGAGAAGGCCGCATTCTCCCTGCCGAAAGGCGGTACCAGCGACCTGGTTCAAAGCAGTTACGGCTTCCACATCATCCACGTGGACGACAAGCACGATGCCCAGGTTAAATCTCTCGACGAAGTGAAGGCGCAGATCGAGCCTTTGATCAAGCAGCAGAAAGCTGCGCAGGCTTCTCAGCAAGAAGTTGAGCAACTGCTGAATGATGCGCGAAACAACGGTCTGGAGAAGGCCGCGGCATCCAAAGGCCTGCAAGTCATCTCCACGGATTTCGTGGACAGCAAGGCTGCACTACCGGGTATCGGCAACGATCCGCAATTTATGAGCACTGTGTTCGCGCAAAGTCCAAACGCGCCGCCAGATCAAGCCCAGATACATCAGGGCTACGCCATTTATCAGGTCACCGCCGTGAAGCCGCCGTCGACGCCGACCTTCGACCAGATTCGCGGCCGGGTGGAGCAGGAATTCAAGAACGAGCGCGTATCTCAGTTGCTGGCCCAGAAAACACAGGAGCTGTCCGATCGCGCCAAGGCCGATCACGATTTGAAAAAGGCGGCCAAAGAAGTCGGGGCCGAATATAAATCCAGCGACTTTGTTCTTCCAGACGGGCAGGTCCCCGACATCGGTTCAATGACTGGCGCGGCGGCCGTGGCTTTCACTCTCAAGCCGGGTGAGATCAGCGGCCCTATCGATGCCGGCAATACCGGCGTCGTCCTCTCGGTGACGGACCGCCAAGCCCCAACGGATCAGGAATACGCGGCGAAGAAAGACCAGGTTCGGGACAGCGTCTTGCAACAGCAGCAGAGCGAAGTCTTCAATTTGTTCCTGGGCAACCTTCGCGAATCACTGCAAAAATCCGGCAAGATCAAGATCAACGAAAAAGAGATGGCCGCCCTGACCAAGGCACATACTGAGGAGAGTGAGTGACAGTGGCCAGTGGCAAGGGGTTAGTTGCTCTCGTCTTCTGTTATTTATCCGAAACCACTGCGCACTAACAACTGGCCACTGACCACTGCTCCGCCATGAATTTTCCTCGCTCGACCGGAATTCTGCTTCATCCCATTTCGTTGCCATCTCGCGGCGGAATCGGCGACCTGGGCCCCGCGGCCTACGAGTTTCTTGATTTTCTAGCCGCGGCGAGCCAGGGACTTTGGCAGGTGCTTCCGTTGAATCCACCGGCAAACGGGAACTCTCCCTATTCCTCGACCTCCGCATTTGCAGGAAATCCGTTGCTCATCAGCCTGGAACGTCTCGCGGAAAAAGGCTGGATTACTCCGGCGTCGCTCTCCAATCTGAGCGCAACCGTTGGTCTTATCGACTATGAGCAGGTCCGTCGCGAAAAGCTTCCCCTGCTTCGGAAGGCGGCACAGAATTTTCTGCAGCGTGCGACTGGCAATGGTCGCGGCCGCTTCGACCAGTTTTGCCACGAGAATTCGTGGTGGCTGGAAGGCTATGTTCTGTTCGACACTCTCCGCCAGCAGCACGGCAATAATTGGAACCACTGGCCATCGCCATTGGCGCGGCGCGAACCATCAGCCGTTGAGAGTGCGCAACGGCATCTCGCTCAGGATATTTCTACATGCCGTGTTCTGCAGTTTTTTTTCTGGGAGCAGTGGCACGCGCTGCGCCACTACTGTGCCCAGAAATCCATTCGCGTGGTTGGCGACATCGCGATCTTTGTGGATTACGACAGCGCTGATGTTTGGGCGAACCGCGATTTGTTCCGGCTACGCGATGACCTGACCCCGGAGGTCGTGTCAGGCGTTCCGCCGGATTACTTCAGCGCCGACGGACAGCGCTGGGGCAATCCGCTTTACAACTGGGACACCATGCGCCGCAACGGATACCGCTGGTGGATTCAACGCCTGCGCTGGGCCACGCAGACTTGCGACTTTATACGGCTCGACCACTTTCGCGGATTCGCTCAGTTCTGGGAAATCCCAGCAGATGAACCCACGGCGATTAAAGGTCACTGGGTGGATGGGCCGGGTGACGAATTTTTCTTCAAACTGAGAGACGCGCTTGGCGGCCTGCCTTTTTTTGCAGAAGATTTGGGAATGATCACGCCTGACGTGCTCGCTTTGCGCGACCGCCACAATATCCCCGGCATGGCGGTCCTGCAGTTTGCATTCGGAGACGTTGGAGCTCACGCCTATCTTCCACACCGTCTGACTGCTAACCGCGTGATTTATACCGGTACCCACGACAACGACACCACGGTAGGTTGGTGGTCCAATTTAAGCGAGAAAGAACGCAGTGCAGTGGTCGGCTTGATTGGGCATTGCAGTGATGGGCCGAACTGGGGTCTTATTCGTCTGGCGCAAAGCTCGCCTGCGAATTTTTCTGTTGCGCCGCTTCAAGACGTTCTTGGCTTGGGTAGCGAAGCCCGTCTCAATACGCCCAGCACCCACACCGGCAATTACCATTGGCGATATGATCCCGGAGCGATCAAGCCAGAACTCGCCGCCAAACTGTCCGTCCTTGCCGAAGTCACTGATCGCCTGCCGGAACTCATCCCCGCCCAGACACCAGAAGAATTCATCGCGTGAGATTGAGTTTCTATTCCTGTGGGTTTCCTTCGTGAACCTCCGTGTCCTTCGTGGTTAAGGGTTTTATCAAAATCGATAACCACGAAGGACACGAAGGTTCACGAAGGGACCATTTATTCGTGCGGCTAAACTCTGGTGATGTGCTCCGCCATGAACCTCCGCCCTTTTCGTTCTTTGCCCAGTGCCAGCACTACAATCAAGAGCACAATATTCACCGTCTCAAACCCTGCCAACGCCCACGAATATCCGACTCGGGCGCGTAACCCGTATTCAATTGAATTGATGGGTGCTGCGATGAGAATTCCCAATTGATACGCAAGCCCCGGCAACAACCCGCGCGTCTGGTCCGGCGAAAGTTCATTCAGGTGCGCGGGAATAACTCCCCACGCGCCCTGCACGCCGGCTTGCAGAATGAATGCGGCGATCGCGATAGTCACGATCGGCGCAGCAAATGCCCACGCGGGAATGGCGGCCAGCGAGACGAGAAGCGCACAGATCATACTGCGTCGTCGGCCGACCTTTTCCGAGAAATGCCCAAAGATGAGTGTGCCTAGCACCGCGCCAATGTTGTAAAGAATCGCAATGTAAGAGATGGTGTGAGCGCTGGCGCCGCGTGTCGACCGCAGGAAATCGGGATAGAGGTCCTGAGTGCCATGCGACAGGAACATCATCAGAGTCATCATCAACACCAGGTATATTGCGGATTTCCAGTTTTGTTTAACGACTTCCAGAATGGCGCGAGTTGAGGGCGCGCGATGTTGTTTCCAGGCTTCGGACTCCGGCACTTTCGAGCGGATGTAGAGGGCCAGCAATGCGGGTGCGCCGCCGACCCAGAACATAGCTCTCCACCCGAACGTCGGCTCGATGAAGCGTGCCGCCAGCGCCGCCAGCAGGTATCCCAATGGATAGCCGCTTTGCAGAAATCCCGATAAAATTCCGCGCCACTTCGGCGGTGCGGCTTCCATGGCGAGCGAAGCGCCGACGCCCCATTCTCCGCCCATGCCGATTCCATACAGCGAGCGCAGAATCAAGAACACAGTGTAGTTAGGGGCGAATCCGCACAGCAGCTCGATTACGGAGAAAAAGATCACATTCGCCATGAGTGGCCTGCGTCTTCCGTAGCGATCAGCCAGCAGACCAAATATCACTGCGCCCACTGGGCGCATAGCCAGCGTCGCAGTGAGGGTAAAAACCATTTCCCCTTTGCTTACATGAAACTGCTTGGCCAGGGTGTCAACCAGGAACACCAGAACGAAGAAGTCGAATGCATCCAGCATCCAGCCGAGAAAGCCAGCGGTGACAGAGTGCCAGGGCCGCGATGATTGCGGAGCGGAAAGCGTCGTGAGTTGCTGGTTGGGCGTTGGCATGGGCGCGAGTTAGAAGAACATGGTTCCGGTCGGAATGCAACGCGTGAATCAATCGCTGGACATTTGCGTTGGCAGCAGCGGACCAAGCGGGCACTGATCACATTGTGCTTTGGATTTCAAACAATATTGCTTACCCGCACTCACAATCAGCCCATGCATCTCGTTAAACACCTGCGCCAGGGGAGTGCGCTTGGCTAGGCTCATGCGCGATGGCGGGTGCGCCGCGGGTCCGATCGCATTCCTTCGGACGCCCTCCGCTACACGAGCCATGTAGTTCCGGGCGTCCACGCCCGGAAACTGAATGAGTTCTGCATTATTCAAGGCACGCTCAAATAACTCGCGAACTTCTTCATAGCTAGCCTTCTCAGGAACAATTCCGTGCCGCACTGCCAGCCGGCGCGTGTATGCATCCACCACGAACACTGGATGCTGTCCCGCATACAGCAAGATAGAATCCGCAGTTTCCGGTCCCACTCCATTCAACGACAATAGCTGCTCCCTGAGTTCCGCCGTCCGTTGAGCAAACATTTTGGTCAGCGAACCGCCATATTTCTTATCCAGAAAATTCACAAAGATCTTCAGCTTTCGTGCCTTCTGCCGAAAATAACCTGACGAACGTATCAAGCACTGCAATCGCGCAAGTGGAATATTACGAATTCCTTCGACGCTCACCACTCGTGCCGCACGCAGCTCCCGCAATGCGATTTCTACATTGCGCCAGCTTGTATTTTGGGTCAGGTAGGTGCCTACGATTACCTCAAATCGGCTCTTCGCCGGCCACCAATGCTGTCGTCCCCACGCGCTCGCCAGAGTCGAATAGATAGCTGCGACATTGTTTTCCGCGGAGAGCTGTGGCATTTCACTTCAGTGTAAGTGAGTCGTGCTCATGTGTCGAAGGTACATGGCCCGCCGCGCACGACTGGCTGAAAGTGCTGTCTACTGCGGTATTTAGCGAACTCCACTGCCTGAAAAATCTTAAGTTTGAGTACAAGTACTTAAGTTACTTTCAAGGTAACCCGATTCAAGTGACAATTTGTGTCACCGGAACTTGTGCCTGTCATCCCCTGAAATGGGCACCTTTTCTGCGCCGGGTTCGCGCTACCCGGACCTTCGTTCTAAGCCGTACCAGGAGATTGGGGTATGTCTCAAAGACTGGGCGACCTTCTCGTCAAAGAGAAGATCATCACCCCAGAACAACTGCAACAGGCGATCAAGGTGCAGAAGGAACAAAACTGCCGCCTGGGCAGTGCACTGGTCAAACTCAGCTTTCTTACCGATGAGGACGTCACTAACTTCCTCTCGCGCCAGTACGGCGTTCCCGCCATAAACCTTTCTTATTTTGAAATTGATTCTTCGGTAGTCAAGCTGATCCCGTATGACACCGCGAAACGTTATCAGATTCTGCCTCTGAGCCGCGTGGGCGCTTCACTCACCATCGCCATGGTTGATCCCACGAACGTCTTCGCCATGGACGATATCAAGTTCATGACCGGTTTCAACATTGAACCGGTAGTGGCTTCGGAAAGCGCAATTCTCGAAGGGATCGAAAAAGCGTACGGCGCCGAGAAGGGGGACGATCTCGACACGGTCATGCAGTCCATTACGGACATGGACGAAGCCGACGTCGAACTGCAGGCCGACCAGGAAGAAGTCGGTCTTGCTGATCTGGAGAAAGCTGCTGACGAAGCTCCAATCGTAAAACTGGTCAACCTGATCTTGACCGACGCGGTGAAACGCGGCGCAAGCGACATTCACATTGAGCCTTACGAAAAAGAATTCCGCGTTCGCTTCCGAATTGATGGTGTGCTGCAGGCGATCATGTCGCCACCACTCAAACTCAAAGACGCAATCACCTCGCGCATGAAGATCATGGCGAAGTTGGACATCAGCGAGAAGCGGCTTCCGCAAGACGGCCGCATCATGCTGAAGATGAATATCGGCGGCAAGAAGAAGCAGCTCGATTTCCGCGTCAGCACCTTGCCCACGCTTTGGGGCGAAAAAATTGCGCTCCGCTTGCTGGACAAAGAGAATCTTCGCCTGGACATGACCAAGCTGGGCTTCGAGCCCGAGTCCCTGGTCAAATTTGAAAAAGCAATTTTGAAGCCGTACGGAATGGTGCTGGTCACGGGGCCGACCGGATCAGGAAAAACCAACACTCTCTATTCTGCGATCTCAACTCTGAACAAGGCTGATACCAACATCATGACCGCAGAAGATCCGGTCGAATTTCAGCTGATGGGTGTCAACCAAGTGCAGATGAAAGAGCAGATCGGTTTAAACTTTGCAGCTGCTCTGCGCGCATTCTTACGTCAGGATCCAAACATCATCCTGGTCGGCGAAATCCGCGACTTTGAAACTGCCGAAATTGCAATCAAAGCCGCCCTTACCGGTCACTTGGTTCTTTCTACATTGCACACTAACGGTGCGCCCGAAACCATTACGCGCCTTATGAACATGGGCATTGAGCCCTTTCTCGTTGCCACTTCAGTGCACCTGATTTGCGCTCAGCGCCTGGTGCGCAGGATCTGTAAGGACTGCTCCGAGGTAGTTGATGTTCCGGTACAGACGCTCATCGAAGAGGGCTATTCCCCGGAAGAAGCGAAGACGGTGAAGATCCAAAAGGGCAAGGGATGCGGTGTCTGCAATAACACAGGCTATAAGGGCCGCTGCGGCCTCTATGAAGTCATGGAAGTGGACGACGAAATCAGAGAGTTGGTACTGGTAGGCGCGTCGGCTGTCGAATTAAAGAAGAAAGCTATCGAGCGCGGAATGATAACTCTGCGGCGCAGCGGATTAATTAAAGTCGCCGCCGGCATGACCACGCTTGAAGAAGTGGCACGCGAAACCATTCACTAAACGGCGGAGAAGATTTTAATCACGCACGACAGAAAGGTTCGAAGGAAATAAACAATGTCCCTCTCATTAAGTGATCTGTTGAAACGAATGCTGGAAATGAATGGCAGCGATCTCCATATCACGACTAATTCTCCGCCGCAAATTCGCGTGCACGGACATCTTGTGCCGCTGGATATGCCGCAACTCACCCCGGCTGAAACCAAACAGCTTGCCTACAGCGTGATGACCGATTCGCAGAAGCACCGGTTTGAAGAGCATCTGGAACTCGACTTCTCGTTCGGTTTGAAAGGCCTGGCCCGCTTCCGCGCCAACACCTTCAACCAGCGGGGCGCCACTTCGGCTGTGTTTCGTGTGATTCCTTTCGAGATCAAGAATTTCAACCAGCTCGGCCTGCCCGCAGTGGTGACCAAACTTTGCGAAAAGCCACGCGGCCTGGTGCTGGTTACCGGTCCAACCGGCTCAGGAAAGTCCACCACGCTGGCTGCGATGATCGACAAAATCAACGCCGAGCGCCATGACCACATTCTCACCATCGAGGACCCGATTGAATTTGTCCACATGAATAAGAATTGCGTCGTCAATCAACGCGAGCTGCATGCGGACACGAAATCCTTTGCCGACGCCTTGCGCGCCGCCCTCCGAGAAGACCCGGACGTGGTACTCATCGGTGAAATGCGAGATTTGGAAACCATCGAGTCTGCCCTGCGAATTGCCGAAACTGGCCACTTGACCTTCGGTACCTTGCACACCAACTCGGCATCGTCCACCATCAACCGAATCATTGACGTGTTTCCGGCGCACCAGCAGCCGCAGATTCGGGCGCAGTTGTCGCTGGTGCTTGAGGGCATTATGTGCCAAAGCCTTTTACAGAAAATTGATGGGAAAGGCCGTGCCATGGCTATGGAAATTCTTATTCCGAATGCCGCGGTTCGCAACCTGATCCGTGAAGACAAGATCCACCAGATTTATTCGGCTATGCAATCTGGCCAGGAAAAATTTGGCATGCAAACTTTCAATCAGTCGCTGGCCACACTATTTTTCCAAAAACAAATCACTATGGAAGTTGCCCTGGCGCGGTCTAGCAACGCCGACGAACTGCAGGAAATGATCAACCGCGGCGCGGGATTGAATAACCGCTCCGGAGCAACGCCGGCCAAGGCCACGGCCACCGGTAAACACTAAGTTTGGCAAGGAGCTCGGAAACGAAATCGCAGCAGCTTTAGAACAGAGAGGAAACGATGCCAGTCTTTACATTTTCAGGGAAAAACACGGCAGGTGAAAAAGTTGCCGGAGAACGGGTCGCCCCCAATAAGCAAGTGCTCGCAACCCAGTTACGGCGCGAGCAGATCAGTGCGCCCACAATCCGCGAAAAGGGAAAAGAATTTGCCATGCCGACCTTCGGGTCGGGCAACGTCAAGACCAAAGACATTGCCATTTTCTTCCGGCAATTCTCGGTCATGATCGACGCTGGATTGCCGCTGGTGCAATGCCTGGAAATCCTGGCCGCGAACCAGGAGAGCGCCGCATTTCAAAAATGCCTGACCAGCGTGCGAACGACCGTCGAAGGTGGCTCGACCCTGGCCAATGCCATGCGCCAGCACCCGAAGATCTTTGATGATCTGACCACAAATATGATCGAGGCCGGCGAAACCGGCGGTATTCTTGACCTGATTTTGCAACGGCTCGCTACCTACGTTGAAAAAGCAGTCAAGCTGAAATCGGCCGTTAAGTCGGCATTGATCTATCCCGTGTCAGTCATCTCGCTGGCAACACTGATCGTCGCCGCCCTGCTCAAGTGGGTGGTACCTATTTTCGCCAATTTGTTTGCCGGGTTAGGTGTTGCGCTGCCGTTGCCAACCAGAATCGTCATGGGATTGAGCCACTTCGTAGGCCAGTTCTGGTGGTTCTTCATTGTCGGCGGCATAGGCTTGGTCTTCGGAATTAAGCAGATCCGCAAAGATCCCCGAGGTCGCTATTGGATGGACTACGGCATGCTCAGGCTTCCGGTTGTTGGTCTACTGCTGCGAAAAATCGCGGTTGCCCGATTCACCCGTACCCTAGGCACTCTCATCACATCGGGCGTTCCGATTCTTGAAGGCTTGAGCATTACTGCCCGCACATCTGGAAACGCTGTCCTTGAAGAAGCATTGATGAAAGTTCGCAAGGCCATCGAAGAGGGCGGCACCATTGTTGATCCGCTGCGCGAATCCGGCGTATTTCCCAATATGGTGACGCAAATGATCGGAGTCGGTGAAGCCACCGGCGCAATGGACAACATGCTGCAGAAAATTGCCGACTTCTACGAAGAAGACGTGGATAACGCTACCAAAGACATGCTGGCTATGCTGGAACCTATCATCATAGGCATGCTGGGTATCGCCGTCGGCGGAATCGTGATTTCACTCTATCTGCCGCTGTTCTCAATGATCGCCAAACTGGCGGGCTAAATATTCGAGGCCGCGCGGGGAAGCAAGCCTCGCGCGGTCGTCCAAGGAAAAATCGGGCACCATATGCAATCCGTATTTGAGAACCGGGTTTGGCTCACGTGGCTGGTGAAGGTCCGAATCCTGATTCTCACGGTCCTGCTGGGTATCGAGCTTGTAATTGCCCAGTTCACACCTGTCGCCTTCCCGTTTCGCCTGTTCGCGGATGCCATTGTTTTCGCCTACACCATTGCCGCTTTCTACCTTGTGCTGCTGCATTTTTGGGATGAACTGAAGCCGCAATCAGTGTTGCAGGTGATCTCTGACCTATTGCTGGTCACACTTTTCGTCTACATCACCGGCGGCGTGGATAGTGAATTAAACTTTTTGTATCCTCTCGTCATTCTCCTCGCTAGTATTTTGCTGCCAAGGGTGTGGGCTTATCTGACTGCCGCTTTGGCCTTCATTTTGTACGGAGCGGTACTCGAGCTCTCCTATTTTCAGGTGGTGCCTTCTTTTTCTGTGACCCATCCTGGGATACGCACTCTGCAATCGATTATCTTCGTCAATCTTTTCGGATTTTTCACCATTGCCTATTTGGCGGGTGTGCTTGCGGACAAACTTCGCCAAACGGATAAGCGGCTGGCATACTTTCGCGGTGAGCTCGAGAGTCTCCAGGCGCTGCATGAAAACATCGTGCAGTCCACCAGTGACGGATTAATTACCACTGGGCTTGATGGGCGCATCACTCTGGTGAATGCGGCGGCGGAGAAGCTGTTGCAGCGCCCGGAAACCGAGCTCCTTGGGCAGCCAATTGCGCCGCTGTTTGAGGATCAGCTTCCTCACGCTACTCCTGAGCAGTCGCATTGCGAAGTGCGCTTCATTGCTCCTAATAATTTCCGCAAAACCTTCCGTGTGATTGCTTCGGAATTACGGGTTCTGGGCCGCGGCCCTTTGGGATTTGTTTATACCTTCGATGACTTGACCCGAGTTCGGCGCCTTGAGCGCGAAGTGCGTATGCAGGACCGCCTGGCTGCAATCGGACGCCTCTCGGCCGCGATCGCGCATGAGATCCGTAATCCACTTACTTCAATTGCCGGTTCGGCCACCCTGCTTTCACAAATCCCAAGCCTGAACGACGAGCATCGTCGCTTGCTCCAGATTGTTACCCGCGAGTCGCAGCGCCTCAACAACATCATTACCGACTTCCTCGCCTATTCGCACGCCAAGCAATACCGTTTCGCGCAGGTAGACATCGTGGCACTGCTCGAGGACACGCTCACTTTGCTGCAACAGCGCCTCGAAGTGCAAAAGCTCGGCATCGACATCGAACGCAGGTATGCGACTCCTAAAGCTCTGGCTTTGGCCGATGGAGATCGCATGAAGCAGGTCTTCTGGAATTTTTGTGAGAACGCGGTTCGTGCCATGAAACAGGGCGGCACTCTAACCATAAGTATCGAAGATCTCGGCAATGACTGGCAGTTCAGCTTTGCCGATACCGGCCCCGGTATGAGTCCTCAAATGGTCGAAAAAGTTTTCGAGCCATTCCAGTCGCAATTCGAGGGAGGCACTGGACTAGGGCTGGCGATCGTTTACCAGATCGTGCAGGCGCACGAAGGCAAGGTTTGGGTGAGATCAAAGCCCGGCCAGGGCTGCACGTTTGTGATGCGAGTGCGAAAGGCTGCCGAAGAATCCATCGCTGCTCAACCGGCGCAGATACCGGCGGCTTTGCCCGAAGGCTCTAAAGCGGAGCGCGCGCATGCCTAACATCCTTATCTGCGACGACGAGCGCTCCATCTGTGAAATGCTCGACATCACCTTGCGCCGCGAGGGTTACAAAGTTGAAACCGTCACCTCGGGCGAAGTGGCCAAGCGCAAGATCGAGTCCGCGCTTTACGACATCATCATCACTGACATCAAAATGCCGGCCATCGACGGCATCGAAGTTCTGCGCCATGCGCACAAAGTTTCACCCGAGTCGGCGGTCATCCTCATCACCGCCGTAGATGACTACGAAGCCGCTATACAAGCGGTGAAAGCGGGCGGTGCGACCGACTACATCCGTAAATCTCCGGGCCTGATCGATGAGATCAAGATTGCGATCCGCAAGGCGCTTGAAAAGGGCACGCTCAGCCGCCAGAACTTTGCTTTCAAACGCGACGCCGCCAACAGAAATTCCCTTGACAACATCATTGGCGCCAGCTCGGCCATGGAGAAGCTCAAGCAGACCATTCGGACCGTCGCCTCAACCCAGAGCACGGTGTTGGTCTATGGCGAGAGCGGCACCGGAAAAGAGCTGGTCGCGCGCGCCGTCCATACCTGCTCTCCCCGAGTTTCCGAACCATTCGTGTCCATCAACTGCGGCGCGTTCCCCGAAACCCTGCTCGAAAGCGAGCTTTTCGGATACGTGAAGGGCGCGTTCACCGGCGCCAACCAGAACAAGCGTGGCCTGTTCGAAGTCGCTGATGGCGGCACGATTTTTCTCGATGAGATCGGCGAGATGACGCTGACCATGCAAGTCAAACTTCTTCGCGTGCTGCAGGAGCGTACTGTGCGCCCCGTGGGCGGCACGGATGAAATTTCGATCGACGTGCGTGTGATTGCCGCCACCAACCGCGATCTTGAAAAGCAGGTTGCGGAAAACACCTTCCGTGAAGATCTCTATTACCGGCTGAGCGTGATTCCGGTGACTGTCCCGCCGCTGCGTGACCGTCGCGAGGATGTCGCGCTGCTGGTCAACCATTTCTTGCATAAATACGCCCCGGCGGCAGGGAAGAGCATCAGCAGGATAAGCGCTGGATCCCTCGAATCTCTAGCAAGCTACGATTGGCCGGGAAATGTGCGCCAGCTTGAAAATACCATTGAACGCGCGGTCGCCCTGGGCACTGGAGATGAACTAGATGTGGATCTCCCCGCGGAGCGCCCGCGGGCCCGTGCTGCTGCCGCTGGCGTGGGTGTTGATGGAATTTCAATCGTATCTGACGCTGTTCTGCCCGAAGGCATCGACATGGAAAAGTACGTCGCCGATATCGAGCGCTCGCTGCTGAAATCTGCACTCGCGCAGTCAAATGGTGTGCAGGCCCGCGCCGCCGATGTACTCAAAATTTCCTATCGCTCGTTTCGGCATTTAATGAAGAAATACGACTTGTAGCGTCGACAGCTTTGTGAAATGAAAGCATAAGGGTCCAGGATAGATTTATGGATTTGATTGCAAGTGCGGCTTATTGGTTCTTCGGCAGCTGCATTGCCATCGGTTTCGGTGCGATCGGCTTTTCGTGGGAACAAATGCGCCAACAATTAAACCACGTGCTGCCCTCTGAACAGAGAGTTCCTATGTTTCCACCACCTGCAAAGAGCTTGGAAGAACTTGTGTGGAAAACCAACGCGCTAGGTCATTTTCTGGACGTTTTGGATAAGTATCGGAAAACCTATCCATCGAGTGTCTTACCGAAAAGAGTCGCCATTGGTGTTGTCGCCTGGATTCTCTGCTTCATGGGTCTTCTAGCCAGCGGAATTGGCCACTAGCCAGCCGGCAATGTGGGGAGTCGCCCTCGGCTGTCCGGCTCAACGAAGCTGAACAGCGCTTCTCGTAGATGAAAGAAAACTTGGTTATGCGAGCAAGAGCCCTAAAAATACTTCTTCCCGGCCTGCTGATTTCTGCTTTCTATCTAATCATCAATGCCACCGGAATGCCGCGTGCTACATCGCGCATCGCGATATTACTAGTGCTATGGCCCTTGGTGAATGCGTGGATCTTGTGGTACGGCATCAGCCCGAAGAGTAAGATGATGAATCCTGATCCGCAATTCGATAACAATCGCAACAGACACAGTTTGGAACTGCGCCTCGTGCTGGTTGCGTTTGCACTGGTGATGGCGTATTGGATGACTCTACCTCTAATGGGCGACCTTATAGGTCTAATCAGCGGAGCACCGCTACTCGTTAAGAGGAATGTCGTTGCTCTCCATGAGGTAGGCGGCACAGCAGATTCATATATTTATCAAGCGGTGGAGTTTTCCGATCAGGCAAATAATGTAGAGGCATACACATTCTTTCTCTTCCCGGCGCGAACCCGGCACGGCGTGGCATACGACTTTAGCCCTACCCAGGACCCACATAATCCTGGATTGTCACGAAACCAAGAGAGCACTGTAAGTGACATGGACTCCGGGGAAGCTGCAGGAGAATTCCTTCGTGTAACTTCGTGTCCTTTGTGGTTATGATCTAGTCATGCGCTACACCCTGCGATTCATGTGGAACGCCACCAGAGGCCATCGGCTTACCCCCTGGCGCAGCCCCTATCTTCTATGGCGCATAGAGACCTACTGCGGTGTAAAAATGCAGCAGATCGGGTTTCTGGAGTTCTGGGAGTTTCTCTGGCGGGAGCGTACGCACTTGCTGCGGTTCCTCAAGTGGACGTCAGAGATGGAACGGTATGTGCATCCCGCAGTCAAGGCCGGCAAGTGATTTTCTGATTGGTAAATTGGGAAATCTTGTAATTGGGTAATTTAAGACAATCCCCCCAACATTGTTTTCAAATTCCCCAATTTCACAATTTCCCAATTACTAAATCCTTTTTCCTCAATCACAAAATTTCCCAATTGCTCAATCTTTCTCATCCGTTCGCCGCCACCGCACCTTCCAGCACAATTGTTACTTCGCTTCCTTTAGCTGCGCTCGCCAAATGAGTGGCCGCGCCGCGATTGGAAGCAATCTCCAGATAGCCCATGCTGCCCAGGATCCCGAAAACCTCGCCGGCAGCGCCATCCGCGTAGTTGGTCTTGATGCTGGTTATTTCACGCTTGCCAACCGTGATTTTGAAACCCGAAGCCTGGCCCGTAAATAATGCCGGCACATCCTGCGGAGTGAAGTTAGTGATCAAATTTCCGAAGCGGTCAACTTTCAGCACCA
>DATNAF010000037.1:0-4246 GCA_035572845.1 Terriglobales bacterium
TGAGATTCCCTTGGAGACGATTGAGTATCTCGCCGAATTTGCCGAGAGGAACGACATTCCACTCATGCTTGATCCCGCGCCGGCTCGGGAACTTCCAGCGTCATTATTGAACAGAGTCTCCTGGCTTACTCCAAACGAAACCGTAACTCGTGAATTGTTAAGAGCAAACCTCGAAGATAGCGAGCAAAGCGCCAATGCCGCGGCCGATCAACTGCTTTCTCGCGGAGTAAAAAATGTCGTGCTGAAGCTCGGCTCACGCGGATGCGTAGTCGCGAAAGCATCGCAATCCAAGCATCTCATTCCTGCATTTTCTGTAAAGGCAATCGATACGACCGCCGCGGGTGACGCCTTCAACGCCGGCTTCGCAGTTGCCTTATTGCGCGGATACTCTACGCTGGAGAGTGGCGTCTTTGCTTCAGCGGTGGCCGCAATCTCCGTCACCAGAACGGGCGCCCAACCCTCAATGCCTCAGGTCGATGAGGTTGAGAAGTTCTTAGAGAAACACCAGAGATAAAGTGCTAAATACTTAATTGGGGCCCCCCAGTTTCTGCATTAGAAAACCTGAGGGTGCTTCACCTGCCATATTCGCCATCGCACAGTGTATTCGTCTGCGTTGATGACCTGGTCTCGCAGCAATTCGAACTGAGGAAAAACGAGTTCATCACCATTCGCGGGCACGATCTCAGCGACGTAACTAATGTTATTTTCGCGAACGAATTGGGCGTCCAAGGACTTCGGGGCCTCGAATGCTGGAACCACGCAATTTCGAAGCCTGGCGCCAGCCAGCGAAAAATTCCTCTCGTTATTTCCGGTTTCGTTCAAGACGCACGTCCCGGCTGGAAGCTTGTCAAGGATAGGCGGGTAGTTATAGAACGCAGCTCTCGTCCAGTGACGAGTCCGTATTCTGCCGAGCAGTTGGTGAAAAGGCACAAAGGTTGAAATAACGCACGTGACCAACACCGAACTTAGCAGCAAAAGCCGGAAAGCCCGTTCGCGATAAATCCTCAGGTCTCTTATAAGGGGCACCGCCATTACACACATGAGCACAGCCATAGGCAAGCCGAAGCGCAAGACCCTATGCAGCGCAAACCACCAGGCCAACGAACATCCGATTAGTGCTAAGAGCAGAGGCAGCTCCATACCACCCCGGATCCCTCGGATCAAGCGGTACACAAGATACGCGACTCCTATTACTATGAGGCTAGTGAATGCAGCACCCAAGCCGCTTCCTTCTCCATAAACAGTCAAGTCGGAGCCGGGGTTTCGTCTCCATTCCGTCCACGGGTAAACGGGCCACTGGCTGCGCCTCCGCACAAAGTTCAGATCAAAATCCGGATTGGTGATCTCAGACGCGGCGTAGCCTGAGAAAATTTCGTGTCCTCCGACTGCGACACGCATCGGGAACAAAGGATTGTGCGTCTCTACTGAAGCCCTCGTAAACCAGAATGCAGAGGGAAGGAGAAGTCCGGCTCCAAGCAGCGCTACTCCTGCAGCGAGAGTCCTGATTGGTCGCTGGCTGCGCCGGAAATGCTTCCACAAAAGAAAGACGGCGACAGCTCCGAAAGCTGCTGCATACAAGTCGTACACAGGCTTGGTACCCAAACTTATTCCGCAGGCGGCTGCTGAGAGGAACAAAACTGCTGGACGTTTCACGCCCGGCTCATCCTGCGGCGGTTTACCTGCCTCGCTCTCATCGCGATACAGCAACAGGCTGAACGCAGCCACCAAGAAGGATGTACCAAAGAGATCTACGTAAGCGGAGAACGTCTGGAACTCAATCACGGGAATACTCAAGAGGACCAGGACCACAATTGTCGATGTAAGATGATCGCGACGGCCCACCCATTGAGCCAATAGATACGTAGCAATAGCAAGTACAGCCAGCGCGATCCAGTTGACGAGTACAACGGCCGATTCGCTGCCACTGGCCAGCAGTAGCATCATTCCAACCTCGGCATTTCCAGGCATGCCGAAACGCCAGGCCTTCGACACAGGAATAGCAAATGACCCGGTTTGCAGCCAATGCAAAGCCAGGGGAAGATGATAGGCGAGTGCGTCCGAACCACCCAAGTAGGAAGTAAAGAGGTTCAGTGCGAACAGGCAGTATGAGCCAGCCAGCAACGCTCCAGTAACCAAAACATAATGTGGCCAGCGCTCTAGATTCGATACCTCCACATAAGTTGGCTGCCTTTGAGTAACTGTCCACGTAACCGCGCCGGCTAAAAGTGCTGCTTGAATAATGGCTAGCGTGGGAACCGCAACTTTTATTGGCAATCCGAAGAGCTGCAACGTCGCCAAGATGTGCACCGGCAACAACTGCAGCAATTCCCAAAGAACTAGACCGCACAATACTCGAACCGCTTTTCCGCGCGGTAGAGGTAGTCTTTTACAGCACAGGTAAGCGGTGCAACCCGATGCGAGAAAGAAAAAGAGCGCCGCCAAATGTGTGCCGATTTGCATGCCTTTAGCTCAGAGGAATTTTATGATCAGGTGACGAACTGACATGAAAAAAAATCTGACCGCGTAGCTATGCAAAATCCAGATCACGAAACTGGCAGAAGAAGCAATCATCCAGTAGTCCAGATGCGGCGTTCCTGCGAGGCGATCATGGGTAACGTTTCCACCTGCCGCTGCCCACTTATTAACGACCCCATTTTCGCCCGTCGCCAATTGGAAAGCTCCTTCTAGCGGTCAGAGCGGATTGTACTCCGCTTTGGCCGCGGTTCCCGAAAAAAGGTTGAGGCCTTAGGTATTCGAGAATCGTACCGTCGGGATCTCCTGTGACGCCGCTGACGGATCATCACGGAAGGCACCTGTTCTCGCAAAGAGCGCGAGAAGTGGGGAAGCACAGAATCCGTCCAAAAACCAAAGGCCGCCTTTCGGCGGCCTTTGTTCATAAACTGCCAGCAGCTGAGACTAGTCCCCCGCGACTGGTTCTGCCACTTCCGGCTTTGTCTCCGGAGCGGAAGCGCCATTCGGTTTCCCGAGTGCGCCGAGCGGAATGAATCCATTCTCGGCGACGACTGGTTTTTCTTTCAGCACGACTTCGCGATAGAGCGACGCCATCCGCGCGTTGTAAGCCGGATCAGCCTTCTGCTTGGCATCGCGCGCGCGCTTTTTTTCTTCGCGTGCGTTCTTAGCAATGCCTAGCTTGTCGAGATCGCGCTGCTCTTCCTGCGTCACGATTCCATCGCGCAGATAGAGCGAGTGTTCAGAAGTCTCCATGCCTACGTTTTTGCCGCCGGCGAAAATCTCGTGGCGTCCGTGCTCGTCATACCACTTGGTGAGCGTGGCCGTCATGTGCATCTTCTCGATTATGTTCCGCCAGCCGACGCCGGTGTTATAGGCGCAGAATGAAATCTCGCCTTCCTGCGTGGCATACGGAATAATGCACTGCTCGGTGCGGCGGAAGTCGTAATTGAACAGGTCCTGGAACCACATGCCAGCAATGAACAGAAAATTCCAGCGGTCGTTGCGCCGCTTCATGACGTCGTCAATGCTGCGGTCCGGCCCGACTTTGCCGTAATCCTTGCCGGTCGCGTTAAAGTTCTTGTCGAACTTCTTCAGCAGATCCATCAGCTTGAAGTGCTTCGGCGAGTGGAACGGATCGTAGTTCTTCATCAAGCAAAGCGCCATTCCAACGATGGTCAAAAACTTTCCACGCGACGCGTCGTTGACCTTGGCAATATCTTTTGCCAGTTGGTCGCCCTTCAGGAACGCCGTCACTGGAACCGCTTCCTTGGTTTCCTTGTCGATCATCACCGCCATGCCGGTTCCGCAATTCGGGTGACATCCGCAGCTCAGCTGGCCCCAATCGTTGTTCTTGTCTTCAACGTGCATCAGGTCGGCCCAATCGCTGAAGGTGGACATGAATGAAATCGGGAACCAGTCGCGTTTCGGTTCGCCCAGGCCAGTTTGATTTTTTACGTCATGCGCCAAGTGCGACAGCGTGTAGCGCTGCGCTTTGCGGCGATCGTCGGTGATGGCCTCATCGCGTCCGGTAAAGCTGACCGGCTGGAATGACAGGAAACCGATCTTCTTCGGATTATCGAGCGCGAACTGAATAATGCGTCCGACCTGCTCGTTGTTGATGCCATTAACAATCGTCACGACCGGCACGATTTCGACGCCCGCGCGATGCAGGTTGTCGATGGCCTTCAACTTAACGTCAAACAGGTTGCCGACCTTGCGGTGCGCATTGGCGGCGTTGCCGATGCCGTCAAACTGCAAGTACGCGTAACGCATT
>DATNAF010000038.1:0-4222 GCA_035572845.1 Terriglobales bacterium
ATGTCCGCGATGGTCGGACGTGATATCCCGAACTTCTTCATCTTGGTGATCAAGGTTGTCCGCGCCAGTCCGAGTTGGGCGGCGGCTCCGCGTGATCCGCCGATCACCCAATTGGTAGTTTCCAGCGCGTCCAGGATCAACGCTCGTTGAGAATCTGTGAAGGTACGTCTTGAACGTAGCGTCATCTCTGTGGAACGCTCATCTTCAACCGGCAAAGGGTTAGGAAACACCCCGTCGTTGGACAAGATCACGCCACGCTCTACAAGATTCTGAAGTTCCCGCACGTTGCCGGGCCATATATATGCCGAGAATGCCTCCAGGGTCTCTCTTGGGACATGACGGATCTCCTTGTTCATTCGGCGTGAATAGACGTCAACAAAGTGTAAAGTCAGCTGCTCGATATCCTCTCGCCGCTTCCGAAGCGGCGGAAGCGCGATCGGGAATACATTAAGACGGTAGAAGAGATCACTTCGAAATTCGTTTTGACTCACCATCAACTTCAGGTCACGATGAGTGGCCGCTACCATACGTACATCGATTTGATGGGTTCGGCCGCTTCCGAGGCGCTCAAACTGCTGTTCTTGCATCACCCTGAGGAGTTTGGGCTGAAGAGCCAAAGGAAGATCACCAACTTCATCAAGGAAGATAGTGCCCGTATCGGCCATTTCAAATCTCCCGAGTTTTTGCGCGATCGCGCTCGTGAATGCCCCCTTTTCGTGACCGAATAGTTCACTCTCCAAAAGATCGGCGGGAATCGCTGCACAATTCAGCTTGATGAACGGCCGACCGGCCCGTGAACTGAGTTGGTGAATTGCGCGGGCGATTAACTCCTTGCCCGTCCCGGTCTCTCCAAGGATCAAAACCGTCGAATCCGTTGGCGCAACTCGTTCGACATTTGCAAGCACGGATTCCAGCGCCGGACTAGTGCCGACAATCTGCTCAAATCTGCGTTCTGCGTGACCGTTCTCGAGCACCGACAATTTGTCAACACATTTCACGTGAGACCTCACATACACGTTTTCCCGATGGAAAGCCGAATTTAAGACTCCAGTGCCGCGCGCACACTTTCGAGCAGCGCTTCATCATCGAAGGGTTTCATCATAAATTCCACCGCTCCTGCCCGTAGAGCCTGCATACGTATGTTTTCGTCGCCATGCGCAGTTATAAAGATGGTCGGAATCCTGTAGTGCTTCGCGTTGACCTTCGATTGGAGTTCCAAACCTGACATGCCTGGCAAGTGGATGTCGACAATCAAACAGCCGGTGTCGTGCGTGTGGTCTGACGCAAGAAACTCCTCCGCACTCCCAAATGCGAGAGCTGGAAAGCCAACGGATTTCATCAGGCCGTCCAATGCGACTCTGACCAATTCGTTGTCGTCGATGATCGCAACGAGCTGTGGTCTTTCCCTGATCGCCATGTTTTCAAGTATTAAACCGCCGTATGCAGGACTGCAATTGACCTTTTGTATAACAGCCGCTGAATCTCCGTGAGGTGGAATCAGCGGAACGGAAGGCCACGATGTCTCTCGAAGGACGGCGGTTGCGGGCTGTGAAGCCGTAATGAGAATCAGGGTTTTGCGTGGACGTGCCGTAGCTTTTCACGCATCAGGACGAGTTCGGCGAGGGAACCGGCTTGCATTTTGCGCATTACGCGTGCGCGGTGGACCTTGATCGTAATTTCGGATATTCCTAGGTCTGCTGCTATCTGTTTATTGAGCATTCCCGAAACTACCAGTTCCATGACCTCTTTCTCTCTGTGTGTCAGGCGGTCGTATCTCTTTTCGAGCGCAGTGATCTCAGCATGTTCTCTACGACTGCTCGAATCGGCGGTCAGAGCCTGTTCGACCGCATTCAGCAGGTCCTGATCCCCGAAAGGCTTTGTAAGGAATTCCAAAGCACCAGATTTCATAGCTTTGACGGACATGGGAATATCTCCATGTCCAGTGATGAAAATGATGGGAAGCGGCCGCCCTGCTCGCCGAAGTTGTTGCTGAAAATCGAGACCACTTATGCCTGGCAGGCTCACATCGAGGATGAGACAACTGGGGCCATCCGCTAGTTCTTCTCCCCAGAACTGTTCCGCCGTTTCAAATCCAATCGAATGCAGACCCGCCGACTTAAGAAGCCCCTGGATCGATGCGCGTACACGAGCATCGTCGTCGACGATATACACAGTTGGTACAGCTTCGGATGCCATCTGCGCCCTCTGGAGAGTCTTCGACAACGCCGCCGGAGGCGCGTCGAACCTACCGTGTTACGAACTTTTTCTACGGTACCTTTCCTGGTTCCCCCTGCGCCGGGTTCTATAGCGGTCGACCGACAGGAACCCGCGCTCCTTCATCGGTTTGCAGATTAGCATCATACCCCAGAGGCCACAGAGTTCAGCGATTAGCGTGCAGCGACACGATCACACCTTCGTACGTCGTGGCTTCATTCGGCAGCGTAAATTGAAATGTTGTACCCGGCCCATCATTCGAGGTAGCCCATAGATGGCCGCCGTGCGATTCGATGATGGACCGGCTGATGGCCAGTCCCATACCAGTGCCCTCCGTCTTAGTTGTGAAGAACGCATTGAAGATTTTCTCCTCGTATTCTGGCCGCAGTCCCACACCGGTATCGCGGACCGATACCAGGACGTGGGCTTCGCCTTCTCGCCGCGACGTGACCGTGAGCCCACCACCAGAACCTTCATCCTTCATGGCTTCGATGCCGTTGAGTATCAGATTCATGAGAACCTGTTGTATTTGGACCCGATCAGCATAGATGCCGGGGAGGCCGTCGCTCAGTTCGCTATGGATAGCGATGGAATACCGCGCTGCCTCAATGCGCAACAGCGAGATCATCTCCTGAATAACCTGATTCACTTCGATCAACTCCCGCTGGAGAGTGCCCTTCTTGAATAGCAAGCTGATCCGGCTGATGATGTCAGTGGCGTGGGTTGCATCCTTGACGAGTCGTGACGCTGCTTCCTGTGCCTCTGGTACGTCGGGCTGGTCGCGAGAAAGCCATCGCAGGCAAGTTTTGGCGTCTGTCAGCGCGGCCGAGATCGGCTGCTTGATTTCGTGCGCCAACGAGGCCGCGAGCTCTCCCATGGTGCTGACTCGGTTCAGATGTGCGAGATGGGCCAGTTCTTCCCGCATTCTCTCGCGTTCCTGCAGCGCCGCCTGCAGTTCGTCTTCGGCCCTCTGGCGCTTCAATTCCGCGGCGGCACGGGATGCGAAGATCTTAAGCAAATCGATGGCGCGCGAATCGGCATCCATCGGCTTGTCGTCCAAAATCGCAATATGACCAATGACGCGGTTGCTGCGGTCGAGCATGGGAACGCCGAGGTAGCTTTCTGCTTGCCAATCCGCCAGGAACTTATCGAGAGGGAACAGGCTCCGCAGCCCCTGCCTGTAATGGCAAATTTCGCCATGAAGCACCTTTTCGCAGGGAGTCTCGGCGATGTCAAAATCGAAGTTCTTCCCCAGACGATTGCCCTTCCAGAACGCCAGCGAGCGGGCACGCTTCTGGTCATCACAAGTCGTAACAAAGGCATAGCGGGCGTGAAACGCCTGGGCCATGTGCTGCACCAGGCTCTGGAAGAAGTCGCTGCCTGTGGTGGCCGCGGTGCCCACTACGACATGCCGGAATGCTTCGTCCGCCTCCTTCCTCTCGCTCACATCCATATCGACGCCGACATATTGCACCAATTTCCCGGACGGACCGAGAACAGGCCGGCCTACAGAATGGATATACCGAACTGCTGAATGCGGGGGCAGAACCCGGAACTCCATTTCGTAATCCGATTTCCCGTCAATCGCACGATCGATAGCCGCCTGCCAGTCGGTCCGGTCATCCGGATGAATCCGATGCAGCCGTTCCTGCCAGGTGGGGATGCCACCCTGCGGGTCGAAACCATATACTCGATAGCATTCCTCTGACAGATGCACGACCTTTCGTGGGGTTACCTGCCAAACCCAACTTCCCACGTGAGCAAGTCTTTGCGCTTGTGCCAGGTGAGCCTCGTTTCGCCGCAGGGCTTCCTCGGTCCGCTTTCTTTCACTGATGTCGCGGATAAAACCGGTAAACACGTGGTGCCCATCCGAGGTTAATTCCCCGAAGGAAACTTCCACCGGGAACTCCTCCCCATTCTTGCGTAGTCCAGTAAACTCTGTACCTTGCCAGTTGAGGTGCCGCCTGCCGGATGCGAGATAGCGTCTGAATCCAGACTCATGCCTCTG
>DATNAF010000039.1:0-4919 GCA_035572845.1 Terriglobales bacterium
CCCCTTTCAGACCGTGCACGCAGGCTTGCAGAAATATTGTAATGCAGGGGTAAAGTGAAGCAACGCTTATGCCTAGACACTAACGTTGTGAAAGTGCTGAAACGAAGCACCCCATCGTGAACCCAAACACAGCGAACATAATGCCCTGAATGATGCCTAATTGAAGGCCTATTTGTAACCATAGCAGTGGGTGGGCGAAAGCTACATCAACAATTGGGCAGAGGGGACAGACAGCGAATGCTTGGTGCGTGGGAAATGATGGAGGAGTTGAATAGAACAACGGCGGTCCTGCACATCCGATGACGAACAAAAGTCGGCCGACTAGTCTTCCATTCTTCATCGAGGCTGCCCACTTCGATGAACGCGACCGAACCGGTTGCGTGCAGTAAAAGGTAGACAGAAGGAAATTTAGCTCGCTAGGGGCTGGTCGACTTGACTCGAGAGTTGTCCGAAGGCGATGTCTCGCCCTTGATCGGGAAAGTCATTCCGATCGTTTCCAGCCACGTATCCACCAAACGGGGCCAGTCAGTGATGGGGAATTCCGTGCGTCGCAGTCCAAAGCCGTGCCCGCCATGTGCAAATAGATGCATTTCCACGGGAACACCGGCTTTCTTGAGCCCGGAGTAGTAAACCAGTGAGTTCTGTATCGTATCGATGGGATCGTCTTCGGCCTGCACAATGAATGTAGGCGGCGTTCGGCGGGTGACGGGCACGTATGGATTGAGTTGGAAGGCATTAGTGGTGTGCTCCAACATGTGCCCTGGATAGAGAGCGACAGCAAAATCCGGGCGGCAGCTTTCTTTGTCGGCCGCGTCCACGGCTGGATACAAGCGCTTATCGAAGTGTGTGCTGATAGCGGCGACCAGATGTCCGCCGGCGGAAAAGCCGAGAACTCCAATTTTGTGAGAATCAATATGCCACTCGGCAGCGTGAAGGCGCACTATTCCTATTGTTCTTTGCGCATCTTCAAGGGCCATAGGCGATGTTGGGTACGCACCTGATCTAGGCGAAAGGTGCTCGCCGGGCACGCGATACTTCAACAGCACACAGGTGATTCCCCTCGGCGTGAGCCAGTCGCAAACTTCTGTGCCTTCGAGATCCATGAAGAGGACCCAATAGCCGCCGCCCGGAAATACCACAACGGCTGCGCCCGTGTTCTTTCCCCGTGCCGGGTAGACCGTCATGGTGGGCTGCGAAACTTTACCTGCTACAACAGCGCCTCCAGGCACGTCACCAACTTTCTCCACGTACTCCGGTCCGGAGAGACGCCGAGCATCGGGCGGTGTGCCCGGCCAAATCGGCACCTGTGTATATCCTGAAGCTGGCTGCCAGGTATTCGTTTGCGCAGTTGCGCCGCTGGTCGCGAAAAGGACGGTAACGGCAAGAATTAGATATTTCATCGAGGGAAACACCGGGAAGCGATTCTGCCACGTCGTGAAGAAGATCGGGTTGACTAGGATGGAACCCGATTCATAAGTGCTTTTTCTCTACCCGTGCCGTCAGCGAGCCATGGGCAAGCCGGGCAGAAATTTCGTCGCCACTATCCACCTGAGATGGATCCTTTATCAGCTTTCCTTGCGAATCAAACACCAGCGCATAGCCGCGCTCCAGGATGGCTGTAGGTGATAGCGCTTTGAGCTGCTGCTCGAGTTGCTCAGCGCGCAAACGGCGGCGTAGCAGAACGGTGTTGATTGCGGAAGCGATGGCATTGCTTTTGGAGGTTAGATCGCGGCGCATCCCCGCCAAAACTCTGCGCGCATCGTAGTGGCGAATAGCGGCGGAAACGTGCTCCCAACGACGGCGATTTCGTTCAATCAATTTACGTTCGGCTGTTTCCAGTCGAAAGCGCAAATCATCGAGCCGCTGCTGGCGCTGGTTGATTCCTTCCATCATGCGGGCGAATGCGCCGTGTTGCGCGGCTTCGGTCAGAGTCTGCTTGGCAATCAGCAAGCGGTAACGCATGGCACGAGTCAGCCTCAGACGCAAGGACTCGGCTTGTTCTTCTATTTCCTGGCGCGAACGAATGACCAGTTCGGCGGCTGCTGACGGCGTGGGCGCGCGCAGATCGGCGACGAAATCAACGATGGTGAAATCGGTTTCATGGCCGATCGCGGAGATCGTCGGAATGCCCGATCCGGCGATGACCCGCGCCAATCCCTCGTGATTGAAGGCAGCCAGATCTTCGGCTGAACCGCCGCCACGGGCGATGATGATTACGTCGACGTTTTTCATGCGATTGAAATACTTCACGCCATTGCTGACGTCGGCGGCTGCGCTTTCACCCTGCACCTGCGCCGGGTAGATGAGTATGGTGGCGCTGTGATGACGGCGACGCAGAATATTCAGAATGTCCCGCAGGGCGGCAGCTTGCGGCGAAGTCACAATTCCGATGCAGCGCGGCAAGGCAGGGATTGGCCTTTTGCGGGATGCGTCGAACAGGCCTTCTGACTGTAGCTTAGCCTTGAGTTGTTCGAATGCGATCTGCAGCGCGCCCGCGCCCTTGGGCTCCAGGTATTCGGCTGAGAGTTGCAGTTCGCCGCGGCCCTCGAAAACCGTAACCCGGCCGCGCAAAACAATCTGCATTCCATCTTCCGGGCGAAAGCGCAGCAGCCGCGCCTGGGAACGAAACATCACCGCGCGAATTTGTGAATTTTGATCTTTCAGCGTGAAGTAAAGATGGCCGGAGTCATGGGCGCGAAAGTTCGAGATCTCGCCTTCCACCCAGATATCGCTATACTCGCGCTCCACCCGCGTTCGCACGGCCGCGACGAGGTCGCGAACAATCCATACCTTGCGTTCGGGAGCAGAAAAACTAAGACCGAGTTGGTCAGCGGAGGCCACTCACTGGAGTTTATCGAAATTCAATTGCCCAGTGATAGGCACCAAGTGCGCGGAGGAATTGAGGCGACGCCCTTACGCGGTGTAAATCTGGGGCATTTGAACCAGCGTGCCGGTTGACCCGCCAGTCTGCTTTTGCTCGTTTACGAAACTGCAAACCTGGCGCAATGCCTGCACTTCCTCCTGCAGGCGTTTCAGCTCGACTTCCTTGCGACGAAGAACTTCGACCGGGTTTTTCATGGGCATCCTCTAGGGGAGGGCCTAGGTGAGCACTCTACGGGGTGGCGGGCTGGCGGGAAACATCACAGAAGTACAGGCCCGCATTGAGAGGTTTAATGCCCCAGATGGTACGGATGCCCCTTTAAAATAGTGAACGCCCGATAGAGTTGCTCGAGCAAAACCACACGCGCCAGTTCATGGGCGATGGTCATCTTTCCAAGAGACAGGGTGAAATCGGCATGACTGCGGGTATTCTCGGCAAAGCCGTCGGCGGGGCCAATTGCGAATAAGAGCGGCGTGGGATTTCGGTCTTGATGCGAGCGAAGAAACTGCGCCAACTCTTCCGAAGACAGCTGTTTTCCGCGGGAATCGAGCAGCACGAGGTAACGGCGGGGGCTTTTCCCTTCGCGACCAGAAAGTTTCAGCACAGCAGCTTCGTCTTTTAAGGAAATACCGTCCACTTCCGCAAACTGCCGCAGGCGTTTTAAGTATTCATCGGCGAGTGATTGGATGGCGGGGGTTTTAGTTTTGCCGATCCATGCGACGGTGAGCTTCACGAGATTAAAGATTTTAACCGCAGAGATCGCTGAGAACGGCGCAGAGGGGCAAAGAATATCGAGGGTTCTCTTTGGCAATATTAGTCGTGCTCCGCGTTCTCGTTTTGTTTTTCTCTGCGAACTCTGCGGTTAAGCGCTTTTTATTTTGTTACGCAGGCTTCTTCGTTCGCGCTTTAGCAACAGCGCGTTTACGCGGTTTGGCTACAAAATCTGCGGAGTCGATCTTCTTCGCCGATTTCCAAAGCCGCTCGAGATCGTAATACTTGCGCGCTGACTCGGAAAAAATATGGACGACGAAATCCACGTAGTCGATCAGCACCCACTCACCCTGACGGTGGCCTTCAATATTGTTGGGATACAGCCCGGACCGCTTGAGCCGCAGCTCGACCTCGTCCGAAATGGCCTGCACCTGGCGGGGATTGGTCCCGTTGCAGATTAGAAAGTAGTCGGTGAAGGCGCCGGAGCTCTGGTCCATCTCGAGTACGCTGATCTGCTCAGCCTTCTTGTCTTCACAGGCGGCAAGAGCAAGCGTGACCTGGCGCTTCAGCTCGTTTTTCTTTTTGAGATCACTCTTTTTCGAATCTGTCTTCTTCATGCGAGTCATCGGCCGCCGGCCAACGACATCGAAAGTTGGCCAACTAACCACCATACAATCCCTCTTTCTTGATGTATTCTTCCACACTTTCCGGAACGAATTTCTTGATCGGACGTTTGACTTTAACCGCCTGACGAATTGCCGTCGCCGATATGTTCTGGTTCACGTTGTCGAGCAGATGCAGAGTCAGGCCGGGGAGGACGAGATCTCCGGCAGCAGGCTGCTTCGCGAACGGCTTCGTGACTTCGGCGCGTGGACGCAGTTTTTCGGGAAGCGATGCGGCCACGTCGGCCAGCGAAAAACCGGGACGACTGGCCACGATGAAATCGCATTCGGAGAAAAGCGCTTCGGACTCGCGCCACTTGGAAATGTCTTTGAAGGCGTCGACTCCGATCAGAAAAAATAGCCGGTCGGATTTTTTCAGCGATTGCTTTACCCGCCGAATGGTGTCAATGCTGTAGTTCGGAGCGGAGGCCACACTTCCCCGCGCACTTTTCTTGTCATGCAATACAAATTCACCCGGCCCCTCCAGCAAAGAGGGCACAAATGCTTTCTCGCCGTGCGTGGCCAGCGCGGTCATGGCGTAACGATGAAAGAAAGAGGCGGCAGGCTGCGTCGTTTTATGCGGCGGAACGTTAGTGGGGACAAAGTAAATTCGACCCAGGTGGCAGCGTTCACGAGCAGCCTCGGCCAGCGCCAGATGGCCCTTG
>DATNAF010000040.1:0-7668 GCA_035572845.1 Terriglobales bacterium
AGCTTCAACGGCCGGCTTCGGGATGAATCCCTGAATGCCCGGAGCACTGCTTCCATGGGGATCTTGAACATGCGGTACGCGATGCCCCTATCCTGAGCTTGTCGCTCGCTGAGACCTACGCGTGCCAACTCTGGATCAATGAACATGCAGAATGGCACTTGCCTGCCGGCCGTCACGTGGTTCCCCCCGTTGATGTTGTCGCGGATCACCCGGAAGTCGTCAAAACTGATGTGAGTGAACATCGGTCCGCCCGTTACATCGCCGACGGCCCACACTCCAGGCGCGGTTGTCTCAAGCCGCTCATTCACCTTCACGTATCCGTCCCTGGTCAGCTCGACGCCGGCCAGCTCCAGGCCGATATTCTTGGTGTTTGGAGTGCGACCTGATGCGACAAGCAGATGGGTACCTTCTATTGTTTTCTCCCTGCCGCCGTCTCCGAATACAACTTGTACCTGGTCGCTGGATTTTCCCGATATACCTTTAATGCGAGCATTTAGAACCACCTCGATGCCTTCGTCTTTGAAGAGCGCGTGGAGGCCTTGAGTCACGTCGTCATCTTCGTGGTGCGCCAGGCGGTCGTTACGATCGATCACTGTGACGTCACTGCCGAAGCGGCGCATCGCCTGCGATAATTCGAGCCCAACGTAGCCACCGCCAATTACGATGAGATGCTTTGGTACCTCATCAAGTTCAAGCGCCTCGACATGCGTGAGAGGCCGCGACTCCGCAAGACCCGGAATTGGGTCCAGCCGCGCTCGCGTGCCGGTGCTGATGACGACATATGTGTGCTTCCCAACCGTTCGAACTCCTGCTCCTGCAGTGCCCGCAGCAGCTTCGGCTGGATTTCAAGCGGAATGTCGCCCACTTCGTCCAGAAAGAGCGTGCCTTGGTCCGCCAATTCGAGCCTGCCAACCTTCTGGGTGATGGCGCCCGTGAAGGCGCCTTTTTCATGACCAAACAATTCGCTCTCCAGCAGGCCAGTGGGAATTGCCGCACAGTTCACCTTTACGAAGGTGCGGTGTTTGCGACGGCTGCGATCGTGAATCGGCGGGCGATCAACTCCTTGCCGGTTCCCGTTTCACCGAGCAGTAGAACGGTTGAATCGCTGGGCGCGACGGTTTCGACGAGTTGGAGTACATGCTTGAGAGCCGGACTGTTGCCCACAATCTGCTCGAAATTCATGTCGCCCCGGATTTCTTCTTCGAGATATAGCTTCTCTTGCGCAAGCTTTTCTTTCAGCTCGGAAATCTCGCTGAAGGCCAGGCAATTTTCGATAGCGATGGCTATCTGGCCGGATGCTTCTTTGAGAAAACCGATCTCATCTGGCAGGAAGGCATCATCAGTGCTGCGGTTAATGGTCAGAAATCCGACGACTTGGCCGCGGCTGACAAGCGGTATCACACCTTGAGTCTTCAGCCCCTCCGCCACCATCAACTTGTATAGATCGGGCGGGAATTCTTGGGGATTGGCAGTATTCCTGGTTGTCGGTTGCCGCGTTTCCAGAGCTCTCTTACAGGCGCCGACCGACTCGATGAGCATTTCCTCCTTGACAAAGCCCTTGCCCTCTGGAAAATCCAGGGCGTACAGGCGGAATTTACCCGATGCCGGATCGGCGAGCGAAATATGGACTGCGTCGCAATCCATGACTTCACGAATACTTGCTGAGATTGCCCGCAGCAATTCGCGAAGCTCCAGGTTGGAAGTAATCTGCTTGGTCAGCTTCAGGAGAAGTTGGAGTCGAGTATTCCTAACGGCAACGGCTTGCTCTGCTTTCTTGCGCTCTTCGATATCGGTATTAGTTCCGTACCACTTCACGACCTTTCCGTTGTTGTCGAGGGATGGGGTCGCGCGGAACAGAAACCATCGGTACAACCCGTCGAACCGGCGCAGGCGCGCTTCGATCTCCCCTGATTGGCTTGACGCCAAGACGCCGCGCCAGTAATCCGTAAGCCTGTTGCGTTGCAGCCGCTCGTTGTGACGTTGTAATTCTCGTTTTGCGGCCTCGGCCTGCCTGAGATTGAAATTGTCATCGATCGCGAACGCAACCACACGCCCGATCAGGCGTAGGAAGCCAATGTCTTCGCTACTGTAAGCGGAGCCAGGAGGCCCGGACATGCCCAGGGTGCCCAAGGCCGATGCGGTGTGGTGAGGGGCACAAAAACAAGCGGCCCGATCTTTAAGACCCTGGGCTACAATGCCTTCCTTAAGGCGCGGCGGAACCCTTTCATCTCCATCCCAATCAGCGATGTGGAAAGGTTCCTGTGTGGCGTATGCCCGCCATGACGGCCGCTCTTGGACTGGCACATCGGCGTACGCACTGACGAGGCTCTTCTCGGACCCCACCACGGCCCATTCGACGTCGGTGGAATTCTCCTTGTAAACGATGATGTAGAACTGGAAGAAGTCGAGGAATTCGCCCAGTTCTTCCGAGAGGATTTTTGTCAGGTCCTCAGGCTCTCGACACGCAGAAAGCGCCTCACTGATGCGAAGCAAAGCCTCATAGCGTTGCCCCGTGTCTGAAGCCCGAATGGAGACGTTTGGGCTCATTTCGCGTTTGGGGATGAACCCCTTCCTCATTTTCGGCCGAAGAAGATTACACCGCAATACAGGATGCCTTAGCCCACGTGCCAGAACGAGTCTATCGCCGCATCCTCTTCTGGGGGTCCACTAGACCGCGCTCACTAGCCGGCGCTTTCTTGGGAATCGCGGACTCTGTAACTCCGGGGATTTCGATCTCATCCAAACGATCATGCACATCGGTTGCGGGAACCAGGTAGCGCATCGTGGTCTCTAGCGACTTGTGCCCCATCCAGTCTTGAACAGTCCTTACATCGAAACCTTGACGTAGCATCCGCGTCGCGTAGGTGGATCGAAAGGTCTTCAAATCGAACGCCGCCGGATCAAGGCCTACTCGCTCGGCAATGGCTTACAGAGGCGCAGCATGTTCTGCTCGCGATTCCCGGTCGGCGAAGGGAACATGAAAACACTTCCACTCGTCTGCGGGTGCAGCTCGAGGATGTTGGCTAAGCGTACCGGCACTGGGACCTTTCTCTCCTCCCAGCGCTTGGGGAAGAAGCCCAGGCCTGGTACATCACTTCCTGCTCACGGAAACCGGTCAGCAAAAATGTGGAGAAGAGCACCCGGGCAGTCAGGTTATTGCTGGAAGCGCAGCAACCACGATTTCTCTCCAGCTTTTGAGAGTACTCGGAGTAAAGTCAGCGATCACCGGATCAATGTGGACGGGATCCGGTGAAAGTGTGGAAGCGTCGGTTCCATACGTTCAAGAATTTCACCGGATTGGCCAACGCTTGATCCGAACCGTCGCACCACTCTCATGGCTGACGGGAAAAAGTGGCGGGAACGCCGTTTGGAAATTCTTGATTACGAACCCAGCAACGCTAAGATCAATCTGACCATCAGAGTTATCTCTCCCAAGTGATTCGGAATCGCCTTCCGACCTGAGAGTCCGCTACGAGCGAGTTTGCGGCATATCTCCCGCACATGCGCTGAAATTCCTAGAGTGTCGTCGCAGCCCTAATGGCAATTCCGGCATGGAAACAATAGATAGTCCGAGCATCAAAAGGGATTAGCTACTTTCCGTCGCAAAACCGAGAGTTCTGATGTATGCCAATGAACAAGTCAGAGGGGAGATGGGTGCGCAAACATTTAGCATTGATCTTGTTTTAAGGCGCTTTTACGATAGGGTATGACTCCACGACCGAGTCACAGTCGGCAGATTCCGGTTCTCTGATCAATTGTCCGCATCAGTGCCTCCGAGTGAAAGGAGCGCATTTGCTCGGTCAACAAACAGCCCATTGCCATCAGGATCAATTGAGGCGGGGCATTCGGGCCACATCGTACGAACCAAATCGAGCCAACCCTCCAGCTTTTCGCGGAACCCCCGAGGCCGTGCATAGTCAGCGCTCCCCAGTTGTCTGATGAGGCCGAAATCGCCGAAGAGCGGAACTCGCTCCTTCCCCTGTGCTGTGAAGCAACGGTAGGAAAGCCACATGAACAAATCGAGTGCGGCTGGGCTGGACAAGAGCGCCTTGGCCCCCTCCAGATCGGTCGGAATCGGGTGATTGAGAATCTCGCGATAGAACTCGTCGCTCAGAATAATCACGTTCTGGCAGTCCCCCCTGCAGGAGCTTTTACTGGGAATCCTTCGAATACCAGATCCGGGCTTCGCTCATGAAATTAAAACGGGCGCGGTGAACAACTGCTGCACGTTCGCGTTGCATGTCGGTGCCGAAGAAGATCGTCGCCCCGAAGATGCGTTTGAATGCCCCGACCAGCCCCGATACTGCGAACCGCCCTGCTGCATCGCGAATGTGTCCAGCATCTGGGCTGCACTGTCGAAGGTGATCCGAGGGCGACTGCTGTCGGATCGCGAGCGTCGCAAGGGAAATTGGGACCAGCCTATCTTGCCCCCACGGCAGACCGTAGCTTGGATGTCCGGTGACCTGCAACACGAACCGACCGTTCCGGCGCTCATGGAGCAGGCAGCCCAAAGTCGGCCTTTCACGGCAGGCCGCACAAACGGCCGGGATGAGAAGCCGAGGTTCTGCCGCGCGCGTTCACGCTTCAGCCGGACACACTCGATAGACTCAACCTTGCGAATTCGTCGCTTCGAGATGACGAGGTCAGGATGAGCTTGCGCTAGGAGCGGTCCGATCCTTTCGAGACCTCCGGGTGTGTGATGTTGGTGTTTGGTGACCTGATTGGAACGTGACATGAATTGCCTCTGCACTGTCGAAAACAGCGCGGTTAGGCGATCCAGAGGAGGGTTCAGACTGATCGCGGAGAGGGGTCGAAATGGAGGCTCGGAATTTTACGCGGTTAGCATCAGTCCATCAATAAGATGTTGTGGATCTAAGCCGCAAGTCCAAGATGAAAAAACACTTGCCGCATCGTGCCGCGGAGTTCGGCATAGAGCCGATCCAACATCGTCGACTCTGCCAAGACAACGAAATTGTCATTAACATTAGCGGTCGAGGCGAGCAGCGGCACCAGCACCTGGTCTCGAAGAAGAAGCAGAGCACTGCGGTCACCGCGGTACGCGTCCGCTCGCTAGCAAGCTTCAAGCAGCCGGCTTAGGGCTCGGCGGTCTCCGCTACGCCACGATGACGGACATCTACGCCTTTTACCAGATACACGACGTCTTCCGCGATGTTGGTGGCGTGATCCGCGATGCGTTCCAGGTCTCTCGCAACGAAAATCAGATCGACTGCTCGCTGCACGGTCGACGGATCTTTTTGCATGAAATCCACGAGTTCTTTATAAATGCTGTCGCGCAGATGATCCACTTCATCGTCGGAAACAAGCACTTCCTGCGCCGTCGGCTCGTCGCCCTTGACGAATGCGTCCAAACTACGCAACACCATCGATTCCACGAGCGACGCCATTCGCGGCATGTCGATCATCGGTTTGATCGTGGGGGAACTCATAAGCGACAGTGATCGCTCCGCGATATTCACGGCGAGATCTCCCATGCGCTCGAGATCGGTGTTGATCTTCAGACCGGCGGTGATGAAGCGCAGATCGCGCGCCATCGGCTGATTGAGCAAAAGCAGTCGCGTGCCGAATTTGTCGATCTCAATCTCCATCCGATTGATTCGTTCTTCATCCTGCAGAACCTGATTCGCCAGATTCTGATCCCGCTCGGTGAAGGACCGGACGCTGCGGTGGATGGCCGATTCGACCAGCCCTCCCATCTGGAGCAGCATCTGCTGCAATTGTTCGAGCTCAACGGAAAAATGTCGCACGGTAATTTCCCTCAGCCAAACCGGCCGGTAATGTAATCTTCGGTCTCTCTCTTCGCCGGAGTCTTAAAAATAATCTCAGTTGTGTTGAACTCAATCAGCTTTCCCAGCAGGAAGAAGCCGGTCCGATCCGCAACACGCGCCGCCTGCTGCATATTGTGCGTCACGATCACCATCGTGCACTGATTCTTGATTTCAAAGAGAAGCTCTTCAATTTTACCGGTCGCGATCGGATCGAGCGCTGAGCACGGCTCATCGAGCAGAAGAACTTCAGGATCGACTGCCAGGGCGCGGGCGATACAGAGACGCTGTTGCTGTCCGCCCGAGAGCGCATAAGCGGGCTTGCGAAGCTTATCTTTCACCTCATTCCAGAGTGCGGCCCGGCGCAAGCTCTTCTCCACCAGATCGTCCATGGAGCTTTTGCCGCGCAGCCCGTTGACCTTGACGCCGTAGGAAATGTTGTCGTAGATCGATTTCGGAAAAGGATTGGGCCGCTGGAAAACCATCCCTACGCGGCGGCGCAGACTTGTAACATCGGTCGTGAAAACGTCCTCGCCGTCCAGCAGAATATCTCCTTCCGCACGGGCGCCCCGGATCGTTTCATAGATACGGTTCAGCGTCCTGAGGAAGGTCGATTTGCCGCAGCCGGACGGACCGATAAGCGCCGTTATTTCGTTCTCCGCGAATTCGACAGACACTTCGTGGAGAGCCTTATAGCTTCCGTAATAGAACGAGAGGTCCGATGTTCTTAATTTGACTTTCCGCGCCAAAGACCTTCCGGACGTCGACACCTTCTCCGCTGGTTGTGGTGACATCGTGCTGTTCCTGAGTTTTAATTCCGGCTTGGTGCTCATGCGAATCATCCTCTTTGAGTAGATGCGCCGCGCGAGAGAATGAGGCGCGCGGCAACGTTGGCAATTAGAACAAGAGCGATCAAAACAAGTCCCGCGGCCCAAGCCTGCCGGTGCCAGTCTTCATATGGCGAAATGGCGTGCGTGTAAATCATGACGGGCAGGGAAGCCGTCGGCTCGTCCAGGCCCGCGCTCCAGAACTGATTATTCAGCGCGGTGAACAAAAGCGGCGCGGTTTCTCCGGCGATGCGAGCCACTCCCAGGATGACACCTGTCAGGACGCCCGCGGTGGCGGCTGGAATGACGACCGTTGCCACCATCCTCCATTTGCTGGCACCCAGGGCGAGAGCGCCTTCGCGCAGCGACTGCGGCACTTCGTGCAAGAACTGTTCGGTGGTCCTGACGGTGATCGGAATCAGCATGAGGCTTAACGCGATTCCTCCGGCAAGCGCGGAAAAATGGTGCATCGGCACAACCACAAGAGCCCACGCCACAATGCCGATCACGATGGATGGGACGCCATTCAGCAGATCGGCCGCGTAGCGGACGAGGAATGGAAACGCGGAGCCGCCAAATTCGGAAAGATAGACACCTGCCAGGAATCCGACAGGAACTCCGATGATTGTGGCAATCGCAATGATCTGGAAGCTTCCGAGGATCGCGTTCGCCATGCCGCCGCCGGTTTCGCCGGGGCTGAGCGGGAGCTTCGTGAAAAAAGCCAGATTCAACGACTTCCCGCCATTCCAGATCAGGTAACCCAAGATCAAGAACAACATCGACACGGTGATGATGGTGCAGGCACCGGTCAGCCCCAGCATCGTTCCATTGAGAAACTTGCGCCACCGGAGATGGGCGGTCATTTCTTTGTCCCCGGCCCCGTAGTCGCAACGATCAACAGTCTCGCCAGTCCATTGATGACGATCGTGATCAGGAAGAGCACCAGCCCCAGTTCGATCAACGAAGAAAGATAAAGATCCCCAGTTGCTTCCGTGAATTCGTTCGCGATAACCGCCGCGATCGTGTAACCCGAAGCGAGCAGGGACGCGTGGATCTTG
>DATNAF010000041.1:0-6890 GCA_035572845.1 Terriglobales bacterium
CACTTGAATGCCGCGGCTGTGGCTCACTTCATCGGCAATCGTTTTGCGCAGATCCAGCAGGCCAGCAGACGGACCATAGTGTGTCCAACCGGCATTGAGCGCGTTTACCGCGGATTGAACTATGTTTTCGGGTGTGTCGAAGTCGGGCTCACCGATTTCCAGGTGAATGATGTCTTTACCTTGGCGCTCCAGCTCACGAGCCCGGTTCAAGACTTCAAATGCAGTTTCGGTGCCCAGCCGTGACATCCGCTTGGCCAACCGCAACTCGAACTGAACTGCGTGAGACATAGGACAAAACGGATTATTGTACTACCGGAATGAATGACTCACGAAGCTGTGGCGAGAGATGCCGACTTTCTGCCGATCATTTCTAGTTCAGATTCTCAAAAATTCCGGCCGCCCCCATGCCGCCCCCGACGCACATAGTCACCAATCCGTACTTCGCATTGCGCCGCTTCATTTCGCGAATGATGGTCGCCGTCAATTTCGCGCCAGTGCAGCCTAGTGGATGTCCGAGCGCAACCGCGCCACCATTAGGGTTTACACGTTCGGGATCCAGCCCAGCTTCTTGAATCACCGCCAACGATTGCGCAGCGAAAGCTTCGTTGAGCTCGATCACGTCAATCTGCGATAACTTCAGCCCGCCAAGTTTCAACGCTTTTGGAATCGCGAACACCGGCCCCAGTCCCATTTCTTCCGGCTTGTATCCCGCGGTTGCAAAAGCCACGAACCGCGCCAACGGTTTAATTCCCAATGCTCGCGCTCGTTCGGCCGACATTACGACCGCTGCCGCCGCGCCATCTGACATCTGCGACGAATTGCCGGCAGTCACCGTACCCTTAACGTGAAACGCAGGTTTCAGTGAAGCAAGCGCTTCGAGCGAAGTGTCAGCACGCGGCCCCTCGTCAACTTTGAAAATGATTTCTTCTCGTGTCAATTTGCCCTGGTCACGTGGGGACAGCCGCCCTCGGCTGTCCGGCGTCGTCCCATGACCATTGCCATCGGGTATAGTGAAGCTCACTGGCACCTGCACAATCTCGTCTTCAAACCTGCCCGCCTGGATCGCCGCCATGGCTTTCTGATGACTGCGCAATGAAAATTCATCCGCCGCTCCACGCGTTATGCTGAATCGCTTGGCCAGTCGCTCCGCCGTTAATCCCATCGAGAGATAAGCATCGGGATAATGTTCCACTAGCCATGGATTCGGCGAGATCTTATTCCCGCCCATCGGGATCATGCTCATCGATTCAGTTCCGCCAGCGACCATGACCTCTGCCCCACCCGCCATGATTCGCTCGGCGGCATTGGCGATTGCTTGCAATCCTGAGGAACAGAATCGATTGATGGTGATCGCAGAGACCTCGACCGGCAACCCGGCACGAAGGGAAGCGATTCGTGCCACGTTCATTCCTTGTTCAGCTTCAGGCATGGCACAGCCGAGAATTACATCTTCAATTTCTTGGGGATCCAACTGAGGAACGCGATCGAGTGCACCTTTAATGGCGACCGCTGCCAATTCGTCGGGTCGCGTTGCACGCAGTGTCCCTTTGAAAGCACGGCCAATCGGCGTTCGTACGGATGAAACGATTACTGCCTCTCGCATTACGACTCCAAATCTAAATGCCGAGCATCAGCATTCAGTACTCAGCGAACTACCTATGTTATGACTGAGTCCCATCTTCATCCGATTCATTAAAAATCTCGCGCGTTGGTGTGGTCGGTTGGTTGCGGTCAAACAGAAATGGAACAGAATTGAATTTATCCAGTTCCTTGAACCACTTCTCAACTCTCGAACTGATCTCTTTGCTTTTTTCATCATCGGGAGATTGCATGAAAGCTTACCCTCCATTCCCATAAGTCGGGATCCCTTGCTGCACCATATACAACAGCCTCTGCGCTCGTGGGCCCCAATCGCTCGTTCCTGCCTGGGCAATCGCTTTCTGCGCGTCCGCGAGTGCGTGGCCCCGTGCTTCCTCTGATTTCTTTCCCTGATCTTCAGCCTTGTAAATCTCAATCAACGCCGACCACCGGTATGCCGCATGGTACAACGCCTGCGCGACTGCCGGCGATTGCGGATACTGTTTCGCATAATTTTCGTAAATCTCCGCTTCTTTCTGTGGACACTTCGATTGCCCCTGCCAGTCACCGCATAACTTATTGTCGATCATCTGATACGCAGCCAGATATGCCCACTTCGTGCCAGGGAACTTCTTGATTACTTTTTTGAAATAGTCTTCGTTCATCCCTCTGCGCAAAAAGGCGTCCTGCTCCTTTGCGGAAGGCAAAGACATGACGTCAACTTTCTCGATCTGCCAGCGGATGTCCGCCGAGCGGTACATGCCTTCCGCCGCGAGCGGAGACTGCGGGAAAATCTCCGCCACCTCACCGTACAGTCGCATGGCATCCTGCGCGGCATAGCGGCGTCCATTGCGCTGGCTGGCCTGATCTTCCGAATCGACCGCTTCGCCAAACAGAATTTTGTCTCCATCCGGCGTCGTCGATTGAATCAGGCCCTTGGTCTGCATCCATCCGGTAACAATACGTTCTTCCGTCAGATTGGCTTCTACTTTGACCCAGTCTCCGCTGGTCTCAAGGAATACTAGCTCTCGTCCACGGTCCACGTCCGCAAGCTTTGCCGACGAAGCATCAGGCGAAAGATAAATAGGCGCAACCCGAATGGTAGCGGCGCGCACTACGTCAGCCCTCACCCATACTGCGCTCAGCAGTAGCATCGACAAAAGCGGGAGAGCAAAATGGTACGGCTTCTTCATGAATCTATCGTACAGGCGCATATGAATTCCGCAAAACCAGGAACTCCGTTTGTATTTGACCTCTTCCGCTGAATGTGGCGCTGGCGGCGGTATCTAGGTGCTTAGGAAACTTAAGGTATGGCTGATAGGCTGCAGGAATATCGATAGACATCGCGGTGAGTAGCTCCAGCATCTTTTTAGCCGCAGTATCAGGAGCTCTCTTATGAAATTACACTTTCCTATATTTCTGGCTGCCTTTTGCGGACTGCTAGTCGCAGGAGCCTCAGCCCAAACCTCCACTGCCGTAGCCTATCAATACTCTCTATTACATTATCCGGGCTCGTTCCAAAACTCTACGGACGCCCTCGGCATTAACAATAGCAACGTGATTGTGGGTTCCTATTACATCGATGCGTCGTCAACGACACATGGTTTTAAGTACTCGAACGGCAAGTACAGCACGATTGATTTTCCGGGGGCCGACCTCACTGTGGCCACCGGAATCGCCGACACAGGCGACGTTGTAGGCTGGTATCAGATATCGGGTTCCTCCTATACCCACGGCTTCGTTTTGCATGCGGGAGCTTTCAAAACCATCGATTATCCAAGCGCGTCGTCTACCATGCTTAGCGGAATTAATACTGCCGGAACGATTGTGGGAAACCGGGACAGCAACTACGGATTCATTTACAAGAATGGAACCTTCACCGATTACAACGCTCCCTCCCGCAACAACCAGCCCACGTACTTCAGCGCCTTGAGTGGCATCAACAATCCCGGCATTTTCGTCGGATGGGCGCAGAGTGGGGATTACCAGCAAGGCGTCTGGGTGAATGGCACTGAGACTGATTTTCTGGAGCCTCCGACATATTTCAGTAATAACATCGTGAACGGAATCAACGGACGTTCCGACGTCGTCGGCTGTCTGAACTCTGGCAATTTTGTCGCGTTCGCCGTCGAAACGGGCGAATCTAGCGAGAGCACGGAGTCATTTCCCAGCTTGCAATCCCTTAACAATCCTTACATGGCTGGCTGGTGCCCATCAGCCATCAACTACTCTCGAGTTATCGTGGGCGGTGCATACCTCGCGGTTCCAGTGTTGACCCTGAACGTGACCAGCCCGGCGAACCACTCAACGCACACCAATCCGGTACACGTCGCGGCAACTGCTTCCGGAGTTAACTCGATCTCGCAAACACAGGTCTGGGTAAATTCCAAAGAGGTCTACCACGTGAGCGGCGGCACTCTGAACGCCAACATCACCCTGCCGGTCGGAAACAACGAACGCTTCGTGGTCCAGGCTGTGGATTCAAAAGGAAAGATAGCGAAAGTGGTGGATTCGATTACCGTGAAATAAGTGTGGGGCGGTCGGATGAAAGGGCTTTCTTGATTAACTCCGGATCGACGTTGCCGCCGCTAATGACCGCGACGGCAGCGTTCGATTCGGGGAGCGCATCGCGGTGAAACAGCCAGGCTGCCGGCGCCACCGCGCCGCTGGGTTCGGCCACAGTTTTGGGATTCTCCGCCAAAACTCTCACCGCATTAAAAATGTCCTCTTCGCTGACCGTTACCACGTCGTCCACATAGCGGCGAATGTGCTGAAACGTCAAAGTTCCAACGTATTGGGACCGCAGACCATCAGCGCTGGTCGCCAACACTTGCTCAGGAGGGAATTTCACAATCTCTCCAGCACGAAAGCTGGCCTGCGCATCGGCGGCGAGTTCGGGCTCGACTCCTATTACCTTCGCATCCGGCCTCACAGATTTGATCGCGGTGGAGATGCCGCTGATCAAACCCCCGCCGCCGATGGGAACCAGCACCAGATCAACTTCCGGCAAATCTTCCAGGATCTCAAGGCCAGCCGTGCCTTGGCCGGCAATGATCTTCTCGTCGTCGTAGGGAGGAATGATCACATAGCCGTGTTCCGCGGCCAGTTCTTCGGCTTTGATTTGGCGCTCAACTCCGCTCGGACCAACAAAAACCACCTCCGCCCCTAAAGCAGCCGTCGCTTCCCGCTTGATTGCGGGCGCATTGCGCGGCATCACGATTATGGCTTTGGTTGCCAGAGCTCGCGCCGCATAGGCCACGCCCTGCGCATGATTGCCGCTTGAATAGGTGATGACGCCACGCGCGCGTTCTTCATCGGTGAGAGATGCGATTTTGTTGTAAGCGCCACGTAATTTGAAGGCGCCGATGGGCTGCAGATTTTCCGGCTTGAGATAAAGCTTCCGCCCATTCCATTCGAGCGGAATCAGAGGAGTGCGAACAGTAATTCCGTCCAGCCGTGTCCGCGCTTCACGAATGTCGTCGAGGGTAACGATTTTTGCACTCCAGGTTTAAAGCTGAGGCATCCGGCAACACGCTTTACTTCGTGAACCTTCGTGTCCTTCGTGGTTGACGCCTTTGTTTCAGATTTCCAGTATCACGGGCATGATCAGTGGCCGCTTCTGCGTTTGCTTAGAAATATATCGCTTCAAGTCCGCACGAATCTTTTCCTTAATGACGCCATAATCCGCGCGTTCTTCTTCACTCGACTGTCCGAGCGTCTGCACCACGATATTACGCACTTCATTCATGAATCCATTCTCGCCCGCCGAGAAGCCGCGAGTTACGATCTCCGGAGAAATCTCAACTTTTCCGGTCAGCTTATTGATCGCGATAATCGGCAGCACGAATCCGTCCTCGCTCAAATGACGGCGGTCTTTAATTACGAGATCTTCGACCACGTCTGCCCGCGACCCGGAATCGATACAAATCCGTCCCACATTAACCCGTCCCGCTTTTCTCGCGCCGAGCTCGTCAAATTCCAAAACGTCCCCGCTCTCAATCAACATAACGTTGCCGACAGAACCATGCATCGACGCCGCCAGTTCTGCATGCAGCTTGAGCTGCCGGTATTCGCCATGAATGGGAATGAAATATTTTGGCTTGACCAGATTGATGATGAGCTTGAGTTCTTCCTGGCTGGCGTGTCCGCTCACGTGAATCGGTGGGCTGGAGCCGTCCTCGTAAATCACGTGCGCTTCACGCCGGAAAAGATGATCGACCATGCGATAGATCGCCTTCTCATTCCCAGGAATAATGCGCGACGAAAGTACAACCGTATCACCCTTCTCGATGGTTGCGTGCTTATGATTGTCCACCGCCGCGCGCGACAGCGCAGACATCGGCTCGCCCTGTGTCCCGCTAATCAGCACGCACATTTTTTCCGGCGGAAAGTTTTTTATTTCTCCGGGATGAACCAACAGTCCTTCGGGAATTTCGATGTATCCCAGGTCTTCCGCAATCTCGGATGAACTGATCATCGAGCGGCCGACGAATGCCACTTTTCGCCCGTGCTCCCAAGCCATTTCAACCGCCAGCTTGATGCGATGAATGGAGGAAGAGAAGCAGGAGATAAAAAGCCGGCGTTCGGTGCGGGCAAATACCTCGTCGAACTTGCGCCGGACTGCGCGCTCACTCGGCGTATACCCGCGGCGTTCAACATTGGTCGAATCTTGGAGCAGCGCCAGCACACCCTCTTTGCCGTATTCTGCAAATGCGTGCAGATCAAACAGCCGATTGTCAGTGGGCGTGGGATCGACCTTGAAATCACCGGTGTGTATCACAACCCCGAGCGGCGTATGGATAGCCAGCGAAACGCAATCCACAAGGCTGTGTGTCACCTGGATAGGATGAATGGTGAACGGTCCAACCCTAACGCGCTCCCCCGGCCTTATTTCCCTAAGATCTGCATTATCGAGTAATCCGTGCTCATCTAACTTGTCTTCAACATAAGCTAGCGTGAACTCAGTGCCCCAGACGGGTACGTTCAACTCCGACAGCACCCATGGCAGAGCGCCGATGTGGTCTTCATGCCCGTGCGTAAGCACAATGCCCCGAACCCGCTGCCGGTTTTCAAGCAGATACGAGATGTCGGGCACGACAATATCGACGCCCAGCAACTCAGCTTCAGGGAACATGAGTCCGGCATCAACGACCAGAATGTCGTCTCCCCAGCGAATCGCCATGCAGTTCATGCCGAATTCGCCAAGGCCGCCGAGCGGCACTATATTGAGTTTTCCGGTGGGCATTAAAAGACTTAATGATCGTAGCATAGGCAGCTTTTCTCGCGCCTAAGTCCCTCAGTTGACGAAGGCA
>DATNAF010000042.1:0-2653 GCA_035572845.1 Terriglobales bacterium
TGAACATGGAGCGAGCGCCGGCACGTTGACGGCCCTCAGTGATTAAACGGCTGCGGTGTTTCGGATCCATAGGCTTAAAAGATTACGACAGCGAGCGAGAAACCGAAAGCGGCTCTCTGTCGCGACGGAGTCCGAACCGCCAGGTCTAATCGGGTATGTCGGGTGCCCTTAAAGTGAGCAACTTACGTCATAGCAAGGGCATCGAAGTTTGACGCTTTTGGAAGGAGCCGGTGGATGGGAAGATTTTTGGCGCGATGGGTGGGATTATTTTGGTTGTGCATGGTCCTCGCTAGTTGCGGAGGAGGATCCAGTAACACGCAAACCCCAGGCGACCCGGCTCCGCCAGATCCCCGGTCATCGGTGCCACGTTCAGCGGTCAAACACTTGATGATTGTGGTGATGCAGAACGCTTCCTTCGACCATCTGTTCGGCACATATCCGGGGACTACCCACGGTCTGGATTCTTCGCTACCCAGTTATCACCAAATCGACCAAGCCGGAAACATGATCACGCCTCATCTGCTGACCGATCTCAGTCCCGACGACCTCCATCACACGGCCACCAGTTATCAAATCGCTTTTGATTCCGGGAAGATGGACAAATATGCCTTCGAAAATGGCGATGAGTCGATGGGCTATTACGATGACACCAGCATTGGAACCGCCAACGACGGTCAACAATTCGGGGTAAATACGCTTTGGAAATACGTGCAGCAATATGCGCTGGCAGACAATTTTTATGCTGCTGCAATGGCCAGCGAGCCGAGCAATATGCTCTACATGACTTCGGCGGGTGTGGGCACGGGAAGCGATCCTTACGGCTATCCGCAATTAGACTCGTGCAGTGCCGCGCTGTTTCAACAGAACCAGAGTAACGGCGCGACCATCACCGCGCCGCTTACCTTCCAGAATGTGGGCGACCAGCTATCGGCCGCGAAAATTTCCTGGGCGTGGTCTCAGGAGTTTTTCTCAAATGAGCAGAATGGGACCTGCTTGCACTATGTTCCTCAAGAAAATCCGTTCCAGTATTTTCAGACAACCGCCAATTCTGCCAACCTGCAGAATTTCACGCTCGCGGATTTTGAATCGCAATTGTCCGCGGGGACGGTGCCGTCGGTTATGTGGGTAAACCCTTCTCCCGGACACAGCATGCATCCCGGGCAAGGGAACATCGCGAACGGGATCGAGTGGCTGGATAACTTCGTGCAAGCTGTTAAGGGCTCAAGTGTGTGGCCGAATACCGCGATTATTGTGATCTGGGACGAAAGCGGAGGATGGTATGATCACGTCCCGCCACCTCAGCTGAATGGGACCATCGGATTGGGCGCGCGCGTACCGGTATTGGTAATTTCACCTTTCGCAAAGACCAATTACATTTCCAATCAGCAAATGGATCTGGTTTCGGTGTTGCGATTCATTCAGTGGAATTGGGCGCTGGGGACGTTTGCTGACTCAGGCCAAGCGGCGCGGGAAGCGCAGAGCGGAAGTATCTGTGATTTGCTGACCGCGAATTGCGGAAATCCCTAGGCTGGTTGCATCCTGCGAATTGCAAGTATCTAAGCCATCGCGGCGCTGACGTTCTTGTTACCGGCACTTGCAGAAACCGGCGGATGCGCATTCGGCAGCCCGGTGGCCGAATCGAGCATCTCGGCCGTGGGCGCCCCCACTCGGACATCCATTACATCGACAATTGCGTACCAGTCGCGGCAGAGCTGGCCGATCTGCTTGGTATTGACATCCAGCAACAGACTGGCGCGTTGCCCGTGACCGTCAGCTAGTGCTTGTACGTATGGCATATCGAGACCGCGACGAGAAACTGCGGTGAGAATGCGCATCAGGGTGCCTTGAGTATTCCGATAGTGAATGTGAAATGCGTGCATATTTTCTCCTCCTACTGCGGCCTCGTACTGAGCCATGTAGCAACGGCGGTTATTCTTCTTCGAATAACATCTCTGACAGCGCTGCGCCTGCCGGAACCATCGGATAAACATTGGCCTCCGGCGCGCAGTCGAACACCAGCAACTCCGGCTCGGGCGACCGCAGAAAACGCTCTAACGCGTCTGCTGTGTCTTCAGTGACCGGATATTCGCGCATGACATCTTCCTGAACCCGCACCGCATTGATGCGGTACGCCTTCGCGATCTCCACAAAATCCGGATTGTCGCTCAAATCAGTTTCAGCATAATTTCGCTGATAGAAGAGCTGCTGCCACTGGCGGACCATGCCCAGATATTTGTTATCGACGATGACCATTTTTATTGGCAGATTCAGCCGGCGCACGGTGGCCAGTTCCTGAATGTTCATCTGGAACCCGCCGTCACCGGAAACGCAGAGCACGGTTGCATCGGGCTTCGATAGTTGAACTCCGACGGCAGCAGGCAAAGCAAAACCCATCGAGCCCAACCCGCCGGATGTGATAAAACCGCGCGGCGAAGCCGAGCGATAGCGTTGCGCCGCCCACATCTGGTGCTGGCCTACGTCAGCAATGACGACGCTGTTTTGCGTGAGGCGGCCGAAAAGTTCATCGAGAAAACGAATGGTAGGTTGCGACAGCCCGCGCGGATCAAGCTCCGCCCGATCTTCTCCGCAAGCCACAGCTCGCCATTCATTCCAATCGGGCAACTTCGCGCCCCGCACTTTTTTGTGAACGGCG
>DATNAF010000043.1:0-4894 GCA_035572845.1 Terriglobales bacterium
TACCTCGCTAAGTTCCAGAGTTCGCGATGCACCGAATGGCTACGCCTGATACTTTCCCGCCGCTGACAACCGAGGGTCGGGTTATGCGCGTGCATGAGGTCTGGATTCTTAGTTCGGGCAAAAAGCGCCTTGCGGTGATCCAGCGTCCGTTGATTTTAACCCTGTTATCCATTTATCCATCGCTAGCATGGTGTTTGAAGTCATTTTTTATCTGGTCGGGTAAAATCCGAATGTTGACTTCATGCGCCGGTAAGCACATGAAGAGAGCCCGCCAAATCCAGCTCCCATGTACAGGGCGATTCGCGATAGTTAATAGCAATGCCAATCAATTTTAGACAACTTCAGGTTTTTCGCGCCGTTGCAGAAGCATCCAGTTTCACGCGAGCCTCTCAAGCACTATTCATTTCGCAATCTACCGTTAGCCAGCACATCCGTGATCTTGAAGAGCAGCTTCGGGTCAGGCTGTTCGACCGTACGCGGAGAAAAGTCTCACTGAGCTCCGCAGGCGAGAACCTCCTTCGTCATTGCAATCAGGTTTTTGAGCTCCTCGATGAGGCCGAGAATGTCGTACATGGGCAGAGTAATCCCTATTCGGGCCGGCTCGCGATGGGCTGCGCCTCGACGACGCTTCTGTACCAGATGCCCTCAATCCTCGTGGATTATGCGCGCAAGTACCCGGACGTGGATCTGAAGATCACGGGAGGGACCATCCGCGAGGTTGCCGCAGAAATGTGGGCTGGGTCGACCGATCTGGCGTTGGTAGTGCTCCCTCTACACGCGCCGGACTTGAAGAAGATCTTCATTTGCGAGGAGCCCTTTTTCCTTGTACTCCCCTCTTCGCATCCTTTGGCTAAGCGCGGACAACCAAATCTTGATCAGCTCGCGAGTGAACGATTCATCTTGAACTTGCCTGGTCAAAACACTCGCAAGCTCGTGGACAGGTTTCTTCACCAACACCAGATTGTGCCCCGTGTTCCCATTGAGCTAGGGGAAACTGAGACGATTAAGCGCATGGTCGCTCACGGATTGGGGATCTCCCTGCTGCCCGCGAGTGCGTTCATGCACCGGCGTTCGCGGGAAGGGCTCAAGCTGTTTCCCGTTCCCCAGAGCCAGTTGAAGCGCACTCTGGCCATCGTCTATCCCAAACAGAAGGTACTGCGTGCCCCAGCTCTGGCAATGATTAAGCTGCTTCACGCCCATTTTGGAGAAAACAGCCACGCACTGATGGCGCGGAGCACGGGATGAATTCAAGCAGTATTTCGAGAAGTCTTGCCCTCGAAACACCCTAATTGCAAGTTGCTGCATGAGAAAACATTGCAGGCTTCGCTCATATCCACCTATTCCGGTGCGGATGCTGTGATTGAGGATAACGGCTCAGACTGCGGCGGCTTCGCGATTCTCTCCGACTGCCGTCCCATAATCTTGAATTCGCCTTCCCACCTGGCAACTACGACGCTGGCAAGACAGTTGGCGACGACGTTTACGGCTGTGCGACCCATATCCATCAGTGCATCGATCCCAAGAATGATGTATACCGGCCAGACGGGCAGATTGAAATTGCCAATTGTCGCCAGCAGGATCACTAAGGCAGCACGCGGAACCCCGGCCACTCCTTTACTGGTGATCATTAAGACCACCAACAAGAGAATCTCTTTGCTCCAATCGAGATGCACGTTCGCAGCTTGCGCGACAAAGAGAGCAGCCAGGGAGAGATATAAGGCGCTTCCGGCAAGATTGAAGCTGTACCCAGCAGGAATCACGAAGGCCACGACGGAGCGAGGCACCCCAATCATTTCCATCTCTTCCATAGCTCGCGGCAGAGCGGCCTCAGAACTGCTTGTCGCAAAGGCAATCATGGCGGGCTCAACAATGGAGTGAAGGAACAAGCCAAGCGGCACTCGCACTATGATCAGAATAGGAACCACTACCAGCAGGAAGAAAGCCACCAGCGCCACATAAAGCGTCGCCAGCAGTTTCAGTAAGTTGATCATGGCTCCCAATCCGGACTGCGCAATGGTGTAGGCGATCGCGGCACCGACGGCTGGCGGCGCCAGATACATCACAATGCCAGTGAACTTGAACATCGCCTCTGAAAGACTTTCGAAAAATGAAAGCAACGGAATCCGCTTCGCTTCTGGAAGCATTCCCAGGGCCAGCGCGAACATCAACGCGAACACCACCACCTGCAGCACCTGCTCCTCGGCTACAGCTTTCGCGAGATTTTCCGGAAAGACATTCAGAATCAGATCGGTCGGGCTCTGCCTCTGGATGACGCGAGGAGCGGGCGCTTCTTGCGGCGGACGGTGCAGCCCAACTCCGGCCTGGCTGATGCGAATCGCGAACAATCCTATGATTAGGGCCAAAGTCGTCACAGCTTCAAAAAACAAGAAAGCCTTTAGCCCCATACGACCTATCTTTCTAAGATCGCTGTGTCCCGAGATTCCTACGACTAATGTGCTGAAAATCAAGGGAGCGATGATGCAGCTGATCAAACGAAGGAAGACCAGCGTGATCACCTGCAGATGGATTCCTACATGTGGAAACTCGTATCCTAGAAAGCCGCCCAACATCATGCACGCGAAGATCCAGGTCGAGAGCGTGCTTCGCCGGCAAGCGTAAAAGAAAGCGGCGAGCGCCGCAAGCCCACCAATCCATTCCGAATTGGACAACCGGCTCCCGAGCCATGGAAACAAGATAGCAATCGACATAATCACACAGCAGCCCCTCGCTTCGATTTACTTTTCCGTTGTCTTGCAGCGACGAAACCTCAAACCAGTCTTATCCACTTTCGGAACAAGCGAACTTGCCGCGCGTTCTGGGTAGTCGCCCTGCCATAATCGCTCCTCTGGTCAAGGTATTCGATTATTGAAGACAAGCGTGGTAGAAGCACAAAATGGATAGTTCACTGGCGTGGTTATCGGGTTTAAGATGTGCAGAGCTGGAAGTGTCAATGCCGCGGTAAACGCGTTAGTGATGCCGGTATTACTTTGCACTGCAAGGACCTACCCGACTTGATGCAAGCTGAACATTCTCACATCATGAGTATCATCGACAGCTTGCGCTTTATTGACAGTTGGTGTAGCTGGTCAAAAGTGATGCCCCACTGCTCGCTCGCATAGCAGCTAGGCTGTCGCGCGAAACCCGCACAGCACTGTCGCACTTGCTTCTGGACAACGTCAGAGGCTAGTCGCTATGTATTCGATTTCTCTTTTGCCTGTAAGTCAGTACTGGTCAAAATACGTCTGAAGCTTCTTTGCATCATTGGTTTTGGTAAGTCCGAGCATGAGCAACACGCGAGCCTTCTGCGGGTTTAGCTCCCCGGAAGCGATGAACCCCATCTGATCATCATTGATCTCGATATTCCTTTGGGTAATCCCGGTATCGACTCGCGTACTTCGGACAACGGCAATGCCCCGTTTGGCTGCATCTCGCAGTCCAGCCAGGGCTTCATCGGTGGTGTTGCCGTCACCTACGCCCGCCAACACTATCCCTCTGACATGATGGGCCACCAAATCGTCAATCATGTTTCGTCCCAAATTGGCGTACGAATAAACGATTTCCACTCGCGGAAAGCGCAGCAGCCCATGTAACGAGAACTCGCTGCTGAGGCCGTGTCTGCCAGTCGGGGCCGAGAAGAATATCGCGTGGCCTTCGCTCATGAGCCCCGCAGGTCCGCGATCACGGGATTCAAGCGAATCCAGACGAGTCGTGTTGTATTTCTGAACTTCGCGCGCATAGTGGATCTCGTCGTTCAGTACCACCAGCACCCCGCGACCTCGCGCCTGCGGGTTTGCGGCCACTGCTATAGCGTTGAACAGGTTCGCCGGTCCATCTGCACTGATGGCCGTTGCCGGACGCATGGCGCCAGACATTACAATGGGCTTTTCGCTTTTCACCACCAAGTTCAGGAAATATGCCGTCTCCTCCAGGGTGTCAGTTCCATGAGTGATGACTACGGCGTCCACCTTTGAATCCTGCAATACCTGATTGACGCGGTTCGCCAACTTCAGCCAAACAGCATCGGTCATCGTTTGACTGCCGATGTTGCAAACCTGCTCGGTTGAGATTTCCGCGATCCTGCCCGCTTGTGGCACAGCTCTGATCAATTCGTCGATGCTAAGAGCACCCGATTTGTATAGTTTGCCGGCATGGTGCGACTGCGCCCCAGCAATGGTCCCGCCGGTGGCAAGTATCCGGATCCGCGGCAGCGAACTCGCGGAAACGCACGTTGCAAGAGCAATCAGAGTGAAGAAAAGAACCACAAGTGAACGGAAGCTCCCTCTCTCGTGTTCACCTTCTGGATTGTGCATTCGCTGTGACTCGGAACCATTTCCGCACAAGGGAGCAGAGCCGGGGACGACATCGTGATGGCTGAAATCGATATGCAAAGAAAAGCGCCGTGTTCTACCGCTTAAGCCCAAGGAGTTAGGTCGAGGGCCAAAGCGTATCAGTGATTTTCAGCGGCGGGATCGACCGAGTGGCGATCAGTCCCGCTTCTTCTCAACACCGCAACATCGAGCCTCAACAAGCCGAGGCGATACCGATCCGCCTCAAAGAACTGCCGGAAATTCCTCAATCGAAATACGATGTGCACGGGCTTAGAATGCATGCCGGGTGCCAGTTCAGTACCACGGAAGTTCCATGTGGCACCTGCTTTTGACAGGCCATTCGCCGCCCGCTCGATCGATATGTCTGCGAGTTGCGAGTCAAGGGAGGAAACGCATACGGTGAAGGGCCCCCGCACCGGCTCTCCGGAAACATTCAGCAATTCCAGACTACCCGACAGCAATCCGGTGACGTGATCGAAGGAAGCGTGAGTTATCTCCACCGAGATCTTGCTCGAGAGATTCGGCTCGGCACTCACCGGATCGAAATACGTGTCATGAGCGATGCT
>DATNAF010000044.1:0-9213 GCA_035572845.1 Terriglobales bacterium
CTGGCGTGCCTGACGATGTAGATGATCATGAGGCCCTACTTGCCTTTCGTCCCCGTGTTCTCGAACGTTTGGATTCAGTCGCCTCGGGCAGCGATGTTTGCTTTCCTTCCGCGACAGCGAGTAAGAACTCTTGCGCACTAAAGCCCGGAACCGGAGGCTTTCGCTTTCCCGCAGCCTGCCAAGCTCGTACATAAGAACCATCGCGTCGCAGCACGCGTGCCTTCAGCGTATCAGCCAGATAAGCATCGAGAATTTCATGCTTGACGCGGTCGCGCAGCATCGGGTCCTTGATAGGAAACATGACTTCGACGCGTTCGTACAAATTTCTCGGCATCCAATCGGCGCTCGAAACGTAAATGGTGTCTTGCCCGCCGTTGGCAAAATAAAAGATGCGGCTGTGTTCCAGAAAACGGCCCACGATACTGCGGACTTTTATGCGGTCGCTGACACCGCGTATCCCCGGCCGAAGCGCGCACATGCCGCGAACGATCAGGTCAATTTCCACCCCTGCCTGAGATGCACGATAAAGCGCGGCAATAATATTTTTATCGAGCAGCGCATTCATTTTAGCGATGATGCGTGCTGGACGGCCAAGCCGCGCGTGGTCCATTTCACGCGCAATCAGGTCGAGACAATTTTCTGCCAAATTAACCGGCGAAACTGTGAGCGGAGCATAGCTGGATTGTTCAGAATAGGCAGTTAAAAACGCAAACACATCGTGCACCGCGCCGGTAATCTCCGGGTCTGCAGTAAGCAAGCTGAGGTCGGTATAAATGCGTGCGGTTGTTGAATTGTAATTTCCCGTCCCGAGGTGCGCATAACGGCGCGAAACCCCATCCGGATCTTTGCGGACCAGCAGAGCTAGCTTGCAATGCGTCTTCAGCCCCACCAAGCCATGGAAAACCTGAACCCCCGCGTCTTCCAGATCGCGCGCCCATCGGATGTTGGACGCCTCGTCGAAGCGCGCTTTCAATTCCACAACCGCCGTTACTTCTTTCTTGGCCGCCGCATTGATCAGCGCTTTGACGATCATGGAATTTTCGCTGGTCCGGTACAGCGTTTGCTTGATCGAGAGCACGTTCGGATCCTCGGCCGCGGTTTCAATAAACGAAACCACCGCGTCGAACGAATCAAATGGATGGTGCAACAACACGTCATGCCGCCGCAGCTCTTCGAACAGATCCTGCGATTTTGCGGTCAAGCGAAGTTCACGTGGCGCAAAAGGTTTGAATTTCAGGTCCGGGCGATCGGTCTGCTCGTAAATATTGAACAGGCGCGGCAAATTGACAGGTCCGTCAACCCTGAAAACCTGCCACGGCTCGAGTCCGAAATTCGTCCGCAGACGCTCGATGATCTCGGGGTCGGCGTCGGCTTCGATCTCCAAACGCACGGCATCGCCTTTTCGGCGGTTATGCAGTTCAGTGCGGACCGACTCAAGCACGTTGCGCGACTCTTCTTCTGCCATATAAAGATTACTGTTGCGGGTAACCCGAAACGGGGCGGACGAAACGATGTCGTAGCCGTTGTACATCCGTGCCGCATGGAAGGAGACCAGGTCAGCCAGAAAAATGAAGTCAATGGTTCCTTCTGACGGAAGCCGCACTAGTCGCGGCAGAGCGCGAGGTACGGTGACCACGCCTGTGTAGGTGAGGGAAGATCGCCGGCGGCGGCGCAACAAAAACGCCACGCATAAGGCTTTGTTAATCACTCGCGGAAACGGATGCGCGGGATCAACGGTCACAGGTGTCAGCAGCAGATCGAGCTCTCGTTCGCAATAGTCCTCGACAAAGGCACGCGCATTTTCATCGAGCTCGTTGAGGCTGAGGACCCGAATCCCTTTATCTGAAAGCTGTGGGCGCAACTGTTCATTCCAGCACTGGTACTGCTCGGAAATAAATTTATGTACCTCGTCCGAGATAAGATCGCGCTCTTCGGTTAGAGTCAGCCCGTCGGGACCGGCTTCCGTATAGCCGTCTTCGATTTGCTGCACCAGCCCTGCCAACCGGACTTCAAAGAATTCATCAAGATTGTTGGCGCTGATGGAGAGAAACTTTAGGCGCTCAAGCAGGGGATTGTTCTCATCCTGCGCTTCTTCCAGCACACGACGATTGAACTGCAACCACGAGATTTCGCGATTGATGTAATAAGCCGGATTATCGACCGAAGCGCGCGCCATAACAAAGGTTGGGAGAGTTGTGGAACCGGCAGGCCGCCTACGGTGTGCTTATGCGGCGCTGCATTAATCAGTATAAAACAGCCACTCCCCGCCGAATCTCACAAAGAATTTAGCTGGAAAATGTTAAAGGAGTATGAAGAAGGACCGACGGGCACTCAACCAGAGAGGATTTAGTGTCCCGAATCCAGCCGGGCGATTTCCCGCCCGAACAGTGGATTAGTGGGAAATTCAGTTCGCAGAGCCGCTAACAATTCTCTGGCATGCGGCTTATCGTGTTCACGCACGTACGCTATTGCCAACAGAATATCCGCAAACGGCGCAAGATAATGCCCACGATCTGCGACCAGTTTCAATTCTTTAATTCCCGCCTGCTTATCGCCTGAAACTCCGCCCAGGCGTACCAGCCAGCGCACCGGCGCGGCCATGCTGCCTATCAGATATTTGCTAATTCCGCCGGCGATGTGCGCGTCGTAACACTCCGGATCGACCGCCAGTGTTTGCTGTCCCCAGGCAGTTGATTCTTTCGTATAGCGCAGAGAAGCCACATTGCGTTTGTCGATCAAAGCTGCATAGTCAGCTTCCAGGCCGTTCGTAAGAGTCAAGGCAAACAGTGCGTCTCGGTCTTTCGAGTTCTTAGCCAACTGATTGCGCGCGAGATTCTGGGCTTTCTGGATTTCGGCATCGAACCGGGCGCGAGTCGCAGGATCAGGGCTTTGCTTCTGGCGCGATTCGAATTTCTTGTCATCCTCGAAGAACTGCGCCTCCAAAATTCCTAAGCGGTGGAATTCTGAGAACAGCAGGCCCGCGGCATCGCAGGTCGGCCCCATGGGATCGCCCGGATGAGTCTGCTCCCAATCGGCGAAGATTCCATGCGCTGCATCGAAATCCAAACTATAGAGAAGTTGAAAGCCGTGGTCCAAGGCGGGCAATGACAAAGTTGCAGTCGCCGCCAGAGATGGTGATGACAGGAGCACCAGGGCCACAAAGCTAAACTCAATTTGACGTTGAAGGCGCATCTCAGGCTGCATCAGTATAGATGCGCTGTACTCGAATCCTCCTGCCTGATTTCGTAAAAGAGTTGTAAATCTGCACGCGGGAGGGCGGCACAAAAGGGATTCTAAGGGTTTGACCGCTTTTGGCCCCTCTGCTAACTTCAAACGTTTGCTCTGACGAGAGATGATCCGGTTTTCTTCGTGGACCTTCGCGTCCTTCGTGGTTACAGGGTTTTGAGGTTTACGGCTCGGGACCGACCACTTGGCGAGCAGGGAACAGAATCGAGTTTTTTATGGCCCTTAAATTTCGCGGAGTTGATTTCATCGCACTTGATACGCTTCTCAATGACGACGAACGCCTGGTTCGTGATACCGCGCGGAAGTTTATCGAAGACAACCTTATTCCCATCATTGAAGAATGCAATCGCGCCGGGCGCTTTCCCCGCGAACTAGTCAGGCCCATGGGCGATTTGGGCTTCTTTGGCGCGAGCCTAAAAGGCTACGGCTGCGCCGGAATGTCGAATGTTGAGTACGGCCTGGTCACGCAGGAACTGGAGCGCGGCGACTCCGGCGTGCGTTCGTTTGTCAGTGTGCAGTCGGCGCTGGTCATGTATCCCATTTACGCCTTTGGCAGCGATGAGCAGAAAAACACCTGGCTGCCGGCAATGCAAAAAGGCGAAAAGCTCGGCTGCTTTGGACTTACCGAGCCTGATTTCGGATCGAACCCCGGTGGTATGCGCACTCGCGCGCGCAAGGTCGGCAACGAATATGTACTGAACGGCGAAAAGATGTGGATCACCTCAGGTTCGATCGCTGACGTTGCCGTGATCTGGGCGAAGACTGACGACTCGAAAGATCCCAATGATTCGAGTTCGATTCGCGGGTTCCTGGTTGAGACCGATCGTCCCGGCTTCCGCGCCGAAGATATTCATGGGAAGTGGTCGCTGCGAGCATCGGTTACGTCCTCGTTGTCACTTCAAGATGTCCACGTGCCCGCGTCGAACATGCTGCCAAAATCCGGTGGACTGAAATCGCCGTTGATGTGCCTGAATCAGGCCCGGTACGGAATCGCATGGGGAGCAGTGGGCGCGGCCATGGCCTGCTATGACTGTGCGCTGCAGTATTCGCAATTTCGCAAGCAGTTCCACAATGAGCCCATCGCCTCGCGACAACTGGTACAGGAAAAGCTGGCGTGGATGATAAGCGAAATCACCAAGGCGCAATTACTCGTGTTGCAAGTCGGCCGACTCAAAGATCAGGAAAAAGTCCAGCACCAGCATATCTCGATGGCGAAGCGGAATAACGTTTGGATGGCTCTCGAATGCGCCCGCCTGTCGCGCGACATCCTGGGCGCCAACGGCGTCGCCGACGAATACCCCATCATGCGCCACATGATGAATCTTGAGTCGGTAAAAACCTACGAGGGCACCCATGACATTCACACGCTAATCATCGGTCAGAGCGTCACAGGGATTGACGCGTTCTGAGAGCACCAGCCGATCAAGTTGCGACCTCAATCTGCGACGACTCGGCTACTGCGGATTCCTTCTTCGTGCGCCGCAAATGCGCAACCACCAGGCGAATCTCGTCGTACGTGATCTCCTCGGAAAGCGCATCTTTAATCGTGCGCAGGCGCTCGATTCCCAGCCGTTCGCACGCTTGCTCAATCTGGATTCGCTTTGGTGGAGCCACCCACTCTGGTTGGAAGTTGATCCGGCCTTCCTCGATTAAGTCAGCGACGAGGTTCGTTACCGAACCCAACTGCCGCTCACGAAGTTGAGCAATCTGCTCCAGCGTATTGCCTTGCGCCAACAGCCGGATCGTCTCCTCAGCTGGAAGTGACATTTTTTGCGGCTGACTTGCCGCTCGTGCCCCGCCACGAAATTTCTTGATGGCGTCAATCAGCTGAGGTCCGTAGGTTTGCGTTTTGACCGCACCGAAACCCGGCACGCGCCTCAATTCCTCAAGCGAACTCGGCTGGCGACGGCAGAGTTCTTCAAGCGTGGTGTCATGCATGATGACAAATGCGGCGAAGCCTTTTTCTTTCGCCGTGCTCCGCCGCCATTGGCGCAGGTACTCGCGAAGTTCTGGGTCTATGGTTTGGTTCGTGCTCGAGTTGATTTCCTGCGGAGCACTCGCTGAGACTAGCTTTGAACGGGCGGGGACGCCCGTTCCCCCACGCTCAGCAGCTAGTTCAACCGGAGCGTTCAACCAGTCCGGAGTTCCAATGCATACGTCGCAGCTGTCGCAGTGAGTCCACTTCGGGGTCTCGCCAAAATGCAGGCAAATTTGCCGATGCCGGCAGCGCTTCGACTCCGCAAAGCCGACAATATCGCGATAGCGCTGCCATGAACGGTCCTTCTCTGCCTGATCCTGAAGTTGGTTGATAAAGTGCGCCAGCAAGGCGGTGTCGCGCCTCTGCCAAAGCAGCACGCAGTCGGCAGACTGTCCGTCCCGCCCCGCTCGTCCGGCTTCCTGGTAATACTGCTCAATGGATTTCGGCAAGGAAAGATGAATCACTGCGCGCACGCCAGCTTTGTTGATGCCGAGACCGAACGCAATCGTGGCAACCACAACTCGCACTTCATCTGAAGTCCACTGCTCTTGATGACGCCTGCGCTTCGCAGCATCCATCTTGCCATGGTAGGAAATTGCGGGAACCCCTGACTCCACCAAAAAGTCGGTCACCTCTTCAACCCGTCGGATCGTAGGCGCATATACGATCACGCTGCTGTTCGGGTAATTCGCCAGCGTACGTGCGAGCAGCGCGTCTTGCTCGTATCCGGCACATTCGCGCACCAGGTAGCGCAAGTTCTTCCGATGGAAACTGGCAATGTATTTGTGCGGACTCGAAAGCTGCAACTGCTGCAAAATGTCATGTCGCACCCGCCGGGTTGCGCTGGCAGTAAACGCCGCAATCGGCTTGTCAGGAAAAAGCGCCCGCACTTTGCTCAGCTGGCGATAGTCGGGACGAAACTCGTGTCCCCACTCGGAAATGCAATGGGCCTCGTCAATGGCGAAGAAGGAAATTGGCACGCCGCGCAGCCAGCCGATGGTCTCTTCTTTCGCCAGCCGCTCCGGCGACAAATAAACAAGCCGGTATTTTCCTGCGCGCGCATTCATCATCAGGCGCGATTGCTCGGCCGCGTCCTGCGTGCTGTTCAACACCGCTGCGGGAATTCCCATTTGCGCCAGCTGCATTGCCTGGTCTTGCATCAGCGCAATCAGTGGGGAGATAACCACCGCTGTCTTGCCCGAAACCAGCGCCGGCAATTGATAGCAGAGCGACTTGCCTCCGCCGGTCGGCATGACCACGCAGGTATCGTGGCCGCCAAGCAGGCTCTGAACAATACGCTCCTGCAACGGACGGAATGACGAGTAGCCCCAGTACCGCTCAAGCGCGGCCAGAAGCTCCGGGCTGGACATTTGGCAAGTATAGAGGCGAGTGCATGGATATCGGGCCAAAAAATCAGTTACAGTTCCCACATCGGAAATCTTCGTTCATGATCGCCTATGGCATCGCAGCATTCATCTTTCGGCCAGTGGCAATGTGGTCGGATTCACCTCTTGTTGAGCCGAATCGCGCCCTCTACACGGGCAAGGCTGACAACCCAGCGATAACCTATTTGATGAATCAAGTCGCATAGAGCATGATGGATGCTGAGTCAAAGATCAGGCTGGGAATCATGCGCCCGCTGCGGATCTTCGATAACGGCCACACCACAGGGGCTACTCAGAATCATGCGTGTTTTTCGATTACGCGAAGTCGGCTTTACCATATTCGTCTTAAAGAACGATTATGACGAATGTAGAAACAAGTGCGAACAGGGACGTTCGTCTGGTCTGGGACTTCCTGACATGCCACGACTTTTTCGCGACGTAGCGCTGTCACGGTTGCAGCGTGCATATAGGGTTTCTGTGAGAGCCAACCTTGGTAATGCCAGTGAGCAATTGAGACATATTAACGAGCACTGTAGCCTACACCCCGAAGCCATTGACTACTCTGCTCTAGCTGCCGATTTACGAAATGCAATTGATGCTATGCTCCACGATTTGCGTAAGCGAGAGTTCCTAGAAGTTATCCCGACGCTGGAAGCCTTTGTAAACAGTGATTCTCTATTTGGCGCAGCCGTTAGTGCGAATTTTCCCAGCGCGGCGGCGGACATCAAAGAAGCCGGAAACTGTTTGGCGGCAGACTGCCCGACAGCCGCAGTGTTCCATCTTATGCGTGTTGCCGAATATGGATTACGGGCGCTCGCCTATGACCGACGCATCAAACTGGATAAGAATAAACCTATCGACCTAGCAACTTGGGAGGACCTGCTAAAAAAGTTAGAGATAGCAGAAGACGCGATCAAAAACTTCCCTAAAACTGCCGCGCGGGAGGCTCAGTTTGATTTCTTTCATGGCGCAAATATGGAAGTAAAAAGATTCAAGAATAAGTTTCGGAACCGTATCATGCACACGAGGAATTCTTATGACGTGAACGAGGCAATCAGCGCATTTAACCATGTTAAAGCGTTCATGGAGATATTATCGTCCAAGATTTCAGAGCGCACCCGTAGCCCCCTTATTTGGAAAGGGGCACGATGGATTAGATGAGAAAAGCCTCCTCGTCTGAACTCGACGAAATTTGACCTGCATTCAACAGCGCTGACGCACGCTAGATGGCATCAGGAGAAATGGAAACGATCAGTACCGCAACCAGCCGTCCCGAATACGCCGAGCTCCTTGCTAGAACTCTGCCATCCGTGATCCATAGTGAAAAAGAGAACGAACGCTATCTGGCGATGCTCGAGGAACTGGACCAGAAAGGCAAACTCACTTCGGCGGAGCAGCGTCTAGCCGAACTGTTGACGCTGCTGATCGAGAATTTCGAGGGCAAGGCGTACGCCCTGAAACCCGCCAAGCCAATCGATGTACTGAATGAACTTATGGAAGCGAACGGCCTCAGGCAAAAAGACCTGGTCGATGTCTTCGCAACCCCCAGCATCGTTTCTGAAGTCTTGAACGGGAAACGTGGTCTAACTATTGAGCACATAAAAAAACTCAGCCGCCGATTTCATGTTTCGCCGGAAGTGTTCTTCTAATTTGCCAGCTCTCGCCTGATACTCGCAGCCTTTTTCAAACCAGTGTTAGCCTATTTCAGTGGCCAAGCCGGAAGCCAGCGAACTGCTCTCGATTGATGGGCGTGAAGTCCGCATCACGCATCCTGACAAAGTTTATTTCCCGCAGGCGCGCATCACGAAACTCGATCTGGTTCGCTATTATTTGTCGGTTGCGCCGGGCGCGCTCGCTGGAATTCGGGATCGTCCGATTGTCCTTAAGCGATTTGTGAACGGGGCTGAAGCTCCAGCATTTTTCCAAAAGCGTGCGCCGGAGCAGCGCCCCTCATGGTTGCGTACGGTCACGCTTTCGTTTCCTTCCGGCCGTACTGCAGAAGAAATTGTTGTCGATGACGCGGCGGGGCTTGCCTGGGTGGTCAATCTGGGGTGCATCGAATTGCATCCGCACCCTGTGCGTTCCGCCGATCTTGATCATCCGGATGAGTTGCGGATTGATCTCGACCCGGTTCCGGGTGTCGCATGGGACAGCGTGCGCAAGGTCACATTCGAAGTCAAAGCCTTTCTTGAAGAACATGGTCTGCGCGGATGGCCGAAGACCAGCGGCTCACGCGGCATGCACGTCAATGTACGCATCGAGCCACGCTGGACGTTTGCTGAGGTGCGGCGCGCGGCGGTGGCCTTGTCGCGAGCCGTCGAACGGCGCTTGCCCACACTGGCCAGCTCAAAATGGTGGAAGGAAGAGCGCCATGGCGTCTTTCTCGACTACAACCAGAATGCCAAGGACCGCACGACGTGCTCGGCGTATTCGGTGCGTCCGTTGCCGGATGCGCGGGTTTCAACTCCGCTGTATTGGCATGAAGTCACAGAGTGCGATCCCGCGGACTTCACCATGTTCACTGTTCCCAAACGGTTCGCAGAAATCGGCGATCCACATGACAAGATGGATTCAGCTTCCGGTTCTCTTGAACAACTGCTAGAG
>DATNAF010000045.1:0-4436 GCA_035572845.1 Terriglobales bacterium
AGCTGTTAAGTCGGCCCCGACGCTGGGGCAGTTCGTGCCAGGGCATTGATCACTGAAGTCCCCAGCTCTTTCCTGAATAGAAGGTACTGGTTGATTGAAATTCTGCCCCGGAACCCGGTCTCTTCGCCACTCCTCGGACCAGAAGAAGAACGTCTTATTTTTCCAGATCGGACCGCCAACCGTGTACCCATAATCATTTTTCTTGTATGGCGGCACCGTATCCTGAAAATAGTTACTGGCATTGAACGCATCATTCCGAACGAACTCATAGACGTTGCCGTGAAAGTTGTTCGTACCGGATTTCGTCTCGACCTCAACAGTGCCTGACCCGTTTCGCCCATACTGCGCTCCGTAATTCGAGGTGAGCACTTTGAACTCAGCGATGGCCTCGAGGCTTGGATAAACATTCAGCGTTTCGTTGCTGCCGTTATCCATGTTGTCGCCGCCATCGAGCTCCCAGTTGTTGTACTCGGTGCGACCGCCGTTCACGCTGAAAGCGACGTTTCCGTAAACTCCAACGGTACCTTCGTCTTGCCCAGTCTGATTGCTCACTCCGGGAACTAATGTGACGAGCTGAGTGAAATTCCGCCCGTTCAATTCCAGCTGTGTGATTTGCTTGCCAGTTACAATACCTGCCAGATCAGAGGATTGCGTTTCCACCTGAGCAACGTTAGTTCCTTCTACATTGACGGTCTCCTGGCTGGTGCCGACCGCGAGTTTGACATCGGTTCGCGCCTTTTGGCCTACGTTGAGCACGATCCCTTTGGCTTCGTATTTCTTGAAACCTTGTGCGGACACTCCGAGGTTATAGGCGCCGACTGGGACGGCCGCGAATAGGAAGTCGCCGGTACTGTTCGCAGTGGCAGTCCGGGTGGTACCTTGCGCAACGCTGGTAAGCGTCACCTGTGCGCCGACCACGGCGGCGCCGCTGGGATCAGTGACCGTGCCCGTGACCTGGGCGGTATCCTGGGCAAATAAAACAGCGGGAGTGAAAGCGAGTGCTAAAAGCAATATGCAAAATGTGGAGAACTTCATGTACGGCTCCTGAGACCAGGGAGTATTTCGGCGCGGGCCGACTGCTCAAACAATTACGAGGTGAACCACCCCACGGATGTTATTAAAACGTGTTAATACTCGAATACTGGACGAAAGCTTTAACCACTGTCAAGCCAAAACTCGCGTCAGGGTTACAGTTTTGTCATGCGTTTGTCTTTTTTTATTGGCAGAGATGCTGCCTCGCGGTCCGAGTCAAACCAATCTTGCTTAACGGATCTTGCAGGTCGAATCGCGAACCACCAGCTCGGGCGTGAGCTTGCGGTGTTGAGCGACGATTTTGTGCTTTTCCTGTACCGCGGTGATGCCTTCAGAAACAATGCTCACCGCCATCTTGCCCATCTCAGGCATTGGTTGGCGGACCGTCGTCAATGCCGGCGTGAGCAGACTTGAGTGTGCCACGTCGTCAAAACCCATCACTGAGCATTGCTCGGGAACTTTGATACCAGCTTTACTTAGCGCTCGAACCGCACCCAGCGCAGTCATGTCATCGAACGCCATCAACGCGGTGAACGGGCGTTTCTGGCGGACCAGATTCTCTGTCAGTTTGTAACCCGCCTCGAAGCTGGCTGTCGGATCGCTTGATTCCGGCAGATCGAGTACCAGGGCAGGATCGATTTCGAGATCATGGGCTTTCGCAAAGTTGCGAACGCCTTTCCATCGAGGCGCGGTATCGGTTATGCGCTTCGGCCCGCGAATGAACGCGATTTGCCGATGCCCCAACGAGAACAAGTGTTCGATGGCCGCATGGGCCCCCAGTTCATTATCGACAGTTACCGAGCTGATCGAACCGGCCTCCAACTCGCGGCCGATCATTGCGGTCGGCAGGTTCGCCTTTTCCAGGTCGCCGAGCACGTCAATCTCGACGAACAGCCAGTTCGCAACCACGATCAACGCTTCAACCCGGCGGTCGAGCAGCATCTCCAGATAGCGTTCAAATCGGCTGCGCTCATTGTGCACATCGGTAAGTATTGGCAGGAACGAAGCTTGGAAAAGCGTGCTCTCAATTCCGCGCAGGATCGGGGTGCAGTAGGGATCGGTCATGTCAAAGACCATGACGCCGACGGTGTGGCTGCGTTGATTGCGCAACGAACGCGCAAACACATTGGGACGATAGCCGAGTTTCTTGGCGGCGCGCTCAATTCGTTTTTTCGTTGTGTCCGGAATATAGCGGGCAAGGGGCGCATTGTTCAGGACAATGGAAACCGTAGTGGACGAGAAGCCACTCTCCTTCGCCACTTCTCGAATCGTCACCACTACCGGCCTGCCTTGTGTGCCCAGGGCTTGAATTTGCAGTCTCCGCTGGCGGACACTACAGCAGAGACTCGCATCAGTGTCAAGCATTTCGCGAAATTCCGGCCACTTTGTCTGCCCTTTGTTGCTGATAGCGGGGCTGGTGTTTTCCATCGGCCTGACCTCTGCTAGTTCTCAAGGCCTTCCCCGGCAAGCATCAGTTCCTGAAGCAAAAAGTGATCCGAAAACCATCTTCGAGCACGGACAAACCGCTCTGCAGCGAGGACATTTGCAGGAAGCCGAGGCAGATTTCCGTGCCGTCCTAACCATCGATCCGAATTCGACCCCCGCCTACGCCAACCTGGGCGTGGTTTACATGCGGCAGAAACACTGGAAATCTGCGCTCGCGATGTTACAGAAAGCCGAGCAACTCTCTCCTGGCATTCCGGGGATCAAACTCAATATTGGGCTGGCATATTATCGGCAGAATAAATTTCATGAAGCAATTCCGGCTTTCGAGTCTGTGGTGAGCAGTTCTCCCGGTTCCATCCAACCACGTTACCTGCTGGGACTTTGCTACTTCTTCACTCAGGACTATTCCTCAGCCGCCGCCACTCTGGAACCGTTGCAGGAACAGGAATCCAATGACTTGAATTTTCTATATGTACTGGCGATTTCGGCCTGGAAGTCAAAGCAGCCGGAGCTGGAGCAACGAACCATGGCCCGGCTGGTTCAAGTCGGCGGAGACACACCGGAATTTCATCTGCTCATGGGCAAAGCGCACTTTAATCGCGAAGAATACGACGATGCCATTAAGGAACTTAAGCTTGCCGCAAAGGCTTCGCCGAAGCTGCCGTTTGTGCATTTCTATTTGGGCCTCGCCTACATGAAGAAGCAGGATTTTGACGACGCGCGAGCAGAGTTCCTGAAGGATTCAGAGATCGAGCCGGATGTTTCCTACAACTATGATCAGCTCGGGCTGATCGCGGCCAATCAGCAACAACTCAAGCAGGCGGAACAATATTTCATTCACGCCTTGCGCATCGATCCGAACCTGACAAGTTCACGTTATCAACTGGCCCGTGTATTGCAAAACCAAGGCGAATACGCCAAAGCGCTTTCTGAGGCGGATGCGGCTTTGAAGCTGGAGCCCAATAATGCGAGCATTCACTACTTGCGGGGCCAGATCCTGCAGCATCTCGGCCGGACCGAAGATGCCAAAGGTGAAATGCAGAAAGCCGCTGGAATTTCCAACCAGGCGCGGGCGCAACGAGAGAAAGAACTGGAAAATCCCGATCCGGATTTGCGGCAATCGCCCGAACCCTAGCGATTTTGTTACACTTACGTCGTTTTTCAGCCCACTTTAGTGACGGACACCTCATCCAATGTAAGTCTCGGACCCGGAGGTCCTCATGAAACGAGCATTGAAAATTATCGGGATAATAATCGCGATTTTAATCATTATTGTCCTGGTACTGCCTTTCGTAATAAACGTGAATGACTATCGTCCGCGGATCGAATCCGAGCTGACAACCGCGCTGGGCCGCAATGTTACCGTCGGAAACCTGAGTCTCTCGTTATGGTCGGGAAGCCTGGCTGCCGATAACATTGCAATCGCTGATGATCCGTCATTCAGCAGCTCGCCTTTCATCAAAGCGCAGGCGCTGAAAGTTGGCGTTGAAATAGTGCCGCTGATTTTCTCGAAGACTCTGCACATCACCAATCTCACACTCTCGCAGCCACAGGTGAACCTGTTGCGTGATCGCAGTGGCAAATGGAATTTTTCGAGCATAGGCACGGCCAGTCCGACAAAAAAGACGGGAGCAACTCCGCCATCGAGCGCCGGACAACCGCCGCCTCCATCCGGAGCAGAGGCTGCAAAGACATCACCTTCCACCCCGGAAAATGCCAAGGAAGCCTCGAATCCAAAATCTGAATCGTCGATCGAGCAGAATTTATCCGTAGGCAAACTAAGCATTCAGGATGGCCAAGTCTCGATTGCCGACACGGCCAAACCCAAGCCGCACATTTACAAAAATGTAAACCTCACCGTCAAGAATTTCTCCTTCAGCTCTCAATTCCCTTTTACCTTGACCGCAGACTTACCCGGCGGAGGAAACATCAATCTTGACGGCACCGCCGGACCGGTC
>DATNAF010000046.1:0-22778 GCA_035572845.1 Terriglobales bacterium
CTCATTCATGGAAAAGCGATCCTTCGCGGTGAGATTGAATCGAAAACCAAGATATCAACATCGACGGCAATAGGCAATATTATTCCAATATGAAATCCACGGCTATCCAAACCCAATACCCGCCGAGCGCGAATCTCCGAAGGCGTTTGCCGGGAGATCATCGGTTTTAGCCCTCGGATCAGCGTTATTCGCAGAAGACTATAGGGCAAAGCTTTAAAAATCATTCATTAGGTAATAGAATTTTTTTTCGACTTTCATGTGCTATTATGTGTTCCGGCCATAGCTGAAGAGGATGAACAGCTGGTCCCAACACTGTGGCAGTTCGTATCAGGGTTGAAAACTGTTGAGCTTACGTTAAAAGAGCGCGCGTGATTCGCGATAGCAAGACGAGTGAAGAAAAACGGCATTTGGCTGTTGATCTCGGGGCTGGCAGCGGTCGCGTAGTTGCTGGGAGAATCCGTGACGGGCGGCTGGAACTCCAGATTGTCAGCCGCTTTCGCACTCCGCTGCTGCTGGACGCGACAAGTGGCTACCAGTGCTGGGATACTGACGGGATTTTGCGTGAGATCACTACGGGCCTGGAGCGCTGTGCCGAAGAAGGACCGATCGCCAGTATCGGCGTTGACAGCTGGGGTTCGGATTACGTGTTGCTGGATGCGAACCTCGAGCAGGTAGGAAAGGCCGTTTCCTACCGTGACAAGCGTACCGCCGGCATGATGGAGCATGTTTGGGCGCGCCTGCCCGCGGCAGAGATCTATCGTCGCACCGGGATTCAGCTTCAGCCATTCAACACCCTCTATCAGTTGGCCGCGACAGTCCTGCAGGAGCCCCAGTGGGCGGAGCAGGCGCGGCATCTGCTGATGATTCCTGACTATCTGCATTTCAGGCTGTCGGGCGTGGTTTCGAATGAATACACCAATGCCACAACCACGCAAATGTGCGGTGTGGACGGCTCCTGGGACCCGGCTTTGGCAGAGGCTGCTGGGCTTACGCGATGCCTGATGCAGCCGCCTGTCGCCGCCGCCACCGTTCTGGGCGAAACGCATGCCGGGACTGGACGTGCAAAGGTGGTTGCTCCGGCCACGCATGACACTGCATCGGCTGTAGCGGGAGCGCCGCTGGAAGATGCGAGCGAGGCGTATATCAGCTCAGGCACGTGGTCATTGATGGGAGTTGAAAGTCCAGTGCTCATCACCAGTGCTGAAGGTCTACGCATGAACTTTACCAATGAAGGCGGATTGGAGCGCCGATTCCGCGTTCTCAAGAACATCATGGGAATGTGGCTGATTCAGCGGATATGCGAAGAACACAAGGTGGCAAGCGTCAGCAGGTTGGTTGCTGAAGCTTCGGCTCTTCCGGCTTGGCAACTGCTGATCAATCCCAACGATCCTCTTTTTCGGAATCCTCCATTGATGACTGAGGCGATTCGCGCTTACTGCCACCGGACGCAACAGCCGGAACCACGAACAGCGGCCCAGATGGCGCGCTGCGTCTTCGACAGCCTTGCGCTTGCATACAGGTGTGTGAAGGAAGATCTGGAGATTTTGCTCCAGCGCAAACTCCGCCGGATCCGCATAGTCGGTGGCGGCTCCCAAAACCAACTGCTAAATCAACTCTGCGCGGACGCCTGCGAATTGCCCGTGGTGGCCGGCCCAGTAGAGGCTTCGGCGTTGGGTAATCTGATCGCACAGATGATTGCGCTCGAAGTCGTAGAAAATCTGGAAGTGGCACGAGAGCTTATCCGTTCATCGTTCCGGATGCGGGAGTTTTTGCCCGGTGCAAGCGTGCCAGTTGAGGCGTATTGCCGTTTCAAACAACTACTATCGACCCACTATCAAACAGGGGCAACATGCGCGTGACCGACAATATGACCGAGGACATCTACGGGAATTTCTCGAGAAAGGTGTTCTCATCGTCTCCTGCTGTGAATATGACAGAAGCTACTTCTTGTTCGATTAAAGGTTTATATGGAGGAACGGGTGCCTAAGGCAAAGATCAAACGCTTGTATCTGATACCCATTCTGTCAAAGGCGCTGGATATCATCGAGCTTTTCGAGCAGGACCACGCGTCTCTATCGCTGGAGGACGTTTATCAGCAGACTAATATTTCCAGGACCAGCGTCTATCGCATCGTGAAGACGCTCGTCCACCGGGGTTACCTGGCACAGACGCAGAATGGCCTCTATCGGCTGGTTTCCCGGCCTCGCCGGCTGCGTTTCGGCTTTGCCGTACAGAGCGCCGATCTGCCTTTCTCCAAGGCGGTGTCGCAAAGCCTGAGTGCCGCTGCCGCTGCTTCGGGTGTTGAGTTACTTACTCTCGACAATTGCTTTGATCCTGAGATGGCCATCTGTAACGCCGAGAAGTTCGTGGCCAAACGCGTCGATCTGGTATTGGAGTTTCAGGTGGAGGAGGCGGTTGCGCCGCATGTCGCGCACATCTTGAAGAAGGCGGATATTCCATTGATCGCCATCGACGTTCCCCATCCCAACTCCACCTACTTTGGAGTAGACAACTTTGAAGTGGGCTACGAAGCTGGTTTGCTGCTGGCCCAACACGCGAAGCGAGTGTGGAATGGCAAGGTGGATCGTGTAGTTGGTATGGGATTCAAAGAAGCGGGAAGCTTTGCCCAGAGCCGCATCACAGGTTCATTCAAGGCCCTCCGTGAGTGTTTGCCCAACTTGCCACCAGATCGTTTTTTTGAGCTTGACGGGCGCGGCATGCGCGAGGCCAGCCGCCGATCAATGCACGAATTTTTGCATGCCCATCGCGGCGGCAAACGCACTCTCGTGGTCGCCGCGACCGACTCTAGTGCCCTGGGAATTCTAGACGCCATTCGCAAGCTCGGCCGGGAGCGCGACTTCGCCATCGTCGGGCAGGACTGTATTCCAGAAGCGCTCGACGAGATCCGGTCGGGCAACAGCGCTCTCGTCGGCTCCTTCTCGCACATGGTGGAAACGTATGGTCCGCGGTTGATCCAGTTGGGTATTTCACTGTTGCGCGGTTTTGCAGTGCCTCCCTATAACTATGTACAGCATCGCGCCGTGACAGCCGAAACGCTGCCGCTACCTGTAAAGGTCCCGGAAATTCGGTCTAGGAGATGACTGATGCAGCCACGGTGGACCCGACTTCCACCGAAGTGCGGTCGCAAGGGGGTCATCCTTCAGCCGAATTCCCATAGACGCGCATTGCTTCCTGTATTACCTGCTTGAGCGGCACCCCATGTTGGTGTGCGATTGCGCGGCAGTCCTCATATTCCGCCGACACGTTGGCGATTGCACCCGAAGGCCAGCGGGCAATCTTTATGCGCACGCTGCCCCACTGGGTTTCGACGTCGGCGAATTCTCGCGGCATGGCGACCTTATTTTCCGTGCGCCAGCGCAGGCCAATGGTCGTGGTCTCGCGCAGTAGAAGCTTGCGTAAATCGGCCGCGCGCTCCGGGCTGGAGACGACCGTCACCTGTACGCCCGTGCGGCCCTTCTTCATCTGCACCGGTGCCCGGTAAACGTCCCACGCGCCAGCCTCAAGCAGAAGCTCGCTAACATACGCTAAAAGCTGCGGTGAGGAATCATCAATCACTGCTTCTATAACTGCAATCGGCTCCGCGCCGGGTTCTGCCAACTCTGCCGCGTCTTGTGCCTTGCCGACCAGCAGGCGCAGCAGATTCGGCTCCCCGGGCGGGTCATAGTCGCCGGCGCCGTAGCCTCGTGCATGCACGCGCATGGCAGGTAGAGATCCATAGGTCACATCCAGCATCCGCAGGATGGCAGCGCCGGTGGGCGTCACGCGCTCCATCACCGAACCGGCGGAGTAAACTGGTGCATCGCCGAGCAGAGCGATAGTAGCCGGTGCGGGCACAGGCAGTGTTCCGTGCGCGCATTGCACTGTGCCGCTCCCCACGTTAAGCGGCGAGGCCATCCATCGATCCACGCCCAGTGCTTCGCAGCCCGCAGCAGCGCAGGCAATGTCGACGATCGTGTCCACGGCTCCGACTTCGTGAAAATGCACCTTTTCAACGGGCATGGAATGAATGCAGGCCTCCGCGCTGCCTAGGAGCTGGAAGGCTCTGCTGGCGCGCGCCTTCACGATCTCTCCAAAGGAGGCGGCGTGCAAAATGTCGAGAATCGCCGAGAGTGAGCGATGCGGCGGATGCGCGTGCTGTTCGGGCGCATACGCATGATGATCGTGTCCGTGATTATGGGTTTGTCGTCGGCGGTCCAAACCGGGCTTGGACACGCGTGTCTGTTGCCCGTCCTCGGTGTGAACGTCGACTTTTGTCGCCGATAGCCCGCCGCGCATTACCTTACGCAGCTCAAGGCGTGCGCCAACTTTCAGCGCAGCAGTGGTTTCCTCGAGCAGGCCAAAAGGCACGCCGGCCTCGACCAGCGCGCCCAGTAGCATATCCCCGCTGATACCGGAAAAGCACTCTAGATACCCGATTCGCATCGCACTTTGATTCTAAATGCGGCGAATCCGCGAGGCGCACGCACTTCGATTTTCGCCAAACGAGCCAACTAGTGAACAACTCGAATTTGAAAGGATAGTACTCTAGATGCAATTCATGGAATTGAATCCGCCGCGGGAGTACCCGACCGATGCATAATCCCTTCAATGATGCTCCCGGCGACGTCCGGTACAGAATAGTCGGTATTTACGGTATCTTGGCGGTTCTGAATGTGGGGGCTTGGCTCTGGGCAATCGCCGTTTTCCGCCATTATCCGGTTCTGCTCGGAACTGCTTTCCTCGCCTATAGCCTCGGGCTGCGGCATGCCGTGGACGCCGACCATATCGCGGCCATTGATAACGTCACACGCAAACTCATGCAGGACGGCAAAAGGCCCGTCGCGATCGGCTTTATGTTCTCACTTGGTCATTCGACCATCGTAGTGGTCGGATCGCTGCTCATTGCCTCTACAGCCCTTGTACTTCAACATCACCTGGAGCCATTTCACACTTTAGGTGAAGTTATTGGAACGCTTGTATCGACGCTGTTCCTGCTCGGAATTGCAGCCATCAATCTGATCGTTCTGCGCTCGATTTACCGTATCTTTGTCCGCGTTCGCAACGGGGCGCCATACTTGGAGGAAGATCTGAATCTGCTCCTGGCAAACCGCGGCTTTCTCGCAAGATTTCTGCACCCGATCTTCGCAGTGATTCAACGGAGTTCACACATGTACCCGCTTGGCCTGCTCTTCGGTTTGGGTTTTGATACGGCAACAGAGATAGGGCTCCTCGGTATCTCCGCGACGGAGATTTCCAAAGGCATCTCCCTATGGTCAATTCTGATCTTTCCGGTGCTCTTTGCAGCGGGCATGTCGCTGATTGACACGACCGATAACATTCTGATGCTCGGCGCTTACGGGTGGGCCTTTGTGAAGCCCATCCGAAAACTCTATTACAACATGATGATCACGTGCGTTTCGGTCTTCGTGGCTCTCTTCATCGGCGGGATCGAAGCCTTAGGATTGGTCGCCGACCAGTTCCGCATGGACGGGACCCTATGGGACTACGTGCGAAAACTTAATGCCAATTTCGGCATGCTGGGTTACTGCATTATCGGTTTCTTCACATTGAGTTGGATTTTCTCCGTCGCCTTTTACAAACAGCAGCGATTTGACGAGCTTGAAATCCAAGTGGGTACTATCTCGCCGTCCTGAGCACCGCTCCCGATTGTGATAAAACTACACGCGGTCTCATAAACTGGAAAACGCGAACACTGAAAATATGAGAACCTGCGCCAAATCGGGTCTCAAGCTCTTTACCGAAGCGGCACAGTTTAATTTTGTAAGATCACTTGTACCTCCTTCAGTTCTTATGAGAACAAAGAATCTGGCTAGATTAATGTCCATTCCCAGCGTAATAAACCCGCTTACCCGCTTGAGAGCTATTCTTGCGGGCCTCGTCGTCTTCACGTTCATGCTGTCGGCGGTAAATGTCCACGCGCAGAGGCCGAAGCTGGCCACAACTCCACCCATGGGCTGGAACGCGTGGTACGCATTTGGATGTCATGTTACGGAATCTGATATCAAGAACGCCGTCGATGCAATGGCTTCGAACGGCATGGAAGCTGCAGGGTATAAGTACGTCAATCTGGATGATTGTTGGCAGGGCGAGCGTGATTCAGAAGGCCACATTCATTCTAACGATCGCTTTCCTCATATGAAAGCTTTGGGGGACTACATCCACCGCCGGGGCTTCAAGTTCGGAATTTACTCGTCACCCGGGCCGAAAACGTGCGGAGGGTTCACAGGAAGCTATGGCTATGAAAAGGAGGATGCACAAACTTATGCCAGTTGGGGGGTGGATTTTGTCAAGTACGACTGGTGCAGTGCGGGAAAGGTGTATAAGCCGGACCAGATTGAACTTGCTTATGAAAAGATGCATGAAGCCATCCTGAATACTGGCCGCCCGATGATCTATAGCCTGTGCGAATATGGCGTGGATGCTCCCTGGATCTGGGGACCGAAAGTCGGGGCCAACCTTTGGCGCACTACAGGTGATGTGAGCCACCAGATCGACTTTCAAGAATACGCCAGGATGATGTTTGTGGGTTTTGGTCAAAATGGGCTGCAGAGCTATGCAGGGCCGGGTCATTGGAATGATCCCGATTTTCTCCAGATTGGAAATCGCGGCCTCGACATCAACGAAGACAAAACACAAATGAGTTTGTGGTCCCTTCTTGCCGCACCTTTGTTTTCGAGTACCAATCTCACCCAACTGACCGATACCCAATTGGCTGTTCTCACCAATCGCGAGGTGATTGCTGTTGATCAGGATTCGAGCGACATTCAGGGGCGGAGGATAAGTCAAACCGGTCCTGTACAGGTATGGGCGAAGCCCCTCAGCCACGGACGGATGGCGGTGGGCTTATTTAACTCGGGTCAATCGCCATTGCCGGTTTCGGTGAACTTCCGCAAGCTCGGGTATTCTCATCCTGTCCGAGTGCGGGATCTTTGGGAAAAGAAGGATCTGGGTCTTCTCACGAATAGCTACACGGCCACTGTTCCAAAGCATGGGGTAGTGCTGATCGAAATACAGTGACGGAAACGGGCTCAGATGTCCCCAATTATTCTCTCTTCCGATCGATTGATATGCGAGGTCCTGCCGGAATTCGGAGGTAAGATTCGCTCGCTGAAATGGCTGGCAAATGGAGTTGAACTGCTGCAGCCGCCGGTAGGCCCGTATCACCGACGCAACGAAAGTGGTGGCTCTCCCGTGTCATTTGCGCAAAGCGATGCGGGTGGATGGGACGAATGTTTACCCAGTGTGGCCAGTTGTCAGGTCGACGGAGTTTCTATTCCCGATCATGGAGACATCTGGGGATATCCCTGCCAGGTGCTACATGCGGACGACACGGATGTGAAACTTCTGACTAGAACAGCCAGTCTTCCATTTGCATTTACTCGCACGCTGCATCTGTCAGACGCATCTCTTGAGATACGCTATGGAATAGAAAATATTGGCACTCGCCCTATCCCATATCTTTGGTCTGCACACCCGCTTTTTTCTGTTGATGCGGGAGACAGATTGCGCCTTCCGGCCGAAGTTCGCCGCCTTCGTGTGGAAGGCTCTAAACATCAACGTCTTGGCCCTTCGGATACGATGCAGATTTGGCCAAATGTCCACACACGTGACGGCAGCACCGTAGATATCAGTACTGCTCAGTCGCAGTCCGCCGATATTGGAGATAAAGTTTTCGCACATCTTTCACGTGAAGGCTGGGCCGATATTGACCGCCTTAGTGCAGGGATCACGCTTCGGATGGAATTCGATCCAGAAAAGACGCCCTATCTGGGCCTATGGCTCTGCTATGGGGGATGGCCGGAAGATTCGAAGCCTGGCTCTCGCCAACAATGCATTGCGCTTGAGCCGGCAACAGCAGACCGCGATGCGTTATCGGAGGCGATCGAGATGGGACGAGCGCGCTTTCTGGCTCCGCAGGAGCAGCACGACTGGAAGATCAGCTTGCGCGTAAAAAGCCTCTGAAGAATCCACAGAATCGCCGTGAACGACCAGAATCTTGACATTCGCGATGCTGGCGAATACGGTATCCGTGTACGTTAACGGAAAGGCTAGGAGCTCGAAGAAGTGCGCAAAGATACCCGCGAGCCCGAACATTCGCTCGAAACTTGAGATCATGGAGCCGAAGATCGATTATTTCGCCACTTCCCTGCCCGCTATGCTGCTCTTTGAGGAGGATCTGCGGCATCGCAATGAAGTTGAGGCGCAATCCCCGCGTGCACACGCGTGTGCCGGTTTGGGTAGAGTACAGGAGTCTGAACTCCTGTCGCAAGAATTGATGATGGATCCCTGCCACGCCGCAGTGTCCGACCTGTTATGGCAGATTCACATGCCGAAGACAACTTTCCGGGCTGGCTGACAGTGCTGGGACCTTCTTCCGCTTCCTTCGCGTCCACTTCCTCCGATACCGAGTTGCGCATCGGCTATCTTTGGATCATCGCGTTCATCGCCGCGCTCGGAGGACTGCTCTTTGGTTACGACTGGGTGGTCATTGGAGGCGCGAAGCCATTCTATGAAGCATATTTTCATCTGACAACGGCGGGCCTGATCGGCTGGGCCAATAGCTGCGCGTTGGTCGGATGCTTTGCCGGGTCACTACTGGCCGGGACATCAAGCGAAATGCTGGGCCGCAGAAGCGTACTGATTGTTTCGGCACTGCTGTTTGCAATGTCATCGATCTTCACTGGTTGGTCGTATTCCTTTGCCGGGTTTATTACATGGCGCATCGTGGGCGGCGTTGCCATCGGGCTCGCCTCCAGCGTTTCTCCAGTGTACATTGCGGAGATCAGCCCCGCGGCGTGGCGCGGACGACTAGTGAGCCTAAACCAGCTCGCCATTGTGATCGGAATTCTGCTGGCGCAGATTGTCAATTGGCAGATTGCCCAAGTGGTGCCGAAGGGAATCACGTCAGCAACGATGGCGGTGTCATGGAACGCGCAAAGCGGCTGGCGATGGATGTTCACGGCAGTCGCGGTTCCCGCTGTGCTTCTGCTCATCTCCGCGCCGTTCATTCCGGAGAGCCCACGATGGCTGGCCGCCCGCGGGAAAGAAGCAAAAGCCACCGAAATTCTGCGCCGTATTGGAGGAGACAACTACAGCCGGCTTGAGGTTGAATCCATCCGCAAGACACTCGCCGGCCTGGCGCAAACAGGCCATTGGCGCGAACTATTTCACTCTCCTGTTCGGAAACTGGTGCTGATCGGCGTTGCGCTGGCTGTACTGCAGCAGGGGAGCGGCATCAACATACTGTTCAACTATGCTGAAGAGGTTTACCGCAGCGCCGGATATGGACTGAACGATATCCTCTTCAACATTGTCATAACAGGAGCCATCAACCTGGTTTTTACACTGGTTGCCATGCTGCTGGTGGACCGCTTTGGCCGCCGAAAGCTCATGATCTTCGGATGCGTAGCTATCGCGGCTTCGCACCTTGCCGCGAGCCTTGCATATCGCGCTCACATGCAGGGATTATCGGTGCTGGTCCTTACACTCTGCGCTATTGCCTGCTACGCCGTTTCACTGGCACCTGTGACTTGGGTTCTCATCTCCGAGATATTTCCAAACCGGGTCCGCGCTTCTGCCGTTTCGGTTGCCGTCGCCGCGCTCTGGGGCGCATCGTTCGTGCTGACATATACGTTTCCGGCCCTAGACCGTGCGCTCGGCACCTCCGGGACTTTCTTAATTTATGGAGGCATCTGCATTGCCGGGGCGGTCATGGTATTCTTCACGGTTCCGGAAACACAAGGACGTTCGCTTGAGCAAATTGAGAATGCAGAGCGCGCCTGAGCCCGGTACGAAAGATCATGGAGCGGCTCTCAACCCTGCACCATTGGTGATGTGGAGGCCTTCCAGCGCGCCATTCGCGCCACTACGACCACATCATTTTTCTTCCTGGCAACCCGTGCAAATTCAACCCAGTGATTCGCAAACCCGTGCGCGGCGGGTCGGCACTGATGTACATGTGAAGTCACGCGCGGATCTCCGTGGGAGATCGGCATTGTGAAAATTTCAACTCCAAGATGCGCGACGAATTTCCGAATGGCGAAAACTTCTATTCGTTGCAGGAGGCGGGGGTGCTGACGAAACTCTGGAGAATCTACTACAACACCGAGCGGCCTCATTCCTCGCTGAGATACAGGCGCCCCGCACCTGCAACTTGGTAGACAGAAACCAACAAAGAGCATGGAGAAGTAGGAACCGGGGTTAGCTTTCCAGTTCTGCATGCCCCGACTGCGGCTACTTACTAACTCGATAACTGCGCTATAGACCCCGATCCCGACCTCCCTCGGGACCGGCCAACAGCGGAGTTGTAGCGGCACTGCAGTTACTCGCCCTGATGAAGCAATTTCAAGGGCGCAATGGAACCACCTGCCCTGAATCATAATGGCAGATGAAGGACACACTATGACTGGTACTACTATCCCTAAACGGCTTCGTTCCGCGCAATTCTTCCTGCGCACTGGGGTAATGATCTGCTTCGCATGGTTTTCCGCGGGAGCATTCGCCCAACAGACTCACCTTTCGTATGAACAGGCCGTTTCCCGCGCTCGTCAGGTTGTTTCTCGTATGACGGTTGACGAGAAGATCGACCAGCTTCACGGCATTCGCGACACTACGCATTATCGCTATGTGCCGGGACTGCCATCTCTTGGGATTCCGCCCTTAAATGTCACCAATGGGCCTGCTGGCGTAGGCCCAGGCGGAGCAGGGCCACAAAAGCCCGCAACAGCGCTTCCCGCACCCATTGCGCTGGCTGCATCATGGGACCCGAAGCTCGCGTATGCCTATGGGCGCGTCGCCGGAGAAGAAACCCGTTCGCTCGGCAGCAATCTACTGGAGGCTCCCGACGTGAACATCGCGCGTGTGCCTCAGGGCGGCCGTGTCTTTGAAAGCTATGGCGAGGACCCGTATCTCGCCTCGCGTGTTGCGGTCGGCACGATCGAAGGGATTCAATCCAACGGCGTGATGGCAAATGTGAAGCACTACGTTGCGAATAACCAGGAGACCCATCGAGGCAACATCGATGAAATCATTGGTGAGCGGCCTCTCCATGAAATTTATATGCCGGCATTTGAAGCCGCCATAAAAGAGACGCATGTTGCTTCGCTGATGTGCGCCTACCCGCGTGTGAATGGGTCGTACAACTGCGAAAATGCCCTCCTGCTGAATGGCGTGATCCGAAAGGAGTGGGGATTCAAGGGCTTCATCACTTCAGATTTTGGCGCTGTGCACAGTACAGTACCGAGCGCGGAGGCCGGGCTAGATCTTGAGTTGCCGACCGGGAAATATTTTGGAGACGCAATGCGCAAGGCTGTCGAGTCCGGGAAAATGCCCGTTTCTGTGATCGACCAGATGCTTGTCCGCCGCTTTGCCGTGATGATGGAATTCGGCTGGTTCAGCCCTCAATTAAGACATGCTCCGATTTCAACGCTGAAAGACGGAGCGATTGCTCGTAATATCGCTGAACAATCCATGGTACTGCTGAAAAACAACGGTGGCCTGCTGCCCCTGGACCGCAATGCCATCCAGTCTGTTGCTTTGCTCGGACCCGACGCGGTGCGCCCGAAGACGGGCGGAGGCGGAAGCTCGCATGTAATTCCACTCTATTCCATCACACCTTACGACGGGTTGGACGCCCAGTTGCTTTCGCAGGGCAGGCTTAAGGTGCTTGACGGGAACAACATCGATGCCGCCGTGGCTGCGGCAAAGAGGGCCACTGTCGCAATCGTCATGGTTGGAGATGACGAGACGGAAGGCCGTGACCACAGCATCGAACTGCCGCCGGCCCAGAACCAGTTAATCGAGGCTGTAGCTAAAGCGAATCCAAAAACCATCGTGGTCCTAAAGACAGGCTCCGCTGTCCTTATGCCATGGCTTAAGGAAGTTCCTGCAGTGCTTGAGGCCTGGTATCCGGGCGAGGAGGACGGGAACGCGGTAGCCGACGTTCTATTTGGAAAAGTGAACCCCTCCGGCAAGCTGCCGCTTACTTTTCCACGCAGCGTGGGCAACACGTTGGCGGCAAGCACCGATCAGTATCCCGGCGATGGAGTTACCGTCCACTACAGTGAGGGCTTGGATGTTGGTTATCGCGCCTATCAGGCGCATGATGTTACTCCGCTTTTCCCGTTCGGCTACGGTCTCTCATACACGACCTTCAAATTCAGTGGTCTGAAACTGACCATGCAGTCAGACCGCGGCCGCGCTGTCGCCAGCTTTCGCGTTACGAACACAGGCAAACGCGCCGGAGCGGAAGTTGCACAACTCTATCTCCGCTTTCCGCCAATTCCCGAAGGCAATGAACCACCACTCCAGCTCAAAGGTTTCAGCAAAGTTATGTTGAATCCAGGAGAATCAAAGACGATCCATCTGAAGCTCGGTCCGCGGGCATTTTCCTTCTGGTCTACCGCCACACACAGATGGCAAATCGCGCCATGAACATTTCATGTGATGGTGGGAGACTCTTCAGCAAACACGCCGCTCCAAACCAGCGTTACGATTCGATGATGAATAGCGATGTGATTGTCTGCTCGCTTTCTTGCCTGCCGTTCTTCATCGTTTCTCCTTTAGCGCGTTATTGCTTGGAAGACATCGCGCGGTTGAAGGCGGCCTCGCGCGTGAATTACAAGAAACTCTCCTGTGAAGACCAGGCCATGATTGTTTGCCAAATTGAGAACGGAGCCATAGCGAACCTATTGTGCAGCTTCGTAACCAGTGATTTTATGAACAATCCGTGGACGGTGCTTTATAAGGTCCTGGGAACAAATGGCGGGACCAGCTATTACTGGGATGAAGCGTACTTCAAGGATGACGGAGGCCCCGCCTGGGGCATGCCCTGTTTATGAAGACGGCTTTATCGGCGAAATCGAGTATCGAAGATCCATCGACGCAATCAGCCCAGACCCGTCTCGAACTTCAGCCGCATGCGCGAGAGCTATCCTCTGCGCAAAATTTCTTTTAGCCTTAGCGCTGCCGGCTTGGGTTTTCCATCGAAATCGATAATTGAGAGGTTGGCTGTGCAGGGGAAGCCGTCGTGCCCCATCCATAGAATGATTCCGCCGCACGCGGGAAAGCGCCCCTTAGCGGTCGAAAGCGCGATGGCGAGCGCGTCGGATTGCCGCTTCTGGCTCCAATCAACAAACTCTTCCAGAGAAGCGGGCTCGTGCCCAGTTTCCTGAATGAAGGTTGGCCAGTCGACCCACCAGGGCTGCCGGTTCCAGAGCGGGTTGCTGTGCGTTCCCGGCACAGCTTTCAGGTCTCCCTTAAAGCGGCGAATCAACTCGGCCGAACTTGTGGAAGGGCATCCCGTTTCGGAATGGAACATGGCATCGTCTAGCTTCCACAAATCAGACCACGCGCCGTCAACCCGGCCATCTACTTTGTATGGCCCGTGAACGTCCCAGTGACTGTGCTTCCCTACCGAATCGGTTGTAAATGTGCCGGCCGGCCCATAAGGCGCGGTGGGAACATAGGCGTGCTCTGTATCCTCCGTCTTCACCACATCGCCCAGCTTGACGATCATGGGATGACGCGCGATGGTGAGAGTGGGCTGGGCGCTCACGTGCCCGGCGCGGTTCTCTTCGAGCTCATTCCCGCCGCCCCAGAGGAACAGGCACGCGTGATGCTGAATACGTTCAATATAGGACTTTGCAAACGAGGAAAGCTGCTGGATTGAGTCCTCGTCGTCCGGCGGACAGTTGTCCAGTCCCGAACTGCACAGAGGAAATTCCTGCCACACCAGAAGGCCTTTTTCATCGCAGAGGTCATAGAACCATTGCTTCTCCAGGAATGCGCCGCCCCACACGCGCAGCACGTTCATGCCAATGTCCTGATACACCCCTACTCGATTGCTATAGTCTTCCTCCCGCAGATCGGCGAAGTTAGGTCGGATCGGAGTCCAGTTCACGCCGAAGAGAAAAACGGGCTTGCCATTCACAACACAAAGATACGGCTGCGCATGGCTTGGCGCGCCCTGAGTGTGCTTCCATTCAATGTGTCGGAAGCCGATGCGAAACTCTCTCGAATCAAGCGGCATTTTTTGTTCGTCGAGAAGCTGAATCTGGACGCTATAAAGTCGCTGGCGGCCCATACCATTCGGCCACCACAACTCAACCGGCAACTCATCCCACGAGAGTTCGGTCTTCTCTTTTTTAACGTGAAGCGTCTGATCCCGAAGGACCCCGCTGCCGTCCATAAGTCGCACGCGCAGATAGTTGCCGCCGGTAGTTTGTGTCGACAGCCGAAGGCTTCCCTGCCCGGACTCCAGTTTCACCTGGGGCACGCAACGGGCGCTCAAAATCTCTCCGCCATCAACTATTTCTAATGTGATCTTGTCCCATATCCCGATCTGTACTAGCCGGCTTGTCCAATCCCAGTAATAGTTGAACCGCGTTTTCCATTCCTTGATCTGGGAGGTATAGCCAAATTCGCCCATCCAGCGCGGCGGCGGCTGAAACCATATCTGTAGCAAATTGCCGGTAGGCTTCAGGAACGGCTTCAAATCAATTTCATAAGGCGTGAAGCTTCCCTTAAAGGGAAGAACACAAATTCCATTCAGCAGTATCTCCCCTACATAGTCCAGCCCCGCGCACCGAAGCCATGCCTGCTTGCCTTTCTGAAGCCACTGGTCTGGAATCGACATCTGATAGACCCAGTCGCGATTCTCCACCCATTCCGCTCCCCGCGCATTCAGGGCAACATTCCAGTCGTCAATTACGTGAGCCTCAAGCAGCGCCTGCTGCACTGATCCGGGAACCGGCGCATGGATCGGGCCTACTTCCGCGTCATTTGCATTGGAGATGTCAGTGAGCTTATCGATTTTCCAAAGAAATGGAGTCAGTCCGCATAGCTCCCACTCCGATTGGCCAAGATCATATGTCTTTTTGCTCAATGGCGAAGCCACGCTCTTCTCCTCCAAACCGCTTCCGCCGGTGATTGCATAGGCGGCCGATGTTGTTCCGGCAGCCACGGCTGCTGCACCCGCGATCTGCAAAAATTCCCGGCGCGTGATTTCTGATGATTGCTCTGACACGATTTTCCTCACATGGCCTTCTGCTTAGGCATTCAAACACCGTAACTGCGCGGCGTTACAGCGCCATCTTGCCTGCTTTCTGTTTGAACGACACCGGCGCGCATGCCAGCCTGGCCGCCCGTTTTAAGTCGAGGATGCTACCAGTAGAAGACGGTGAAGTCCTCCATGTAGGCGGTTGCCGCCCCTCCGGGGCCGGTTCCATCGATCTGGAAATTGGGGCCGATTAAGCCTCCCCATCCAGGATTTCTCGATGTGCTCACGCAGGCAACAGATGCTCCTGTCGATGCAATCGTGCAACTCGTGATCGGGACGACATTCCCATCAATCGCGACAGCATCATAATAGATATTCGCGCCGCCGTCCGGGTCATGGTGCGCCTGAACCTGAAAGTGATGCCAAACCCCGGAAGCCACCTGCGCCCTGGTGCAACTGGCGTTAGTATTGACCCAGCCTTTTCCTTTGATGCTGACCTGCCACAGACCCTTCGTCAGATTGCACTGAGCTCCCAGGATATATAGCGCGTGCACCGGCGAGATAATCGCGTGGTTAATGTCCAGCTCAAGCTCTCCCACCTTCGAGTTGTCAACGATATTTACATATGCGTCGTACTGAAAGTGCGTTGCGGAGAATTGACCTGGGATTGCCTTGTCAAACCAGCGAACGCCTCCGCCTGAAGTATCGTAGGTCATCGCAAACTCTCGCGAGTACTGCTGCCATCCGTAGATTGGCGTCGATACAAGGCTGGTGCTGCCGGTCTTAATCCCAACAGTGGCGCAATCGGGCTGCGACTGCCACAGATTTATGTTCGCGCCGTTCGCTCCTCCACAATTCGCGTAGGTGCCGGCATAGGTGCCGTCATCTTCCATATGCGCGTAGGAAGAGGCTCCGGTCGGCGGCACTAGCCCTGCTGAGGAATCAACATTCAAGCTAATATCAGCTTCGCAGTAAGCGCCGGAATCGCCGCGAGCTTTTACGCGCAGAACGTAGGAGCCTGTCGGTGCGGTGACGGAGACTTTCAGCGCCGCGCTGCCTATGTCGTGCGGCTGCCCTATCCCATCGTCGCTTCCCGTATCCGAGGCGTTATCCAGTTCATAGGCCATGCTTACCGTGTGCTCTCCGCCGCAGGTTGGCGCCTCCGCCTGCAGAATGAATGGGCTGGTGAGCCTGGACCCCTGAGCCGGAGCCGATACATTCACGCTATCTCCCACTTGTAACGACAAGGTTCGCTCGCAAAGCGAGCCCATAACGTTCCAGGCTTTCACAGTAAGGGTGTGATCGGGACCAACAGTGTTCTGCACCGTGACCATCGTTTGCAGCGACTGCGCGTTGGGAGACGCGACATCATTGCCGGAATCGATGGAATACGCCATCCTTCCGGTGGGAAGAGATTCGCAGGTGGGCGCTTCCGCGTGCAAGTAGAACGTCGGGCTAACAACGGAGTTATCGTTTGGCGCGTTGACCAATACCTGAGCGCCTGCTGTTCCTGATATTGCTATAACGAGCGTCGCGGCGCACAAATGAAATTTGTTCTTTGCTAAGGGCAGAATTCCAGCAGCCATAGTTCACCTTTTGTTCTTGCGAGGTGGATGGGTTCGCAAGGATTTGGATTCAGTGCTCACGAGCTTCAACCAATGACAACGCGTTGCCAAGGGCTTATCCGCCACAAACAAAGCGAAAGCAAAGGCTTTCACATCTGTTTTTCACTGTCAGGGAAGCTCCCGGGCATCGCTTGGAAGGCGCGGCGCGGTCAGGGCTATTGTGGGCAAGGGATTGCTGCTAGATTTTGCGGGTCAATCTGATTCGGTATTCCTCCGAAGCAGTACCATCTGGACTCGAGCGTCTGCCCTTTTACAGTGACAATCCGGAAGCCGGATAAGGAGTGTCCCAGAGGCATGCCCACCGCCCCCGTCACGGTCTCTGTGAGCGGCCCGTCTTTCCCAACAACATTCCTGTGCAGATGACCGGCAAAAACGTATTTGACTCCCGCATTCTCAAGCAAGTCGAGATACTTCCGGCGTGCCGGCATGGGAATATTGAAGTAATCTTCGGCCTCATTAGGGTCGTGAATGAAATAAGGGATATGTTGGAACACCACAACCTGCTCATTCGGATTCGATCTGGCGCTTGCTAGCGTCTTCCTGAGCCATTCTTCCTGTTGTTCCGCCGCCTTTGTATCTCTTTGAGGCGAGCGAATGAGGTTGGAATCCAGCACGACCCCAAGTATCCCATTTGCGGAAAACGTGTAATAGTCTGGGCCGAGTGAGGCACGAAACCCTGCCAGCGAGGCCGATGTGGGGACGTTCCCCACGTCGTGATTGCCCGCGACGTAATAAGCCGGAATCGAGGGGTCCAACTCGTGCAGAATGCGCTTATACTCAGCAATCTCGGCGGCATCTCCGCTGCGGTTGACGAGATCGCCGCAGATTACTACGAATCGAGGATGCAATCGATTAAGATTAGCGATTGCAAATTCGAAATTGGCGGTTTCCTGCGCGAAGTTCTTGTCTTTGGCGTACATCCCCATCTGCGGATCGGAAAGCACCGCGAAAAACCACGGCTGCTGAGATTCGGCCGTGGCGGGCAACAGTATCCCTATAAAAGCTATAACCAGGAACAAGCGGCGCATACAATTCTTCCCTTTAAGGAGTAGTGGATAGGTTCCGATTCTGTCATGCGCCTCAAAGCGACAACGCCGACAAATAATAATACTAAATACAAGTGGGAAGCTCCGCGATCGCGGAGCTTCCACAATGCCATCAGAAACGATGCTTCAATGCTTGCCCCGAAGCGTGAGGGTGCAAGCTGCTTGTTATGGGCTAGAACTCCAGCCGCCCCGCCAGTTGCAAAATTCGCGGATCGCCAGCGCCAGTAATCTTACCGAATGTACTCGTAGCGCTCACATTGCTGCCGGGCTGGCCTAAATGCACGTGGTTCGTTGCGTTAAACGCTTCCAGCCGAAATTTGAAGCGTAGTCTTTCTCCAATTGGAAATGTTCGCTGCAAGCCAGCATCCACGTTGAAGTAATTTGGATTCCGCATCAGATTCCGCGGTGCGTCACCAAATGTACCTAGAGCATTTTTGGTGAATGCGGCGGTATTGAAATACTGGCTCAGTTCCTGTGATCTGGAACGGCTCGAGGACAGGTAGGGATTCACGCCAGGAACGAGATCGGCCCGGTCGAGATTGACGCCACTCCTGGAGTTGTCTTGCCCGGAGGTAATCGAGAATGGTTCTCCATTCGCCCAGGTAAATATGCCGCTCAGCCCCCAGCCGCCAGCAATGGCGCGTAGCCAACGCTGCGAGGAAGCTAACGTTGGTAGTTTGCCTACACCGCTCAAAAAGAAGGCGTTTGGTACATCTTCATCTGCGATCCCGTTGTTGAAATCGGGATCAAATGGATCAGGATTCGTCAGCGACAGCTGCTTATCGGTTGACTGATTGTCTGTTGTTTTCGCATGGGTATAGTTAGCCACGAAAGTAACTCCGTGGCTCAATCTTTCTTCAAGGGTCAGCTGCAGAGCATTGTAGTGAGACCACCCGGCGTTATTCATCTCAATCATAGAAGCGTAGGTGGGATAGAGAGGCCTCCTCTGATTTGTATTGCTTACAGTGGCACCGGGGCTGTAGACGGCGGGATTTTGCTCATTGTTATCCTGCAGGTTTACCCCACGATCAGCCACATACGCGGCCCGCGCTAGTAAGTTACCAGCAAGCTGCTGCTCAACAGTGAAGTTCATTGCCTGAACATATCCCAGGTGCCAATGAGGGTTGAAAAACTGATAGGTAATTGGCGTAATGAACGTGGTGTCCGGTCCAGGATGGATCGGCGCAAACGGCGGGAATGGATTCTGCTGCCCAGCGCTTCCGTAGGGGTCGGAGAAATTAACGCCGCTGAGCGAGGCGCTGGGGCTGAATGGCGCGTTCTGCACAAAGTTGTTCCACAGTACCATGAACGGCCGAATGTAAAACATGCCCAAACCTCCGCGCACCACGGTTGGGTGCGAACCCGACCTGAGTGTGTACGCGGCGCCGATGCGTGGAGAGAAATTGCCTAGGCTGTTCCACATGCCTCCCGATGGGAAGCCTTTGTCACCCGCGAAAAGCATCCCTACAGGCGCGTTAGGAAAACGTGTGGATTGAGCGTCGGCAACATAGCCTCCGATCTGTCCTTCATCAGGATCGGTATATGGGAAGAAGGGCTCCCAACGCAGTCCGGCGTTAAGATTCAGCCTGGGTGTCGCATGCCAGTCTTCCTGGACAAACGTGGAAAACTGGTGGCCGCGTGTATATTTCGCTTTTCCGGCGGTCTGCGTAAAGCTGTGAACGTAGCCCAGGAGGAAATCGGCAAATCCGTCCCCGGAGTCGCCTGTAAATTTGTAGATTGGCTCCTCTTCATATCCCGTGGCGGAATCAAAACGAAGATAGGGAGCATATTCGGCCCCGACAAAAAGAGAGCTCTTGCCATGGACGTAATTCATCAATTCGGAAGCGGCAACGGACTCCTGGTACCACTTTCCCGGAGGCGAGGAACGCCCTGTCCCCCAGCCTGAATAGCCCGTCACATTGATTCCCGTCTCGCGGAATCTCTTTTGAGGCGCGGCTACACCAGGATCTCCGAAATCAAAGATCGAGAAGGGAGCGCTGGTGTCTTGTGTGGAATTCAGAACAAGCATGTCCACTACGAACGAGTTCACCAGGTGCGGGCTGATGCTGAACGTGTCGCTGACTTTTCCCTCGCTGGTGCTTTGATTCTTTCCTAAGCCGTAGTTGAGCAATGTGCCATTGCCGTTCCAGCCAAGATCCGAGTACTTCACAAAGAAGGCGCTCGCCATGAGTTGGTGGCGACCTAAGGTATATTCGAGTTTTCCAAGACCCTCATAATTGCGCGATTCGCTCGGCAAGGAATATGTAAGCTCGCCATTGGGATCCGTAGTGGTTGGAACGTGCGCGAGCATAGCCACGCTTAAGGGGTTGAACGGAGTCGTGATGGTGTAGGTGCCGTCGCTGTTCATCGGAAATGGCTCACCCGTAGCGGGGTTGACGATCGGTTTGGAAAAGGTGCCCTGCCGTTCCGCGGCCGTCGGCACGAATGCGTGATTGCCCTCGCTGACGTTGGCGATGGTGGTTCCCTGGAAGCTTGCAAAATAAAATAGCTTGTCCTTCAGGATAGGTCCCCCGACGACACCGCCAAACTGATTCCGCTTCAGAGCGTCCTGCTTCGCGGCAAAATAGTTGATCGCGTTCAGATCACCATTGCGGACATATTCAAAGAGGGTGCCGTGTATCTGGTTCGTCCCGGATTTAGTGACGATATTTACAACGGCGCCGCCCACCCCTCCAAAGCGCGCGTCGAAGTTGTTGGTTTGAACGCTGAATTCCGCCAGCGCGTCGGGATTGGGGAATGTTGCATTCAGGTTTGAGATAAGATCTTCGTGTGGCGCTCCGTCCAGGTTATAGCTCACCTGGTCGCCGTATGTGCCATTAACCGAGTAGGCGACTTCGTTGCCGCTGTTCGCATAGCTATCGTTATACTCACCGGGGCTCGTAACAACCCCTGGCGCCATGGTAACCAACGTGGCCGCATTCCTGCCGTTGAGCGGAATGTTTTCCAGATATTGCCGGCCGACAACCTGGTGCAGCGTGCTTGATTGGGTGTCGATCATCTCGGCATTCGATCTGACCACTACTTCCGTCGCACTTGAATGCACCGCCAGACTCACATTCACAGTGGCGGGCACATTTACGCTCAGGGTAATTCCGGTTTGGCGGTATGCGTTGAATCCCGGAGCGGAAACATCTAATTCATAGGAGCCGGGCTGGAGAAAGCTGAACTGAAATCTGCCCTGCGCGTCGGCAGTGGTGGCCTTGGTGACATGGGTCGCGACGTTGACGAGTTGAACCGCGGCCGAAGGGATGACGGCGCCACTAGGATCAGTAACGGATCCAGCCAATGTCGCTGTAGGTACGATCTGGGCCCAAAGTACAGATGGCATGAGTAGGACCGCCACAATTAAAGGGAGAAAAGCGCATCGTGCCAGGCATGCGGCTGAAAATTGATTCCTCGCCCGGCGCCGGGATGCGCCCGCCCGCATTTTCCTCTTATATGCACCGGAAGCTTCACCGGTTCCTGAGATGGAGTTATCTCTCCACGATCCATTCCGCCGATATTCCGGCCCGCATGATTTCCTTTGCATCATCTTTCCTCCCAAAATTGCTTTTTTCTTTTCGTCGATCAGTTAAAGACTCAATCCGGTCTCTGTTCGAGAACCAGCAGCTTTCGCCAGGATTCAATCTGCAAGCAACGAGTTTCAAATATCAGATTCGCGGCTGCCAAGAGCTTAGCCGAGGAAAACTTAGCGAAAACCTGGCCTTAACATTTGTTTTCACCTTCGCTTAACAAATAGAGCCCAGAGACCGACTCAGTCGCGGATCACGCTAAGTGGCTGATGCAAAGATAAGAACGGGCTCACCGCTCAGATTTTTATTATTGTGCCGTTGCAATGCGGCTTGTATACTTTTGCTCGCTGAGCGTTTCGCCGAGGCGGCATCATGGAAAATGTTCAGACACCACATCATGTCTCTCTTGAGGAGGAGTTCAGTTCCGATCCGAGATGGCATTTGCTTGAGCGCATATTTTTCACAAGTCCGCTCCAGAAGTCAAGCCGTTCACTGGCTCTGCTGTCCTATCTGGCAGAGCACTCCATTCGAGGGAGCCTTGATGAGCTCGATGGCTGTCATCGGTATTTGCCGTCGGCGGAATTCGTCGCGTGAGCCACCGGAGATCTTCGCTTGCTTGCGGCTATCGAAGACGGTTACATGTATGGTCAAAGCCTGCTACTCCGATAATGCGGTTCGGCCGCAGTAAAACCTTCCACTTAGCCTCGATTGAAGAGACAGCCTGATTGGCGGGTTGGCTGAGCATTATTGAAGATCGTGGCGAATAATCTGGCCAGTCTTAAGGACAATGCGTCCCGCAAGATTAAGCGGCACACCTTTGGCACACTTAGCCGCGCTGAGCATTGGCTTTATGGGTGAATAAGCGACTGGGAGGCTGACTCAGAATTCAGCCATCCCTGCTTCAGTGCCGGGTGCAGCATCTTATGCCGCTGAATTCCCGTTCATCTGACAAGCCCAGCCAACAAACTATCCGCCGCGCCATCGGAACAAAGCGGGTCGGCAAGGCACCTCTGCTCACCACCGACATCCGCAGAATCATCGAAGCCTGGCCCGATTCCGTTATCGGCATCCGTGATTGCGCCCTTGTTGTCGTCGTTCCGGAGAGCTTGCCGTGATCGACTTTGCGGAGGGCGGCATGATCATTGATCTACGCAAATCGATGACCGACCAAGAATCGAGCGGCCGCAAGGTCGGCATTCTGCAGCAGAGAATCCGTGGGTCCGGGCTGCTTCTTCTGGGCTGCTGCTCAGTCCCTTCCTAACGAACAAGTTCACTGCATTTCTCTTGAGGTCTAGAGCAACTCCGGAACTAACGCCCAGAGAATAAGCCCACAGTGGGTAAGAAACATGTCAGCGAAGAAAATTCTCAAATCCAATGATGAGGCGGAGGGGCACAGGGGCACAGGTGGAAGACCTCATCCGATTGAACATAATAACGGCTTCACTCCTTTACGGCGGTATCGCAAATTGGCTGCCTGGTTCATGAAAGGCAGACCGAAGTCAGCGCCAGAGCGCAATTATTTGCCTCGCCAGCCGCACAAGGTCCGGAGCCACAA
>DATNAF010000047.1:0-4684 GCA_035572845.1 Terriglobales bacterium
GCACCGGGGATAGAGTGAGCGCGATACCCGAGCGCTTCAATTTTGTCGCACACCGCGCGGATGTCTTCCGCCTTGGCGTGCGCCTGCATAACTACCAACATAGGTTCACCTCTGGAAGTAATAAGTTTAAATGCGAACCATAAATGGGGCAATGGAATTGACCGCGAAGTTACAAGCAAGGTCGATTTAGTTATTCTTTTTCCATGCCGCGCTCAATGGCCCAGGAGCAAGACATTCTCAAGATGCCCGCACCCCGGCGTCCGCCCAAACTCACTGCGCGCCGCATCGGTATTCATACTTCTTCGTCCGGAGGGGTTGAAAATGCCGCCGAGCGGGCCTATCGCCTGGGATGCAACACATTTCAAATCTTTTCCAGCAGCCCTCGCCAGTGGAAGCCATATGAATTAGGCCGTTCCCACTGCGAGCAGATGAACCAACTCCGGGCTAAATATGATCTGAAACCGCTGGTAATCCATACCAACTACCTGATTAATCTTGCCGGCACCAGTGAACTGTTCCTGCGCAAATCCATCGAAGCGTTTCGTGGCGAGATCGAGCGCGCCTTAGCGCTCTGCGCCGAGTATCTGGTCCTACATCCGGGATCATTTCGCGGCGCCGATCGAAATAAGGGACTGCTGCAAACCGCTGCCGCAATTTCTGCTGCCAGCAACAATCTCGACCTAGCAAAGGCCGGACTCATAATCTTGATCGAAAATACCGCCGGCGCTGAGTTCTCGCTTGGAGGCAGCTTTGAGCAGGTCGCTGAAGTCATCGAGCATTTGCGAAACCATGTTCCAGTCGCAGCTTGCATTGACACTTGCCACGTCCACGTTGCGGGTTACGACATTGTGTCCGAAGAAGGCTACGAAAAAACCATGCGCAAACTCGATAGCACCATCGGCCTGAAAAACGTTCCAGTCTGGCATTGCAATGACGCAAAGGCAGCCTGCGGGTCCAAGCTCGATCGCCATCAGCACATCGGGAAGGGAACTATCGGATTGGAGCCGTTCCGTCGCCTGTTGAACGACCCGCGAGTAGCCCAAGCCGCGTTCATCGCCGAAACACCAATCGACGAGCCGGGAGATGACCGTCGCAACGTCGCGGCACTGAAGAAGCTGGTGAAGTGAACCCAGCGATGAAGCACATTTTGCTTCGCCAACATAAGATTTTCCTTCGTGAAACTTCGTGCCCTTCGTGGTTATAGAAGTTGAAATGATCACGGACGATCAGAGGTCGAACAGCCGAAACATTGTAAAATCTAGCTTCCCTTGAATATGCCTCAGGAAGAACACACCGCGAGCATGCGCGACGAGCGCTACAACCCTGAACAGGTTGAGAAGAAGTGGTTCGAGCGCTGGCAGCAGGACTCGGCCCTTTACGCCGCCGAACCCCATTCCACCAAGCCGAAATACTACGTGCTGGAAATGTTGCCTTATCCGTCCGGCGCGCTCCATATGGGCCACGTCCGCAACTACGCCATCGGCGACGCCCTCGCCCGCTATATGTGGATGAACGGCTACAACGTCCTGCATCCCATGGGATGGGATTCGTTCGGTTTGCCTGCTGAAAATGCAGCCATCTCGGCCAAGGTCCCACCGCGCGAATGGACCTTGCGCAATGTTGCGAACATGAAGGCGCAGATGAAGCGCCTGGGCTTTGGCTACGACTGGTCGCGCGAGGTAACTACCTGCCTGCCAGAATATTACAAGTGGAACCAGTGGTTCTTCTTGAAGTTATTCGAGCGTGGCCTGGCGTATCGCAAAAAGAGCCGGGTGAACTGGTGTCCCAAGTGTGCGACCGTCCTAGCCAACGAGCAGGTTGTAGGCGGATGCTGCTGGCGTCACGAAGACACTCTCGTCGAGCAGCGCGAACTCGAGCAATGGTTCCTGCGCACCACGAAATACGCTGAGGAATTGTTGCGTGATCTCGATCGCCTGCCGGGGTGGCCGGAAAAAGTCCGCACCATGCAACGCAACTGGATCGGCCGCAGCGAAGGCGCGCAAGTAGATTTTCGGCTTGATCAATCGAAGCGAGTTGCAGACACGTTTCGAAGGATCGTTTCCAGGAAGGGGACGGTCGAACAAATTCTTATCGACAGGCTTACACCTGATCTTGTGGAGAGAGTTGCAGAACTTTCCCAAGATGCCACGCAATTATCGATGGCTTTCGAGGAGGCTTTCGGTCTGGACTTATCGAAGGCAGAGATCGATGCGCTCCAACTGGCATTGAAAGATGACGTAAACATCTCTGTCTTCACTACCCGCATCGACACGATCTTCGGCGCGACTTCAGTCCAACTCGCCCCGCAACATGCGATCACGCAGAAGTTGGCCGCTGCTGATCCCGAGCTTCGGAAGAAAGTTGATCAGCTCATTGCCGAGCAAGCCAAAGCTCGCGAAACCGGAGACATCGGCAACATTGAAAAGCACGGCGTGAACACCGGCCACTTTGCGGTGAATCCGTTCAACGGCGAGAAAGTCCCGGTCTGGGTGGCGAACTACATCCTGATGGACTATGGCACCGGCGCCATCATGAGCGTGCCCGCCCACGATGAGCGCGACTACGAGTTTGCGAAGAAGTACAGCATTGAAATTCGCCAGGTAATTGTTCCAACTAAATATGGAAATGGGGAGACGGGCGTCCCCGCCCGTCGTGGCGGGCCTGGAGGCCCGCCCCTACACGAACTCCCCTTTACTACTCTCGACGGAAAGCTCATCAACTCCGGCAAATTCACCGGTCTGACTTGCGACGAAGCAATTCAGAAGATGCCAGCTTTCGCTGAGCAGCATGGCTTCGGCAAAGCCACCGTAACTTTCCGTTTAAAAGATTGGGGCATCTCTCGCCAGCGCTATTGGGGAACGCCCATCCCAATGGTTTATTGCGAGAAAGACGGGGTCGTCCCCGTCCCCGAAAAAGATCTGCCGATCATCCTGCCAGAAAACGTTGAGATCACATTGGCGGGCGGATCACCTCTGCAACGCGTTCCAGAATTCATGAACACGACGTGTCCAAAATGCGGTGGCCCCGCACGCCGCGAAACCGACACCATGGACACATTCGTCGATTCATCTTGGTATTTCTATCGCTACACCGACGCGCATAACGATCGCGCTCCGTTTGATTCGAAAATCGCCGGCTACTGGTTCGGCGAGAAGGGAATCGACCAGTACATCGGCGGGGTCGAGCACGCCATTCTGCACCTGATTTATTCACGCTTCTGGACCAAGTTCATGCGCGACATCGGCCTCATTAAAAACGACGAGCCGGTCGAGCGCCTGTTCACCCAGGGCATGGTGATCAAAGACGGCGCGAAGATGTCAAAGAGCCTGGGGAATGTGGTCTCGCCTGACGAAATGGTCGCCCGCTTCGGCGCCGACGCCGCCCGCATGTACAGTCTTTTCGCCGCGCCCCCCGACCGCGATTTGGATTGGCAGGAGACTGGCATCGAAGGCATTCAACGTTTTCTCGGACGGGTGTACCGGTTCGTATCGAGAAATTCCTCTGTAGAGACGCAGGTCCCTACGTCTCCCAACCAGACGTTGCAAGCAACATCTCTACCGCCCGAAGCTCGTGCCATTCAGCGCAAGCTTCACCAGACCATCAAGCGTGTAACGGACGATTTTCAAGGCCGCTGGCACTTTAACACCTGCATCGCCGCGATTATGGAATTTGTGAATGAACTCTATTCGCAGACGGCTGTGGGGGAGCGGGCCTCCTCGCCCGCGATCGCTGGCAGTCTTCTCGCCGACCTTCAGCGAAACCTGGTCCTGCTCCTAGCTCCCTTCGCCCCCTATCTTGCCCACGAACTCTGGGAGATGCTCGGCGAAAAAGCCAATCTACTGAAAGCCCCTTGGCCGAAATACGATCCCGAACTTGCCAAGGAAGACGAACTCGAAATCCCCGTGCAAGTGAATGGAAAACTGCGGAGCAAAATTGTGGTCGCCCCCGGAACCAGCGAAGAAGAAATCAAGCAAAAGGCTTTGGCGGACGAGAAAATCCAGAGTTACATCGCCGGAAAACAAATCGTTAAAGTAATCTTCACCGGCAAGCTGGTCAGCATCGTCGTGCGATGAATTCGAAACGACTGTTTCGCGAAGCGCTGGCAAAGATGTTGTGGGCCCCAATGCCCCAGTGATTCTCTTCCAATCTTAGTTCCTACCCGTTTTTGTTCGATGTGAGACAGACCTGCAGGGGTGAGTGCCTGATATTAAGAAATCGGTTGTCCAGGGAGGCTTTTCTTGAAGGGCGAGAAGAAGGAAATCTGGATGCACCTTTGCGAGCAAGCTGCTGTCGAGCAAGACCCAGCCAAGCTGATGGATTTGATCAAAGAAATAAATAAGTTACTGGAAGAAAAAGAACGCCGGCTAAAGGGAGACTCGAACAGCCCGAATCACAACGACGACAAAACGTCCGGCGGGGAGTGAAGCGCTATACGATTGGGGTTTTCTTTACAAGTTTTGATCGGCCAATGACGACATTCAGTCGCGAACAGTCTTTCAGCATTTGCCAGCAAACGAAGAATGTTCATGGAGGCCCCTTCCGGACTCGAACCGGAACCGCAGGTTTAGGAAACCTGAGCTCTATCCTGTTGAGCTAAGGGGCCGTTACCCAATGTACCCCGATTATCTCACGTCAATTCTCTGGGACGGACGAGCATCAAATAACCTAAGACCCCGGGTCACTA
>DATNAF010000048.1:0-7569 GCA_035572845.1 Terriglobales bacterium
GACCACTACACGGTTTATCTGCTGCAAGGTGGACTCGAGTTGCCGGACCGCGAATACTACCTCAGCGACAGCGAACATATGCGCACTCTGCGCACGCAATATCAGGCGCATATATCCGCCATGTTGAAGCTCGCGGGGCTCAGCGACCCCGATGCCCGTGCCAAACGCGTCTTTGATCTCGAGCACGCAATCGCGGAAAAACACTGGAGCCTGAATGACGATCAGGACATTCATAAAGCCAACAATCCGTGGAAACGTTCTGATTTTGCAGCCAAAGCGCCGGGACTCGATTGGGATGCATACTTCTCAGCCGCTGGCTTGAGTCATCAATCAAACTTCATCGTGTGGCAGCCGAGCGCATTTACCGCGGAATCGGCGCTGGTGGCTTCTGCATCTCTCGAGTCATGGAAAGACCTTCTCTCGTATCACCTGATCGAAAATTACGGCGGCGTTCTGCCCAAGGCGTTTGCGGATGAGCGGTTCGCTTTTTTTGGCAAAACTCTATCGGGCACCCCGGAACAGCGCCCTCGCTGGCAACGCGGTGTTGCGGTCGTGAACGCCGTCCTGGGGGACGAAGTCGGAAAGATTTATGCACAACACTATTTTCCGCCTGAGGCCAAAGAGCGAGCGCAAAAAATGGTAGCCAACATCGTGGCGGCATTCCACAAGCGAATCGACGCGCTCAGCTGGATGGATGCAGCCACCAAAGCCGAAGCCCAGGCCAAGCTCAATACGCTATATGTCGGTATCGGCTATCCGGAAACCTGGCACGATTATTCAGGCCTGCAGATCAAGCCTGACGACATTTTCGGAAATCTCTGGCGTGATGGAACATTTCACTATGACCAGCAGATCTCGCGCATCGGCAAGAACGTTGACCGTCACGAGTGGTCGATGACGCCGCAGACCGTTAACGCGGTGAACCTACCACTGCAGAACGCACTTAACTTTCCGGCAGCAATATTGCAACCGCCATTCTTCGATAAAGACGCGCCTGATGCGGTGAACTATGGAGCCATCGGCGCCATCATTGGCCACGAAGTCAGCCACACGTTTGACTCCGAAGGCAGCACCTTTGACTCGAAAGGCGCGCTGCGCAATTGGTGGACGCCCGCCGATCTTAAGCACTTCGAGGCCGCTACCGCGAAACTAGTTGAACAATACGACAACTATCATCCATTTCCGGACCTTGCGCTTCACGGCAAACAAACTCTGGGCGAGAACATTGCCGACCTTGGCGGGATTGCTGCCGCCTACGACGCTTACGTCGGAACGCTGAATGGCAAAACGGCGCCGGAGCAAGATGGTTTCTCTGGCAGCCAGCAGTTCTTCATCGCTTATGGTCAGGCGCACCAGAACAAGACCCGCGAAGCAGCGTTGCGGCGACAAGTCTTGACTAACGAGCACTCTCCTTCGGAGTATCGAACAGACACCGTGCGCAATATCGACGCGTGGTACAAAGATTTTCAGGTCGAGCCGGGAGAGACTCTGTATCTGCCGCCGGACGAACGAGTTCGCATCTGGTGAAAAGCTCGTTTTGTGGCAGAAATCCCAACAACTGGCGAGTGCAACTTTTCGGTTCCGGTGGGGTTAGTACGTTTGGGCAGTGACGTTGCCGCTGAAATGTATTAAGGCTGATACTTGATCTCTCGGCACGCTGCCGACAAGATCAGAACATTCGGAGCACGAAATATGATTCGCAATGTCATCAGGGGCATAGGAATTTCCGCGCTGTTGCTTTCAAGCCTGAATTTATTCGGCCAGTACCGGAGAGATGCTCCGCCCCCCAACGATCAGGGGAACTACGAGGGCAATGCTAATAGCATCAATGCCGGCGGCAACTGGACTCAATATTCCGGCGAAGACCGCATGACCGCTGCCAAGCGGGTGCGCTTCGAACTTCCGGCTGACAACGCGCCCAACAGCGACGACCAAGCGAAAGTCATTCTGTATTGCACTAATGGGAAGTTGAAGCTCGCCGACTTCCGTCCTGATATGCGTCTGGCGCGTCCGGACTGGCCGGGCTTTTGGGGACAGCCGCAAATGCGGGTTAGCGTGCGCGTGGACAACAGTCACAGTTATCACAACTGGAACTGGATCAATGGCCATTTTCTTGCCATGGACAAAGGCACGGCGCGTGAGTTAATCGGCGCACGTTTGTTTCGGGTGGAGTTCCAAACCCCGCGCGGTCCGCAGATCGCTGAATTTTCTCCCGAAGGACTGGACCTCAAATCAGTTTCGCAGGCTTGCGATTTGAAACCGAAAAAGCCGTAGGTCCCCCTGTTGCTGACGAATACGTCTGTCGCTACCCAGGCACAGTCAAGAGCTTTTAAGCGCAGAGAACGCTGAGACGTTGAAAGAGAACGCAGAGATAATCAGTAGCAAACTAGCTGCGCCGTTGATCCAGAATCGGAACCGTATTCGGAATTTTCTTGGCGATCTTCGCGTTTTTCTCCGCGTCCTCTGCGGCTAAAGGCTTTTTCTGTCCAAGTTCCCGTCGACTGAAAACGTCCGTGCTTACCCAGTCAAAAGTCAAGAGCTTTTAACCACAGAGAGCGCTGAGAAAATAAAGAGAGCGCAGAGATAATCAGTAGCAAACTAGCTGCGGCTTTGCTCCAGAAGTGGAACCGTATTCGGAATCTTCTTCGCGATCTCCGCGCTTTTCTCCGCGTTCTCTGCGGTTAAAGGATTTTTCTGCCCAAGTTGCTCCATCCTCTTCACGCATTTTTTATCTCAATGCGCGATAATCAATAGTTCCTGCCGATATCACTCTGAGGTGCCCCATGACGGCCATTAATTCCCTCCCCGGCATTTCGCATACACCTTTAACCCAGGAAGAACTCTCTCAAATACATGCCTACTGGCGTGCGTCAAATTATCTTTCCGTCGGGCAAATTTATTTGTACGCCAACCCGCTCTTGCGCGAGCCGCTGAGGCTGGAGCATATCAAGCCAAGGCTCCTCGGCCATTTCGGCACCACGCCTGGATTGAATTTCGTTTACGTGCACTTAAATCGGATGATTAAGAAAAATGATCTCGACATGATTTATATCTGCGGCCCAGGCCATGGCGGGCCGGGCATGGTCGCGAACGCCTATCTCGAAGGGACCTATACCGAGCTTTATCCCAATATTGGACAAAGCGAAGAAGGCATGCGGCGGCTCTTCAAGCAGTTTTCGTTTCCCGGTGGGATTCCCAGCCATGATGCGCCAGAGACGCCAGGCTCAATCCACGAAGGCGGCGAGCTGGGATATTCATTGAGTCATGCTGCCGGCGCTGCCTTTGACAACCCTGATCTGCTGGTGTGTTGCGTAGTCGGTGATGGCGAAGCTGAAACTGGCCCGCTCGCGACCGGCTGGCATATCAATAAATTTCTTAATCCTCAGTTCGACGGCGCGGTGCTGCCCATTTTGCACTTGAACGGATACAAGATCGCCAATCCCACTATTCTCGGTCGCATGAGTGACGACCAATTGACCAAGCTGTTCACCGGTTATGGTTGGAAGCCATATTTTCTCGAAGGCGACCAACCAGACCAGATGCACCAACTGATGGCGGCAACGCTCGACCACATCGTGGAAGAGATTCACTCAATCCAGGAAGACGCGCGGCAGCACAAGAATAAAATTCTGCCGGAATGGCCGATGATCGTGATGCGTACTCCGAAAGGCTGGACGGGGCCAAAGATGGTCGATGGCAAGCAGGTTGAGGGCACATGGCGCGCGCATCAAGTTCCAGTGGCTGATCTGCAACAAAAACCAGAGCACTTGAAGATTCTTGAAGACTGGATGCGCAGCTACCGGCCTGAAGAGTTGTTCGACCAGAATGGCAAGTTTATTCCTGAACTCGCCCGTCTCGCTCCTGAAGGCAATCGCCGGATGAGCGCCAATCCGCACGCGAATGGCGGAATCTTGTTGCACGATCTGGTCATGCCGGACTTTCGCAAATACGCGGTTGATGTGCCAACGCCAGGAACAGCTGAGGCGGAATCGACCCGCGTGCTCGGCGCATTCCTGCGGGATGTGATGAAACTCAATCTGGAATCGAAGAATTTCCGTGTCTTCGGCCCGGATGAAACCGCGTCGAATCGTCTGGAATTGTTGTACGAAGCCAGCAAAAAACAGTGGCTGGAACCGATTCTTCCAGTCGACGAGAATTTGTCCCGCGATGGCCGCGTGCTCGAAATATTGAGCGAGCACATGTGCCAGGGCTGGCTCGAAGGATATTTGCTTACTGGCCGTCACGGTTTCTTTTCCTGTTACGAGGCTTTCATTCACATTGTGGATTCGATGTTCAATCAGCATGCCAAGTGGCTGAAAGTTACACGACACATTGAATGGCGGCGTCCCATCGCCTCGCTGAATTATCTGCTGACATCGCATGTGTGGCGGCAGGACCACAATGGCTTCACCCATCAGGACCCGGGATTCATCGATCTGGTAGTTAACAAAAAAGCTGACGTGGTTCGTGTGTATCTGCCGCCGGATGCCAATTGCCTGCTCTCGGTGGCTGATCATTGTCTGCGCAGCCGGCATTACGTGAATGTAATCGTCGCCGGGAAGCAGCCTGAATTGCAGTGGCTCGATATGGAATCGGCGATTGATCATTGCACCAATGGCATTGGCATATGGGACTGGGCCAGCAATGACCAAAACTCGGAACCTGATGCGGTCATGGCGTGCGCCGGTGATGTGCCTACGCTTGAAACTCTTGCGGCTGTCGATTTGTTGCGGCAGCACTTTCCTGATCTCAAGATTCGCGTCGTCAACGTGGTTGACCTGATGACTCTCCAACCTACAAGTGAACATCCACATGGACTGACGGACACTGACTTCGATTCGTTGTTCACCGTTGATAAGCCGGTTATTTTCGCCTATCACGGATATCCGTGGCTGATTCACCGGCTCACTTATCGCCGCCACAATCATGACAACTTTCACGTGCGCGGATACAAAGACGAAGGCACCACCACCACGCCGTTCGACATGACGGTTTTGAATGATCTCGACCGTTTTCACCTCGCCGGTGACGTGGTCGACCGCGTTCCGAAGCTGGTGCCAATCGGTGGCCACTTCAAACAATTTGTACGCAACAAGCTCATCGAGCACAAACAATACGTTCACGAACACGGGATCGATATGCCAGAAATTCTGAACTGGAAGTGGGAACACTGAGAATAACCCCATCAACCACGAAGGACACGAAGGTTCACGAAGGAAAACCAGTATCGCAAGTGAAAAGATTTGGTTTTACTTCGTGAACCTTCGTGTCCTTCGTGGTTAATGCTTTTGACTTTCTCTTATGAAGATTCTGGTTCTTAATTCTGGATCGAGTACCCAGAAAAGCGCACTGTACGATCTCGCATCGGCTTCTTTCACGGAGCCGGTCGCACCGCTCTGGGAAGGCAAACTGGAGTGGGACGGCAACAAAGAGAAGCTGACAATCCACAACTCAGACGGGAAAATAATCGAAGAACACGCGACTATTCAAGCCAACGACCGCAAAGCCTCACTCGAGAAGCTGCTCACAAAACTTTGGCAGTCGCCAGGGCAAGTCATCCCCGGCCCGGCAGAAATTCAGATTGTGGGACACCGCATTGTTCATGGCGGTCCGAAACTCACCGAGCCTGTAATCATCAGTGCCAAAGTTAGGCAGGCCATTCGAAACGTGTCGGCCATCGCACCGCTGCACAACGCTGCAGGCCTGCAAGGCATTGAGCTTGTCGAGAAGCTTTTTCCAGATGTGCCACAGGTCGCGGTCTTTGACACCGGGTTTCATCGCACCTTGCCGTTGCCTGCAAAAGTTTATCCCGGACCTTACGAGTGGTTCGAGCACGACATTCGCCGCTACGGCTTTCACGGCATCAATCATGAGTATTGCGCACACCGTGCCGCGCACTTACTGAAACGCGAACTGGCTACTCTGAAGATCGTCAGCTGCCATCTGGGAAACGGCTGTTCGCTTGCGGCCATCGACGGCGGAAAGAGTGTGGACACGACCATGGGATTCACTCCCCTCGAAGGAATCACGATGGGCACGCGCAGCGGCTCTGTTGATCCCGGGATTCTGATTCACCTGATGCGCACGGAAACTGCAAGCGCCAAAGACTTGGACGAAACGCTCAATCGGCACTCAGGATTACTAGGGATTTCCGGCGTCTCGAGCGACATGCGGGACCTGCTAGAAGCTGTTGCTAAAGGCAATGATCGCGCCAAACTAGCGGTGGAAATTTTTATTCATCGACTACGCGCCGGAATTGCAGCAATGGCCGCGTCACTTGGTGGGTTGGATGTGATTGTCTTCACGGCAGGGATCGGGGAAAATGCGGCCTCGGTCCGGCGCGATACCTGCGCCAAAATGCGCTTCCTTGGAATTGAACTCGATGACGCGAAAAATTCTTCAGCCAAACTCGATGCCGAAATCTCCGCGTCCCAGTCCGCCGTTCGCGTGCTGGTGATCGGGGCGCAAGAAGATTGGTCGATCGCACGGGAGTGCGTGCGCCTCTCATCCGCCGAACACAACTGAACCCGGCCCTAACCCGCAGGGCACGTCACTACGAATCCAGTTGTACTTCGCGCCTGCGGCAGCTATTATCCCGGCATCGCGTCCCATCCGCTTTAAACCAAAAGGAGTTGTCATGGATTCGTCACAAACCCTGATGCTGTTTATCTACGTCATCGCCGGCATATTTGTCCTAGGCACAATTCTTAGCGGCTTTTTTCAAGTCAAGACCGCCGAGGCGGTGATTATCCAGCGCATGGGCAAGTTCCAGCACGTGGCCACCGCGGGAATGAATTTCAAATTGCCCTGGCTTGATCAGATTGCTGCCCGGATTGATCTGCGGGTGCAGCAACTAGCGCTCGATGTCGAAACCAAGACCAAGGACAACGTCTTCGTAAAAATTCCGGTCTCGGTGCAGTATCACGTTATTCCAACCAAGGTTTATGAGGCGTTCTACAAACTCGCGAATCCGCGGCAGCAAATTTCTTCCTACGTTTTCAATGTGATTCTTGGTCACGTCCCGAAAATGAATCTGGACGACGCTTTCCTGCAGGAGGCCGATATTGCCGTCGCCATCAAGCAGGGCCTCGACGATGTGATGCAGACCTATGGCTACGCGATTGATCAGGCGCTGGTCACCGATATTCAGCCGGACGAAAAAGTCAAAGTTGCGATGAACGAAATCAATGCAGCCCAGCGTGAGCAGGTGGCCGCCAGCGCGCGTGGAGAAACGGAAAAGATTCTGAAGGTGAAGCAAGCCGAGGCTGAAGCTGAGAGCAAGGCACTGCAGGGTCAGGGAATTGCCAACCAGCGCAAAGCCATCATCGAAGGGCTTAGAGCATCGGTGGAAACGTTTTCAGCAGCGGTTGTCGGGACCAGCGCGAAAGATGTGATGATGCTGGTATTGGTCACACAATATCTCGACACCATTAAAGAAATTGGGACCCAGGACAGGAGCAATACCATCTTCATGTCGCATTCGCCGGCCGCCGTGGGCGACCTGTTCCAGCAACTGCAGGATGCGGTCATGGTAGGCCATAAAGCTGCGGCCGCCGGTCAGGGATAAAC
>DATNAF010000049.1:0-3469 GCA_035572845.1 Terriglobales bacterium
ATGGGAACTTTCTCGTGGAGAAAGTCTGGCATGGAGAGCTTTTGCGGTTCGATGTTCGGACTCGAGAGTTGAATCCTGAACCCCACGCCCAGATTGTGGCGCTTGGCAGCATCGAAAGTCGCTTCCCACACTGGGGAGAGCGAGAGTTTGCCGGGGCTGGACTGAATGTCTCTCCAATCGCATCTTATATATAGGACATCGACGAATGGCAGCGCAGCCATTTTCTCAACCGCTTGCTCGAGTTTTTCTTCGCCGCACATGACCCGCAGCGAGGGACCATTTTCTTCCCACGTATATCCGACGAGTCCGGTGCCGAAGTTTCGTATGTGCTCGCGGGAAGGATCGGTGACGAAAATGGTGTACCAGCCTTCATCCTGGCCGATTCCGAACGGCCCTTGATCCAGACGATTTCTCACCGGCGGTGCGGGAAAGTTGTAGCCTTCCCACAAATGATCAGGGACATCGGCCCACAATGGTCGAGTTACGAGACTGCTGGCTGCGGTTAAACCTAAGCTTGTTTTTACGAAATCCCGCCTGCGCATATAGAACCGTCCTTTATTTGGTTACCACCGGATTCGGCACGGCTCTGCGTGAGCGCACGGAGAGTCGCGCCAGATCCTTTTTTTGCGCATCTTCTTTGTTTCTTACTGCTCGTACGCGCCGATGTTGGTTTGCCCGCTCCCGTTCACCCGTGGGTTGCCGGCGTAGTCGAGAACCCCAACGGTGTTCACGCCAAAATTGGTTCCGGCATTGACCGCAGGCGAAGTCGACAGAATGTCCAGATTCGGCGGGGTCGAGGACTGGTTTACAAATTGAGGATCGGCGAAGGGAGAATGTGCATCCTGGCCCGAGGCCGACCTGTAGGTCGAATAACCCGTGAGACTTTTTCCTTGCCAGTCCCACAAGCTGCTGGCAACGCCGGAGTTGTTGTAATAGTCGTCATAATCGAGAACTGCAGGACTGGGCTCGCTGGATGTGAAGTCATAGACTAGATACTTCGAGGTAAGCGTGTAATTATCAAAGATGTTGTTGTATACGGAATTGTTCGTTGCCGAGTACTGCACCTGAAATTCACCCAACCCGCTATTACCGTAGGTACCGTCGTGCCAGAGGGTATTGTTCACGATGACGCAATGGTCAGTTCCGCCGACATTTTTCGAATAACCACCGATGGAGAGGCCCACGTAAAGCGAGTTATAGATGACGTTGTTGCGGAACATGACATAACTCGAGACATGACCTGAGTGTTCGCTGGCCATTTCACTGAGGTCTGAATCATGAATCAGATTGCGCTCGACAATAATTCGGGTACAGCCGTCGCAATAATAGCCATCGGCGCCCACCTGATTGTGATACACAGGATTAGTTGTCGAACTAATGTTGTAGACCGTGTTCTGGAAAACCCAGCCGTCGCGGGCTTGGTCGTAACTGGAATTCGGCGAGACACCTTCGAATCCGATGTTATCTAGGCCGATATTGTCTCCATCGTGGACCAGGTTATTGGCCTGCACGAAGTACTGCACGTTTCCGTCGAATGATACGTTTTCGCTACACCCGGTGGTGTTGTGGTCCACCTCGTTGCCCCAGAATGTCAGATTGCTGATTGCCGCCGGCGCCTGAGTGCCATAGACCGCAACTCCCAAGGCATTCGCACTATTGCAGGAAGTGAGAGTCTGAACGATGTTGTGAATATGATTGTTCAGGAATTCAATGTTGCTCCCCGCGCCCTCAAAATCAATACCCACAGGAACTGCGCCTCTCTTCGAGCTTTGGAAATTTCTGATCTCGAACCCTTTAATAATGATGTAACTGTGCGTTCCTTCAAGGCTGAACAATCCGGTTTGGCTGGCACCGACACTAAGCCCGGTCCCGTCAACGATTGCAGTCTGTCCGGGATAACTCATAAAAGTGATGTACCCACTGGTCGCATTGCCCGAATTCGGGATGGTCACAATCTCGTTGTAGGTACCACCCATGACCTGCACGGTATCACCCGGATTCGCCTTGCTGGCTGCATAATTGATGTGCCGCCAAGGCGCACTCAATGTCCCAGCATTGGTATCGCTTCCAGAGGTCGATACGTAATAGGTAACGCCCGAGCGCGAGGGTAGTTGAACTGTAATCGTCGCGGATGCGGATTTGCTGGAATCCGCCTGTGAAATTGCTGTAACTGAAACTGTGGCAGGACTCGGAACGCTCGCGGGCGCCAGGTAGATTGCCTCATTCGCTGTTCCGAGCACCGTGGTTGAGAGCAATCCGGCTGTCGAATTACCGCCGCTTACGCCATTGACCTGCCAAATGACCGCCGTATTTGTGCTCCCACTTACAGTGGCCGTAAACGGCTGCGTGGCCAGGGTTGCCAACGTCGCCGTACTCGGCGAAACGCTGACGCTTACTTGCCCGCGAGCGTACTGCGGTACCGCGCCCAGCAACAGCGCGACAACTAGCATGGAAACCAAGGCCGTGGCTTTCGAAGTTCCCGGATTTATGAAAGGCAAGTTCGTCATCGTCTTCTCTCCTTATTCTCAGTTTTTACTTCCACGTTCATGGAACGAATTCTTCGGCGGCTTCAAGAGGCGTGACGGCCGTTAGCGCGCAAAGTAAGTGAGCCGTCGTCGTTCAATTTCTGATGGCAAGCCCATCGCACCGGATAGCGCATGCCTTTCACTTCGATTTCGGCTTTAAGCTTCGCGCCCTGCCATTTGGTTCCCTGGGGCAAAACAAATTGCGCCTGCCGAATTTTGCCGGGGAGCGGATATCCCGCATCCAGGCATCCGCTCTTCAGTTGCTTCCCATCTTCACTTTCGACGGTAACCCGCAACACGCCGGGAACTCCAGCGATCCCGTCATTCGCGAAACCGACGATCAGCCCCTGATAGCCGTTATCTTCATAGCTCCAGATAAACGACGGCCTCACGCGATAACCGATCCGGCGGTTGATGCGATCGAACCAAGTCGGAGACGCCTGATAGTAGCTCGCCAGGTTCTTGGCGCTGATGTCGTGGAAATTCCATAGCGACCAGTAATTTGCGCCCACATCCATGACGTGAACGATCATGTCATCCGAAGCGGAAATTCCTTCGTGCGACTCGGCTGGGTCCGGAGGTTTGCCGGGCAATCCCTGTTCGAGTAATGCCGCGATCCAGGGCGGGCGATTACTCAAGGCTTCGATCTGCTCGTTCTCAATAAAAATGGTGTCGCTGCGAATCCAGTTATTGCTGCGGACCGTGCGATCAAGAACTTCTGAATTACCCACTCGGCTGTAGTCGGGCTGCGTATTAGTTAGCAGCGGGGTCTTGGTGAAATTCTGCTGCTGCACCTCCCACATCTGAATCAGTGTCCGCTCAGCCGTCTGATAATCGGGGAAAGGAGTATTGCGGAAAGGCCAGGTGTGGCCTTCGCCCCAGAAGCCATACAGAAATGTGTCGATGAATTCGATCGAAGGGTTACCGTTAAATTCTGCTGCCAG
>DATNAF010000050.1:0-6385 GCA_035572845.1 Terriglobales bacterium
GGCGGGGCGAGTCAAAGATACTCCCGCAGGTCGCGGACTTTGTCGCGCACGGGAGCGTAAGCGAATTCAAGATCGTTCAACACGATGATTGGACCTGACTTTGGAATTAAACTGTGCGGCGTCTGAAGCTGAAAAACACCAGCACGCCTATCACGATTATCCCACAGGCATAGGCAAAGACATCGCCATAACGGGTGTAGAAGGTAAGGTCATTCTCATAGCCATAACGAACCACGAGTGAAGTATCAATCTTGCGTGGAGCGCTGTACGTCACCCGGCCCCGGGGATCTATCCCCGTCGTAATCCCGTTATTGGTATCCAGCAGAATCCAGCGATGGTTTTCAATGGCCCTCATGCGAGCCATGTTCAGGTGCTGCCACGGCGCGCTGGTATCTCCGTACCAGCCATCATCGGAAATGTTGATGAACACGCCCGCGCCATTCTTCGCAAACTGGCGAACCTCGTCCGCAAAGATCGACTCGTAGCAGATGAAGATACCGAAGCTATGCCCATCCGCGCGAAATACCTTGCGAACCTTGCCGCGCTGGAGGTCGGCAAGCTGCTGCGTTAGCTGATGCGCGAAAAAGAAGAGCTGACGATAAGGAATGTACTCCCCAAAGGGAACGAGATGGATTTTGTCATAGCGCCCCAGAATCGCGCCGTCGGCAGCGGTGAATACAGCCGAGTTATAAGTCCCGTTCTGGTCATGTCCCAGCATGCCTGCCACAACCGGCGCGTGAGCCGTGGTAGCAAGCGTATGCAGCAGCGCAATTACCTGTGGACTATCACTGAGCAGCGGCGACTGCGCCTCCGGCCACACGACTACTCCCGGCGGAGGCGTATTTGCCGTGCAGTCAGGCTTTGTCAGCGCCGCGTCCGGCGAAGGCATTCCCGCGTAAGCCGGCGTGCAGGTGCGCAGGCTCTGATTCATCATCCATGAAGTTTGGCGCTGCCATTCCGGCCCGATCCATACATTATTTGTCCCTACATCGAGATTCGGCTGAAGCAAAACCGCATAGGCTGACGTCGGGGACGGTCTCGCGCCCATGGCCGAGCCGAGCTGCAACAGCACCACCAGAAGAACGGCTCCCGTGCCGATGCGCACCCGCGCGTGAATACTCCGCGCAAGCAGCGCAGCCGCAAGCAGTGCGCCAACAGCAACCAGCACGAACGAAATTCCATAACTTCCAGTGTACGGAGCCAGTTTCGTAAGCAGCAGGTTATCCACCTGCGAATACCCCAACTGGTCCCACGGAACACTGGTCAGATGTGCCGCCAGTACTTCAATCGCTATCCACAAGAACGGAGCAACAACCAGCGGCACAGCAATTCCACCGGTTCTCCGGCGCAGAAATGCAAGAACCAATCCGAACAGTCCAAAGTACAGCCCCAGCACCGCGCTGAACAGGAGAAGAATTCCGACGCCACCAGCGGCAGAGACACCCTGCGCATACTGCGTCATGGTTTGGTAAACCCAGTAGCAGTTCAGCACATACCAGAGCACGCCACACAAATAGCCCAGGAGCGCCCCACGCCACACTGGATGCCGTCCGCCCGTGCTTCCCGGCGACAGCAGCGCATAAAGCAGCGGAACAAGCGCGAACCAGGCAAAAGCCGCGCGCCACGGCGGCAGCGGTCCCGCAACCGGAAAGCAAAGATCAAGCAGGAACGCCGACAGAAACGCCAGGAAAACAGAACCGAGCAGGGAACTGTTCTGTTGAGTCGTCTGCCGATCAGGCATAGAAATGGAAGCCGAGTTCACCATTCGCACAAGCCGGGCGCGGAGCATTTGCAAACCACCGGCGCGCCCATACAATGATTGTATGGGTGGACTGGAACATTTCGGAATGAACCTGCTGACGATTCTGTTCTTCGTGGGTCTCGCCGGTTCTGTTCTCGTCATCATTATCAGTTTTGCGGAAGACATTACGGAGCTCTTTGGCAAGGAATAATCCTCTGGATTTTCCGGTGAGCCTTGAATTGACTGTGCTGAAAGACACACATACACTCAGCGTTAGCGTCACGACGGGTCAGCCCTGGACTGGGTTGGCGTCTGGCAGGCTTCACCCACTTCATGCCTTCTAGCCAAACCTTCTCCGCACCTCAATCCAATCGGGTGAAGCTGGTCGTAGCTTCATCGGTCATGCTCACGTTCATCTCCTTCTGGAGAGCGGCGGCGATCGTCCTCAACGATCTTGGTTCTTCCGCTTTCTACGCCGGAGGCATTGCGGAGCAGGCAATTGGCAAGGCTGCGCCCTGGTTCATCCTCGGCGTCATGCTGTTTTCTTTCGCCGTGCGCGCGGTCTACGTCGAAAGCTGTTCGATGTTTACCCGCGGCGGTGTCTATCGGGTAGTCAAAGAAGCCCTGGGAGGAACGTTCGCCAAGCTGAGCGTCTCCGCTCTCATGTTCGACTACATTCTCACCGGGCCGATCTCCGGCGTCTCCGCCGGACAATACATCACCGGGCTTCTGAATGAATTGATGAACGTGGGCGCGGCCCACGGATGGCTGCCCCTGGCGCTTATCAACGGGCATACAGCGCGTCAGTTGCCGGTGAACGAAACCTCAGCCATCTTCTGCGCTGTCGTAACTATTTATTACTGGTGGCTGAACACCAAGGGTATTGAGGAATCGAGCGACAAAGCTCTGGAAGTGATGAAGGTTACCACCATCATGGTGGTTCTGCTGCTAGGCTGGGGCATCTTTACAGCTTTCCGCATTCATGCCAAATTTCCTCCGCTGCCCACTCCCTCCAATCTGCACTTTTCATCGGACGCACTGGGATTTCTTTCCCACTCGAAACTCGCGGCCGGCGTCGGCCTGTTCGGCATCATCATGGCTTTCGGCCATTCCATTCTGGCCATGAGCGGCGAGGAAACTCTGGCCCAGGTTAACCGCGAGATCGAGCATCCCAAGCTCAAGAACCTCAAGCGCGCCGCCATTGTTATTGCGATCTACAGTTTTGTATTCACCGGGATAGTCTCGCTGCTCGCCGTCATGATTATTCCGGACTCGGTCCGAATCCCCGTTTATCGTGACAACCTCATTGCCGGCCTCGCAATGTACATGGTGGGCCCGCATACTTTGCGGATCATCTTCCGCGTCTTCGTAGTCATCGTCGGCTTCCTCATCCTTTCCGGAGCCGTCAATACTTCCATCATCGGATCAACCGGCGTGCTCATGCGCGTTGCTGAAGATGGCGTGCTTACCGACTGGTTCCGTAAACCTCATCGTAAGTTCGGCACAAGTTACCGCATCATCAATCTGGTTACCGCTCTCCAGCTGTTCACCATCATCGTTACGCGCGGCAACGTCATCATGCTGGGCGAAGCATATGCCTTCGGGGTGATATGGAGCTTTACCTTCAATAGTCTTGCCATGTTGGTTCTGCGCTGGAAATACCATGGCGAGCGAGGCTGGAAGGTTCCGGTCAATATCAGGATCAGGGGCTTTGAGCTTCCGGTCGGACTTTTTTCAGTCTTCCTGGTTCTGCTGACAACCGCCATCGTCAACCTGTTTACCAAGAGCGTGGCTACAGAAAGCGGGGTTGCGTTCGCCGCTGTCTTTTTTGCCATTTTCACCTTTTCCGAGCGAAAGAACCGTAAGCGCCAACTCGCCACCGCCATGCAGATGAAGGAACACTTTCAGCTCGAGCATCCGGAAGTAATTGGGCGGGAAACGCTGGAGTTACGGCCCGGAGGCGTGTTGATAACCATGCGCGACTCCGCAAATCCCTTCGCTCTGAAGTGGACCCTTTCGCGCACTAACACTGAAGACCAAGATGTAGTTGTGCTGACCGCGCGCATGATGGGCGTCGGCGGCCCCGAATATCTCGACGAACAGCTATTCAGCGAGCACGAGCAGATGCTTTTCACCAAGGCCGTCTCCGTTGCGGAAAGCTTTGGAAAGCACATCTCGCTCCTGGTTGTGCCCGCCGGCGATATCTTTGCCGCGCTTGTGCAGACGGCGAACCTGCTTGAAGTTTCCGCGCTTGTCTCCGGACTCTCTTCCAAGATGGCTGCCGCAGAGCAGGCCTATCACGTGGGCCAGGCATGGGAAGCCCTCCCCGAGCCCAAGCGGCAATTCACTTTCTACGTCATAATGCCGAATGGCGATGCTCAATCCTTCCACATCGGACCGCATGCGCCCAAGCTTCAGGGTGAAGATGTGCAGTTGGTCCATCGACTGTGGCTGAACTTCAGGCGCGATCCGGACATGCAGACTCTGCATCACACCGACATCGTAACTTATGCGCTCACCAGGCTTGCCTCTGAGTACGCGAGGGACAAGGTGGAAACCTTGAAAGACCTGAGAAGGTATACCCAGAGAGCACAGCGTGAAGACAATATGATCGGGCATTTACCTCAGGGGCCTGCCGGCGCCGGGTCAAAGTATGCTATGCCCGCTCCGAATTCCGAACAGCGCGAGGAAGACAGTTCCGACGAATAGGTTGGATCTTTCAGGCCCATAAGGTATCCATCCATATTTGTATATGGCCGCGCAGTGTGCTATTCAATGGTAAGTACTTGCAGTTATAAATAAGGGCCTATCGCGCAACGAAGCGCAACTTAGCAACCACGGCAACTGGAGGATCAATGCAGGTAGATCAGATACTTTCTGAAATAGACCGCGAAATCGAGCGTCTGCAGCAGGCGCGCAACATTCTGGCCGGAACCACTGGGACGCGCGGCAAGCGTCGCGAAACCCCTGCCGCTCCCAAGCCTGCCAAGAAGAGAGGCGGAAGACGCAGAATGAGCGCCGAAGGACGCAAGCGAATTTCAGAAGCTCTGAAAGCTCGCTGGGCGGAAAGAAAGAAACGGGCCGCCAAGGCTTCCAAATAAACGAAAGGCCGCTTCGAAGGAAGCGGCCTTCACTTTTTTCCACCACTCAGATTATTGTAGCGTCTCTCCCGGTGCGGGGGTCAGCACGCGAATTCCGGTTCCTTTCAGATGTCCTTCCAGTTCCGCGGGTGTGCCGGTGAGTTGCGGAAACGTCCCGTAGTGGATGGGAACCACCGTCTTTAAGTTAAGATATCCCGAAGCTATCGCAGCAGCTTTTGGCCCCATCGTGAAGTGATCGCCTATGGGAATCATCCCGACTTCCGGAGCATACAAGTCCTTGATCACTCGCATATCGGAAAAGAGGGAGGTATCTCCGGCGTGATAAAGCACCGGAGCATTCTCGGCGGCGATTACAAATCCCGCAGGCTCTCCCGCATACAGGGTCTGGTTGCCGTCCTGGATGCTTGAGCTATGTCGCGCCTCGACCATGCTGATCGTCACATCCTTGTATCTGTAGGACCCTCCCAGGTTCATTCCTACCGTGTTTTCCGCTCCCTTTGATCCCATCCACGACGCCAACTCAAAAATCGCGACTACTTGGGGACGGTGCTTTTTGGCCACCGCAACCGCATCGGCAATATGGTCGGAATGCCCATGGCTGAGCAGCAGCAGGTCGAGTTTTTCAGGAAGCTTGTAGTCCTTTGGATACTTTGGATTCTGCTGAAAGAAAGGATCAATCAGAATCTCTGTTCCCTGTGTGGTTGTAATGTGAACGGCCGCGTGACCCAGCCAGGTGATTGCCAATCCATTCCACTGCGCCATAGTGCTTCTCCCCCTTTTCTTAGGTTCGATTCTACTTCCGCCGGAGAAGCGGCCTCAGCGCGTAATCAGCACTTCGTAGAGATTGTCCTGCGCGATGAAAAAGCGGTTATTGCCGAATTCGGAAAACATGTTTTCAATGCTCCGATTGGTGTAGACCCTCTGCACCGGATGTGGCTCGGCTCCCTGCATCTCGACTGTATCTGTGCCGGTGAGGTGATATCGGCAGAATTCGGTGTTGGGCCCGGTGGCCTTTCGGTGAAAGGTGGCGAGAACCAACCCTCCGCCGCGCACAGCCTGCTTCAGGTGTTCGATCAGCGGCTGCACCAGCCCCTTCGGAATGTAATCCAGAGTGGTCCACAGGAGCACGACGTCGAACTCGCGCCCGCTGAAGTTCAGGTTGTGCTCGAAAAACCCGGCGGCGTTAAAGCCCGGCTCCTCGTCTTCTTCCGCCGGCTGAATCCAACCGCCCGTCAGCGCCTCATGGACCAGATCCGCCATATACACTGAATGCCCGAGAGAAGTCAGGAAGTTGATGTTTTGCGAAGATGTAGGGCCGATATCCAGCACGCGAAGGTTCGGGTTCGTCTGCAGGTACTTCAGCATAACTCCCCACCCGCTCGAATGACGGGGGATCCGCGGCCCGGTAAGTGTGGTGGGAGTTTTGCGATCCGATTCGCCCGAAGTTTTCTGGAAAAATTTCCGAAGCACGCTCGACTTACGATCCTTCTAGCTGGAAATGTCGTACTTCCATCAGGCTACCCCAATTCCTGGGCTGTTGTAT
>DATNAF010000051.1:0-12730 GCA_035572845.1 Terriglobales bacterium
AGGGTGCCAATGACTGGCAGCGCCAGAATTCCGTCCCACAGCTTGACCACTGGAGTTGAAAGCTCAAGCATTTCTTCCTGCTGACGTCGAATAACTTCTTCTCGCGTCTTCAGGTACATCTCGGTGGTGTACAGGCCAAGGGAATCGATCAGTTCAGTTGTTGCCCAAAGTTCCGCCGTCAGGGCGCTTGCATCATTTCCCATCTGATCACGCAACAGCGTGAACAAAGGCTTTTTTACCGACAGCACAAATGTCGCGGTTTCAGTCGGCGTAAATCCTTGTTGAGCGCGGCTTCTGGAGATTTCAGCCAGTTGCTCCCGAACCGGCTGCCAGGATGAAGACTGCAAATCGGAACTACCGGACTCAGCTCCTTGCCGCAAAAGTTTAAGAACACGCGAGCACTGCGCTCGTAGATCGGAGTCTTTTATGAGATCGGCGCGTCGCGTCGCGCCGCTCATCTGCTGTATCCACTGATCAAGTACGGCCGCTTCGTGTTTCGCAAGAACTTCAGCCAATCCACTGGAATTTTGCAATCCTTTGCTCATCGTTCGCTCCTAAAGGGATGTGCCGAGATCAAAAGTGTGAGAGACACCTGCCGCGTCCTTTCCGGGAGGAAGGTTACGGCATCCCGAAGCAATTGATGATAACTCAAGGTCCGGCGAAAGGGACATCGAATGACGCAGCATGGCGGCCCAAAAACAAGATTCCAGGAACGTTCGATGGCGTACAGAGCAGATACTGTTCTCGGCCTGGCTCTATTCTTCTCGAACTAGTTGCTGGCCGGTGCGGGCCAAAGCCACTGCAAAAGCATCGCGCAGCGTCGCTTTGCTGATGACGTCAAGCAAGTTGATTCCCAGATGAACAATGGTCTGGGCTATCTGGGGACGGATTCCGCTGATGATACAATCGGCGCCCATCAGACGCGCTGCGGTAATGGTCTTCAAAAGGTGTTGGGCGACAACTGTGTCAACTGTGGGAACACCAGTGATATCAATGATCGCCACCTTCGAGTTCGTCTGAACAATGGCTTCCAGTAGAGTCTCCATCACCACCTGAGTGCGCGCGCTATCCAGCGTACCGATCAATGGTAGGGCCAAAATTCCGTCCCAGAGCTTCACCACCGGAGTCGATAACTCCAGCATGTCCTCTTGGGCCCGCCGGATCAGGTCCTCGCGGGTCTTCAGAAACACATCAGTCGTGTACAGTCCAAAAGCGTCGAGCAATTCGGTTGCGCCCCAGATTTGATCGGCCAGGACCTGGGCATCGCGAACATCTTCTCTCAATCTGCGAAACAGCGGCTCCTTAAAAGAGAAAACAAAAGTCGCAGTTTCTGTCGGAGAAAAGCCCTGGATGGCGCGGCTCTTGGAGATGTCCCCCAGCAGCTCTCGTAATTCCTTCCAGCGCGGATCGTCTGGATTGCTGGCGCCCACATCATCAAGACCGGCGCGAAATGCCGAAATAAATTTCTGGCATTGTTGCCGTAGTTCGGAGTCTGCGATGGAAGCAGAGCTTCGGCTGGATGCGTGGATGTTCTGCATCCACTCTTTCAAGAAAGCTTGTTCGTCACGGGCAAGAACTTCAGAGACTGGGCTGCCGATACCTGTAATTTGAGCCATACTTCTCCTTGAATCGGAATTCCCGCCGGGGGTTCCACTTCTCCAGGTCCAAGGTGGCTGAATCTGATGCCGAGGATGGCTCCGGTATGCCTAAGGCTACTCCACCCCACCAGCTTGCGCAATCGAGAGCTCGCGCCTTTATACCTTAAATGCTGCAGTCGCTCTAAGGGCGTAGAAAAACTTACATCGTCACACGATGATTCTTCTACTTCGTTTCGCTTTATAAGACCGAAACTATCGGCCTAGTATCCGTGTTTGCTTTCATAGAACGTTTGGAAGAAGTTTTGCAATAAGTGCCACCAGGTGGGAGCGAATACTATGGAGCCGGTCGTGAATTCTGAAGTGCGTGAATTGTGCAGGGCGGTTTCGCAGGAACGCGATTCGGAGCGGCTGAAGAGACTGCTGGACGAACTGCTGACCGTATTGGACGAGCGCCAGCTGTTGGCATCATTGTTGTGAGTCGTTTCGTGACCGTCGATCGATCGCGACCAAAATAATCATGGCTACTCGGATGTCTGTGACCGTATTCATCCACTTATAAAGCCTAAGTGCTGGTTCCGGCTCTTCCCTTTTCTTTTCGCCCAAAATAACTCACCGCTCCGAAGTGAAATCACCCACCTTATTTTCGCGATGTATATGCCTTGACACGTATATGCCTACTGTTGTATATATGCCTCTATGGAATCGGTCTTTGAAATCATCGCTGAGCCCAACCGTCGCGCGATATTAAGCCTGCTGGCCTCGTCAGAACAGTCGGTCGGAGATATCGAGCGCGAGCTTCGCATGCCGCAGCCAACGGTTTCTAAACACTTGCGAGTGCTGCGCGAAGGTGGATTCGTGGAATCCACAGTGGACGCACAGCGCCGCCTATATCGGCTGAAACCTGAACCACTTCGGGAGCTGGATGAATGGCTGGCTCAGTTCCGGCGTTTCTGGTCCGCTCACGTGGATGCTCTCGAGCGTCATCTTGACCGCATGGATCTGGACCGTACGAACGTGAACCGCATTGAACGTCAGTCGCACCGAACATCAACAAAAAGAAAGTCAGACAAGAGGACGCGGCCCAAACCGCGAAAATGATTAAGGAGAACGGAAATGAAGATTAAAGTTACCAGCATTTACGTAGACGACCAGGAGAAGGCCCTCCGCTTTTATACAGAAGCACTTGGATTCACGAAGAAGAACGATTTCAGTCAAGGCCCGTATCGTTGGCTGACCGTGGCCTCACCCGAGGACCCGAACGGGACCGAGCTGCAACTGGCGCTCAACAACAACCCCGCTGCTAAAACGTATCAGCAGGCAATGTTTCAACAGAACCAGCCCGCGGCCATTTTCTTCACTGACGACCTTAAGAGCGACTATGAGCGGATCAAAGCCCGCGGCGCGGAATTTACCATGCCGCCGACTGACGTGACCGCCTCGACAATCGCAATGCTGAAGGACACCTGCGGTAATCTGATTCAGCTCACGGAATTGAAACGCTGGTAATCGGCTGCACATAAGGACCAAGAGATGATTGAGCGCGAGCAGTACACACCGGGTCCAGCCAGCGGGGCGCGGATACAGAAAGACCGATCAAACGGTGAAAAGAAGTGGACGCTCATTCTTGTCCGCGAACTGCGTCACTCGCCGGAAAAAGTATGGCTGGCGCTGATCGATCCGGTGCAGCTTCGCGAATGGGCGCCTTTTGTCGTCGATAAGAGTCTGGGTGCGGCGGGAAGCAGAGTAAATCTCACCTGGGTGGGAAACCCCACGCCGATCGAAACCAACGTGACGCGAGCCGAAGCTCCTAAACTGCTTGAGTACGGCGATATGCGGTGGGAACTCGAAGCATTTGGCAGCGGCACGCGCCTGACCTTGTGGCACAGCATCGATCGGCGATTCATCGCGTGGGGCGCGGCGGGCTGGCACATTGGGCTCGATGTTCTGGATCGCCTTCTCGGCGGAAATCCGATCGGCCGGCTTGCCGGTGCGGACGCAATGAAGTTTGCCGGATGGCAACGGTTAGTCGCGGAGTACGCGAACCAGTTCGGGGTTGACACTCCCAAATGGCCTCAGAAGCCGGCTTGAAAATCGAAAGGTTAGTGATTACGTCAATCGCCTAATGCGATAAAAGGGGACGTACGAGAACAGTTTCCCGGCGCCCCCTTTGTTGGCTTAACTACGAACTACGGCCTTGGGTCCACGGCCTGTTCGGAGTGCTGACTGGTACGGAGTCTCTTCCCTGGCACCGGCAGAAGCATTGAGACTCCCTCGCGGTAAATGCGGTAAGCCTCACCGTGGAAGCGGATGAGGTCACGTTCTTCGAACTGGATTGCCACAACAATGTAAGCCGTACACATGAAAGCAAAGAAGAGATGGCTGCTGGTCATGCGCGGCGCGCTCCAGAAGGCGATCAGGAAGCCTAAGTAAAGAGGATGCCGCACCACACGGTAAGGGCCGGGGGTGCGAAATTGCGGAGGCGCATATTGCTGGTTGCGCAGATAATCCCAAGCCTGCTTCAGCCCGAACAGATCGAAGTGGTCGATCAGCAGTGTGCAGGTGAAGAGTAGTAGCCATCCTGCCCAGAAGAGGACCTGAAGAACCTTCACCGCAGCAGGACCTCCGACTGTCCAGATGACGCCTGGCAGCGGCTGCCAGAACTCCACAACTGATAGAAGCATAAGGCTGGCCATCAACACATACGTGCTGCGTTCCAGTAAAGGTGGCACAAACCTGGTCCATGCTTTCTTGAAGCCTTGGCGCGCCATACCACTGTGTTGCACTGCAAATCCGGCGAGCAGTGCCGCATCAATGATGAGTGAATGGCTCAGGGTCGTCTGCGGCTGAATGGTGTCCATCGTCCACACAAACCATATGGCGCGCAAAAAGACGGCAAGGAAAAACAGGTAACAAAGAATTCCATAGGCAAAACCGAAAAAACGTTTCATGGCAACCTCCGTATTTGGTTGGGAGCATTGGCCCCCGCTAGCACTCCGTCGGCGCGACAACCCACTCCTAAACTGGTTCTGAATGCGCTAAAATCGCTTGCGTTCCTCAGGCGGCGACGGCGTCTCGAACATCGCTTCCGTTTCCAGGAACGTGCCAGCAATGGGCGTGGAATGTCTTTTACCAATTTTGAAAAATTTCTTGAGAAAACCTTCCGGCGGGTTCTCAATTGAAAACGAAGCACTTACACCGATTCGGCTCTTACACGCTTGACGTCGAGGAGCGGGTACTATTTCGTGAGGGCAAGCCCGTTGCTCTCCCGCCAAAGGACCTGGAAACCCTGCTTGTCCTGGTTGAGAACGCCGGTCACATCGTCGAAAAAGAAGAGCTGTTAGAAAGGGTGTGGCCGGGCGTCTTCATTGAAGAAGGCAACCTGTCCCGCCGAATCTTCAATTTGCGGCAACTGCTTGGGGTCGACGCAGACGGGCGCACTTACATCGAGACGATTCCCAAGCGCGGCTACCGCTTCACCGCGGTGCTGGAAGGCGATGCGGTCGACACGAGTTCCGGGGCAACCGCTTCACCATCGCAAGTTAATCCAAGCCTGAGCAAACGAAGCTTCCATCTGTGGCCTCTCGCGCTATCAATAGCTCTTGCCGCGACAGCAATTCTGTTATCGCGCCATTTCTGGATCCAGGAAACCGCTTCTCCAGAGAAGGTCATGCTGGCGGTGCTGCCGTTTGAGAATTTGACGGATCAGCGCGACGACTATTTTGCCGACGGGCTTACCGAAGAAATGATCGCGCAGCTTGGGCAAGTGCAACCGGCGAAGCTGGGCGTGATTGCGCGGACCTCGACGGTGCGGTACAAGAACACAAAGGAGACCGCTGCCCAGATCGGTAGAGAGCTTGGCGTGAATTATTTGCTGGAGGGCAGCGTACGACGGGCCGATGGGCGGGTTCGTATTACCACGCAATTAGTCCGCGCCAGCGATCAGACCAATCTCTGGTCGCAAACCTACGAGCGCCCGGTCGCCGACGTTTTAAGGATCCAGAGAGAGATTGCGGACAAGATCACGTACTCGCTTTCCATTCGATTGCTGCCAGTCGAATCGAACACCACAGCTAATTCATCAGCTAATTTTGAAAGTTACGATAAATATCTTCTGGGTCTGCACGACCTCGGGCAAGGCACGCGCGACAGCATCAATCTCGCACTGCAGCACTTTCAGGAAGGCATATCTATCAATTCCAATGACGCCAGGATTTATTCCGGCGTGGGAGAAGCATACGAGGCATTGACGACCTATTTCAGTTCTCCTACTGAAGTCATGCCGCGAGTAAAAGCGGCGGCACAACAAGCGCTGCAATTGGATCCCAATCTTGCCAGTGCACACGTTCTTCTTGGCGACGTGCACCTGCTTTACGAGTGGAATTGGCCGGCGGGAGAAAAAGAATATCGCCGAGCGCTCGAACTCAATCCAAGCCTGCCGGAGGCTCAGCTGGGTTACGCTGCCTATCTGGGTACGCTGGGACGCTTCGATGAAGCGCTGTCGCACGTGCAACAGGCCTATTTTGCCGATCCACTTGCTATCGACAGCCGCAACGATGCCCTTTGGATCTACTACTTCTCTGGTCGAATGAATGAAACGATCGAACAGTCTAAGAAGGCGATCGAGCTTGCACCGGCCGCGAGCCTTCCTTACGCCATGCTTGCCATGGCTGATGCCCAACTCGGCAAGCGTAGCGAAGCACTTCAGGCTGCGGACAATGCTGTTCATTTTGCCAAAAGCCCTTCCGTTGTGGCCACGGCGGCCTCTGCGGTCGCCCAAGTGGGTCAGCGCCAGCATGCGAAAGACCTGCTGAACCTGGCTCTGGAGATGGCGCAGAAGCGTTACGTTTGCCGCTTCATTGTCGCTGCAGCCTACAGTGAACTTGGTGAAAAGGAACAAGCGCTGGATTCGCTGGAACTGGGATACAGCCAGCGATCAACTTGAATGCCATGGATCGGGGTGGATCCCCGACTCAACCCGCTTCGAGCTGACCCGAGGTTTCAGGAGATCGTCCGTCGAGTGGGCGTGCCGAAGGCTGATCTGTCTCACGTTGATGCTGATTCGAGTTTGCGGTGATCGATTTCCCTGCTGTTAGGTAAAAAATATGCCAAACGTAACCCTCCCCAAGAAGCAACGTGAAGACCTGCTCAGAGTATTGCAAACCCGTTTTGAGAAAAACGCGAACCGCCATAAAGATATTGAATGGGCCAAAGTGCAAGCCAAGCTGGAAGCGAATGCTGAAAAATTGCAGGCACTCAATGAAATGGAAAGAACCGGCGGCGAGCCGGACGTTGTTGGTCACGATAAGAAGATAGGCGAATACATTTTTTATGATTGCTCGGCGGAAAGTCCAAACGGCCGCAGAAGCCTTTGCTACGACCGGGAATCGTTGGATTCAAGAAAAGAAAACAAGCCAAAAGACAGCGCGATTCGTATGGCCGGTCGCATGGGAATTGAGCTTTTAACGGAAGAACAATATCGGGGATTGCAGAAGCTCGGCGAGTTTGATACCAAAACCTCGAGCTGGGTGAAAACGCCTGCGCCTATCAGAAAGCTCGGGGGCGCAATTTTTTGTGATCGCCGCTACGACACGGTTTTCGTCTATCACAATGGCGCGGAATCTTACTATGCCGCAAGAGGCTTCCGTGGGTCGCTACGAGTGTAGCCAGTCATACTCGTTTGATTGTCGCGAGCAACTTTTTCGAGCGCAACTTTCAGTCTCGCCTTTGCCATCTGAACTTCATCACATTTAAGGAGATCTCATGACCGCGAAAGCGAAGAATACCATCTGCCTTTGGTTCGACAAGGATGCTCAAGATGCAGCGCGGTTCTACGCCGAGACCTTTCCAAATAGTGCAGTGATCGCCGTCCACAAGGCGCCCAGTGACTACCCCGGCGGCAAGCAGAGCGATGTACTGACGGTCGAGTTCACGGTTGTGGGTATTCCGTGCCTCGGCCTCAATGGTGGACCGACGTTCAAGCACAGCGAGGCGTTTTCCTTCCAGATTGCAACCGACAATCAGGAAGAAACCGACCGCTATTGGAATGCTATTGTCGGCAACGGAGGACAGGAAAGCGCCTGCGGTTGGTGCAAGGACCGGTGGGGCCTCTCCTGGCAAATTACTCCGCGCGCTTTGACCGACGCGCTAGCGGCGGGCGGTGCAGAGGCAAAACGAGCGTTCGAGGCGATGATGCACATGAAAAAGATCGACGTCGCTAAGATTGAGGCAGCCCGCCGCGGATGAGGCTTATCGCAGCGAGCACAGCAGGAAACCAGGTCCCTCCACTTCGGTCGGGATGACAGACTTGGGAGGTGAATCCCACTCAAGCCACAGTGGGCGTGAGTGGGACGTGTTCCATTATTCGTTCAACTTTTGCGCCGTCAATTCAGGCCGCAGCCGCAACTTCAAACCGGTCAGCGTTCATTACTTTGCTCCAAGCCGCTGCGAAGTCTTTCGCAAACTTCTCCTTCGCATCGGCAGACGCGTAAACCTCGGCCAGCGCGCGCAGTTGTGAATGCGAACCGAAGATCAGGTCAACGCGGGTTGCAGTCCACTTGACTTGGTTTGTCTTGCGGTCGCGTCCCTCATACACCGGCCCAGATCCGTTCGACTGCGCAGATGGCTGCCATTGCGTCCTCATGTCGAGCAGGTTGATGAAAAAGTCGTTGGTCAACGCGCCCGGCTTTTTGGTGAAGACGCCGTGCTTCGAGTTACCGGCGTTCGCTCCCAGCACGCGCAGGCCGCCAACCAGCACCGTCATTTCGGGTGCGGTCAATTTCAGCAGCTGCGCTTTATCCACCAACATTTCTTCCGGCGACATGCGCTGTTTGCCACGCAGATAGTTGCGGAATCCATCTGCTCTGGGCTCGAGCGGTTCGAAGGATTCAACATCAGTTTGCTCCTGCGAGGCATCCATTCGGCCTGGAATGAAGGGGATGTTCACATCGGTGCCGGCGTCTTTGGCAGCTTTCTCAATCGCTGCGTCGCCGCCGAGAACGATCAAGTCAGCCAGAGAGACTTTCTTTCCGCCAGATGCCGAGCCGTTGAAGTCTTTCTGAATGCTTTCCAGCTTCGTCACCACCTTCTCCAACTCAGTCGGCTGGTTCACCTCCCAGAACTTTTGCGGTGAGAGCCGAATGCGCGCACCGTTGGCTCCGCCGCGCTTGTCAGAGCCGCGGAAAGTTGACGCCGACGCCCATGCAGTTGAAACGAGTTGAGAAATCGTCAGACCGGATGAGAGGATTTTCGCCTTTAGCGCAGCAATGTCCTGCTCGTTAATCAGCGCATGATTCACTGGCGGAATCGGATCCTGCCACGGCAGTTGCTCTTTCGGAACCAGGGGACCGAGATAGCGCACGATCGGGCCCATATCACGGTGGGTGAGCTTGAACCATGCACGCGCAAACGCATCCGCAAACTCATCGGGATGCTCATGGAAGCGCCGCGAAATCTTTCCGTAAGCCGGATCGAAGCGCAACGCGAGATCGGTAGTCAACATGGTCGGCGCGTGGCGTTTGGAAGGATCGTGCGCGTCCGGCACCGTGCCCTCGCCTGCGCCATTTTTCGGTTTCCACTGATGTGCGCCGGCTGGGCTCTTAGTCAACTCCCATTCAAAGCCGAACAGGTTATTGAAAAAGTTATTGCTCCACTTCGTTGGCGTCTGGGTCCAGGTGACTTCGAGGCCGCTGCCGATGGTATCAGCGCCGAATCCTTTTCCAAATTTATTCCTCCACCCAAGGCCTTGGTCGTGGATTTCCGCGCCTTCCGGTTCGGGGCCGACGTAGTCTGCGGGAACCGCCGCGCCATGAGTCTTGCCGAATGTGTGGCCGCCGGCAATCAGTGCGACGGTTTCTTCGTCATTCATCGCCATCCGGCGAAACGTTTCGCGAATGTCCCTGCCCGCCGCGATGGGGTCGGGCTTTGCGTTGGGGCCTTCGGGGTTCACGTAAATCAAACCCATCTGCACTGCCGCCAGAGGATTCGCAAGATCGCGATCGCCACTATAGCGCTCGTCTGCGAGCCACGTGCCTTCAGGTCCCCAAAAAATATCATCTTCGGGTTCCCATGTATCCGCGCGCCCGCCGCCAAAACCGAAGGTCTTGAAGCCCATATCTTCGAGCGCGACATTACCGGCAAGAACCATCAAGTCAGCCCACGAAATTTTGCGCCCATATTTCTGCTTAATCGGCCATAGCAGCCGCCGAGCTTTGTCCAGATTCACGTTGTCAGGCCAACTGTTGAGGGGAGCGAAGCGCTGCTGCCCGGCTCCGGCGCCGCCGCGACCATCGCCAATGCGATACGTACCCGCGCTGTGCCATGCCATGCGGACGAACAGACCGCCGTAATGTCCGAAGTCGGCCGGCCACCAATCCTGGGAGTCAGTCATGAGCGCGTGAAGGTCTTTGATCACAGCATTCAGGTCGAGGCTCTTGAATTCCTCCGCGTAGTCGAACTCCTCGCCCATTGGATTGGACAAGTCCGAGTGCTGATGCAGGACCCGCAGGTCCACCTGACTCGGCCACCAATCGCGGTTCCTGGGCGCCGAGGCTCCATGATTGAACGGGCATTTGGATTCGGTCGGGTTCTTGCTCTGATCTTCCGGTGAAACACTCCCCGATGAAGAGGCGATTGTATTTTCCATGTGCTTCGGAGTTTCCATATAAGTTTTCCTTTGTGAATTAGTTCGAAATTGTAAAGTCTGCGAACTTATCAGCTGCGGTCCGCAATCGTGCGTTGCCAATCTTTTGGGTATTTAACAAAATCTGCACACCCATACTCAACGAGAGGAACGCCCAGCGCACTTCGCGCAAAGTCCCCTAAAAATAAGCTGGCATTCACGCACTACTCGCTTACCTAAGGAACGCGCACGCGGCTTAGGCAAGTCGTACCACTCGACATCCTCAACATTGCCGCAGCGATCACAGACAAAATGGTGATGACGCATGCCTTCAAGATCGAATCGCCCGGCACGCCCTTCGACGGCAACTTCGCGCACCAAGCCGGCTTTCACAAGGTCCCGCAAATTGTTGTACGTTGTGGCCCGCGAAGAACGCGGATCAACGCGATTCACGGCTTTAAAGATTTCCGCAGCCGTCGGATGCCCCTTGTGGTCCGTCAGGAATGCCATTACGGCGTAGCGCTGTGCCGTGCAGCGCAACCCGCTCGTCTGCAAAGATTCTTTGATCGATGAGGCTTCCATCAAGTAATTAGATTATATCTAAGTTTAGCCTTTATCTGAATTGAAAGAAAAAATCCTTGCTCACGCTTCTCAACGCGGTATTTGGGATGAACGGTAGGTACTCAGCCTGTACGTGCTCAATCAGGCGCCAAATTAGGTAAGGCACCCCATTTGTAACTTAAGAATCGCTCACGCATCAGAATTGGGTGACTATCGACAATTTTATCCCCATCACTGACTTGTTCGAGGCCCACCTTAACGTGAGCGCGCTTCATCGAGCTATCAGGTTTTATCAGGAAACAATTCGTCTTCCGCTGGCCCGCACTTTTCCTGAAAGAAAGGTTGCTTTCTTCTGGATTGGAGAGCCAGGCAAAGCAATGCTGGGCCTTTGGGAAGGAGCGATGCCGATTGCTGCAAACCGGCATATCGCTTTTCGAGTTCCGCTTTCCAATCTCCATCAGGCGCCCGCGGAATTGCGAAAAGCTGGCATACAGCCGAAAGACTTTGCTGGCTTGCCCACTGGCGAACCTGTTGTGCTCGCATGGATGCCAGCGGCATCCATTTACTTTCGCGATCCTGACGACAATCTGCTGGAGTTCATCTCCATGCTCCCGGATTCCCCGAAGCCCGAGTTGGGAAAAATTTCCTGGAGTGATTGGATCCGGCGCACTAAGCAGGGTGGAACACCAGGTCGAGCGCTATGACAATATCAGAGTTACAAAATAGGTTGGCGCAACAAGGATGGACGATGCTGCCGCTCCGGTTGATGATCGGATTCGGCTTTGCTGCGCACGGTTATGCCAAGCTCAGCCGCGGTCCGGGAAACTTTGCCACCATTCTCGCGGCCATTGGAGTTCCCATGCCTCACCTGATGGCTTGGATCACATGTTTAATTGAGTTCGTCGGAGGTCTTGGCGTAATGGCTGGCGCATTTGTCCTGCCCCTTAGCCTTCCCTTAACGGTGATCATGTTGACGGCTATGTTCAGTGTGCACTTGCAATATGGATTTTCTTCGATCCGGCTTAAAGCAGTTACCGCTCAAGGTGCGCAGTTTGGACCGATCGGATTTGAGATGAATCTTCTTTATATTGCCGGGCTGCTGACACTTGCCATGGGGGGAGCGGGGCCGCTTTCGATAGATCGCTGGTTGGCGAAGAGACGAGATCTTGGACCCGCGAGTAACCCGCAATAAAGAATGGTAGGCACGTGGGGACTCGAACCCCAGACCTCTACCGTGTCAATCGTATGCTGATTGGTAACTGAAAGAAACCGAACGGCACGGATGGCGCTGAAAATCGGTTTTGGAACCCTGCGGAAGGCTTAACGGACAGTTATTGGACAGATGAAAATTGTGGTTGATCGTTACCTTAATCCGGGTAACGATCAGCCCATTTTTGCTTCTAGCAGGGAATCTTAGCGGACGCGGTCTCTGTCGGGTAAGAACAAGAGTTGATTACTATCGGGATCATCGGCGACAAGGAGCCGGTATCCCCACGAGCCACCCTTGACCGGAACACCCCTTCGCCTCGAACTCCGTGCGCGGCAGCTGTAGGACTTGTAACGGCATCTTTGGTGGAGTTATCGGATTTCTTGTTGCAAAAGTTTTAGTAGAACGCTTTGCTGTTGCGGAGGGGCTTCCGGCAGGAGTTTTGCTTGTGTTCTTGTCTCTGGTTCCGTCATGGCTTGCGCGTTTATGTCGTTTCATCTTGGCTTTTTGGCGACTTCGGGAGGCTACCCGGAAAAGCACCGGGCTCGATGTGATATGGCGATATTTCAACAATGACTGCCGATGCGCGGACTATCCACTCTCTGGATTAGACTGTTTCCTCCCGAAAAGTGGCTTACATGAACAAAGACGAGAAGAAACGCCTTTCTGCCGTGCTTCGTGCTACCGAATATCTTTTTCTTGAAAACATCGCCCTGAAATTGGTCCTCGAACACCGCGCGGTTGCAA
>DATNAF010000052.1:0-24928 GCA_035572845.1 Terriglobales bacterium
TAATGTTGATTTTTTGAAGGCAATGGAAGCGCTTGGTGCAGTGACCAAGACTTTCTGGTCGCCGCTGACCGATAAGCAAATTCTGGTCGCGACCGACACTCCGGAAAATCGTCGGCAGTTTGAGCGCATGGCGATGCGCACCTTCTACATTCCCGGGATCGACACTCCTGCGGAATTCACCGAGATCGTGAATCTTCTGCGCACTCTACTCGAAATTCGTTCCGTAACTCCCAATCCTGCGTCAGGAACAATCGTGGTGCGGGCGCCGCAAGCCACTCTGGATGCCGCGACTCAGCTGCTGGAGAGCCTTGATGCCTCGCGGCCCGAGGTCATGCTCGATATTCATGTCTACCAGGTGAGTCATACTTTCGCGCGCAACATTGGTGTTCATATTCCCAATGATTTCAATCTGTTCAATATTCCTGCGGCTGCACTGGCCGCACTTGGCGGGCAGAATATTCAGGACTTGATTAACCAGCTCATCTCGAGCGGCGGGATCAACCAGGCCAACAACACCGCCATTTCAGCGCTGCTGGCGCAATTGCAAGGTCAACAGAATTCAATCTTCAGCCAGCCGCTGGCGACTTTTGGGGGAGGAAAGACATTGACAGGCGTGAGCCTCGATCAGCTTTCAGCGCAACTGTCATTAAATGAAGGTTGGGTGAAAACCTTGGATCAGGCGACATTGCGAGCTTCGCAGGGAAATGATGCGACCTTTCGCATGGGATCGAGATTTCCAATTCTGAACGCGAGCTTCGCTCCCGTATTTAACAGCGCGGCGATTTCCCAGGTGTTGCAGAACAACAGTTTCCAGGCGGCATTTCCATCATTTAATTACGAAGACTTGGGACTAACCGTGAAGGCGAAACCTTCAATTACCTCAGACAACACTGTAAGCATGCAATTGGAAATTAATCTGCGCGCGCTGGCTGGTCAGTCCTTTAATGGCGTACCGGTGATCGGCAATCGCGAGTATAAAGGCAGCATCAGCCTGGAGAATGGCGAGCCGGCGGTAGTCGCCGGCCAAATCAGCCGCAGCGAAACCCGCGACTTGAGCGGCATTCCGGGGCTTAGCGAAATACCCGTTTTGAATAAGATCAGCTCCACCAATACCAGACAAACCGAGTATGACGAGTTGCTGGTGGTGATCACGCCCCACATCACGCGCCGAGCTGTGGGGAAAAACACAGAAGTGTATTTGGCGAAGTAGTCCCTATTTGTCGTTCGCCGCGAAATCTACGATCTGCTTCAGAACGTCATAATTGTTACCGTTCACCCCTATCGGCCGCCCGTTTATAAACAGTGTGGGGGTCGCGTTCACGTCGACCGACTTCCCTAATGCAACTGACGCCTCGACTCGCGATTGCGTCTCCGGCTTCGTGGCGCAAGCGGCAATGTCTTTCCCATTTACGCCGGAACTGTTGGCAAGGTCGGTTAGCTTCTGATCTGCATTCTCAGCCGTGATGTCGGTTTGCGCCGCATAGACACTGGAAATGTATTTCCAGAAGGCGTCGTTCGAGGACCGACCGACGCAATCCGCATACTCCGCGGCTTTCATTGCCCAATTGTGCATGGGCAAGGGAAAATTTTGAAAAACAAAGTGAATGTTCGGGTCGTCGGTTAAGAGCTTCTCGATAGTGGGGGCCGCTTCTTTGCAATGAGGACACTGCAGGTCGCTAAATTCCACCACAGTTACCGGAGCACTCGCAGGACCGCGCGCCGGCCCTGTAACTTTCTTGTCCAGCAGTTCGCGAGTTTGTTCGAAGGGATGCGCGCCAAACGGAATGACATCGCCGACCACTGCGTGCTTACCATCTTCAGTCACATAAAATTTCTGTTCCCCCTGACCCGGCGGCCCGCTGATCTGCACCGTCACTTCGGCAAGGCCTTCAGCCGGGCTCGGCTTGATACCGACAATCTTCCAGGTTAGCTGCGAATCGTAGCCAAATGTCTCGTGCAGAAATGCATTGACGTCTTCTTCGGACGGCAGGTTGGCGGTGGCGTGGGTCCCGAGCTGATCGGAAGACTTTCCCTTTTGCGCTGGTTTCTGTTGGCTTGCGGCCACCATGGAGATCGCCAGCAGGGTTGAAAGTAATAAGCGCTTGCGCATGTTTGTCCTTTTAGTAACTTCTTCTCGCAATTTTGGTTTGGGACCGCGACGCGGGCGAGACCCGCTTCCCCACAAAACATTTTTCAGATATCGGTCTTTGCTGCGATGGGAAACCGTCTTCCATAGCCGAATGCTTTCGGGGAAATTTTGATTCCCGGCGCTGCCTGCTGGCGTTTGTACTCGTTTCGCTCCACCATCCGAATCACATCCTTCACCAATGTCAAATCAAAACCATGGCTGCGTGAAATCTCTTCCGCGGAACGCGAATCCTCAACGTAGTCTTCAAGAATAGCATCGAGAACTTCGTATGCCGGCAGAGAGTCAGTATCTTTTTGGTTGGCACGCAGCTCGGCTGACGGAGGTTTCTCCATCGTGGCCTTGGGAATGACCGCCTTGCGCGAATTCGCGTATTGGCTGAGGCGATAAACCAGCGTTTTAGGAACATCGTTGATGACTGCAAGGCCGCCCGCCATGTCACCATAAAGCGTGCAGTAGCCCACGCCCATCTCGCTTTTGTTGCCGGTGCTTAAAACCAGCGCCCCGAATTTGTTAGACAATGACATCAGCAGCGAGCCACGGATACGCGATTGAATGTTTTCTTCCGTCACATCTTCCGGATACCCTTTGAACGCATCGCGCAAAGTGGATTTATATTCTTCAAAGATGTTGCTGATCTTGAGAATCTCAAAGCGGATGCCCAGATTTTTTGCCAGCTCTCGCGCGTCGCTGATCGAACCATCCGACGAATACGGCCCCGGCATTCCGACCCCGATCACGTTCTCTGGGCCGACCGCATCGGCGGCAATGACTGCCGTCAGAGCGGAATCAATGCCCCCGCTAAGACCGATAATTACTTGCTTGAAACCGCACTTGCGCACGTAATCACGGGTGCCGAGAACCAGTGCAGCATAAACGCTCGGATCATCGCCTTCGATCTGCTCATGCATTTCTCCGACAAGAGTGTCTGAATCGAATAGCACCAGGTCTTCTTCAAACGATTTGCCCTGCGCGATGACCTTCCCCTCGCGATCGAAAACCATACTCGATCCGTCAAACACCAAACTGTCATTTCCCCCGACCTGGTTAACGAAGACCACCGGCACATGATCATTCTTGGCGATGGTGGCCAGCATATCGCGGCGCAACTCTCGCTTCCCCGCCCAGAAGGGCGAAGCGGAAATGTTCAACACAAAATTTCCGCCTGAACGTATCAACGCATCGACCGGATCGACGCTGTAAAGTCGGCGATTCCAGAAATCTTTGTCGTTCCATGCGTCTTCGCAAATCGTCAACGCCATCTGCTTGCCGCAAAACGGGAACAGCACCTGGCTCCGGGCAGGCGCAAAATTCCGCACCTCGTCGAAGACGTCATAGGTCGGCAGCAGCATTTTGGATTGCACGAACTTGATCCTGCCGTCGAGGAGCAGCGCGGCGGAATTCATGACCGACTTTCCGGCCTCTGCATGCGCCGGCGTCACCAACCCACAGATCACGGCGATGCCCTGGGTCTCAGCCGCAATGTGCTCGGCGGCTTCCCGGTTATGGCTGACGAAAGACGCGCGTTCGACCAAATCTCGAGGTGGATAGCCGCAAATGGAAAGTTCGGGGAAAAGAATGAGACCGGCGCCTTGCGATTTGGCGCGGCGAGCGTAATCGATGATCTTCGCCGAATTCCCGGCAAAGTCTCCGACGATGGGATTGACCTGCCCCAGCGCGATCTTCACAGTTTCAGTTTAAAACAAAGCTGGAAATCAGCTGTAACTTTGAAAGCCGGAGAATGGAACCGCAACATGCGAGTGCGATAAACCATCCGAGCTATGAGACGGAGATGACGATGTGATTGCCAATGCCATCATCAACAGTTGACTTCCGGATTTCCGGCTATATACACAAAACCCGAGTGTTGGATTTGCAAAAACTCCTAGGTCGATGACTATTCAGCGGGTACGAACCCGCAACGCTCGACGATGGCGGTAAACCGAGGATTCGCGCGAACGGGATCCCACTTGACGTCGTTGGGCAAGAACGCTAGATGGACGTCGCGCATCTCGAATGCGCGACCGAGGCAATCAAACGCTTCATCGTGGTGATCGAGGCCGAGGTGAATTAGCGCCGGTGCATAAGGCGGAACATAGCGTTCACGCGCGACCGATCTCAGCATTTCGAGCACTGCGTGCGCTTCGTCAGGACGTGCGTTTCTTGCTAAGACGTAACCGCGCAACGCAAGAGGTTTGCTGTTCCCGCCAGAAAGACGTACGGCATCGTTGAGAGCGTGAAGTGCGAGTTGAGGTTCGGCGAGTTGTTCATAGGCCTGTCCTAGCTGCATGTGTCCTATCCAAAATTCCGAATCAATGGTGATGGCTTGCTTGGCAAATTGCAGCGCAGCGGTGTAGTTGCGGCTCATAAATGCGATCTGAGATGAGAGTGCGTGATGACCAGCGAGCAGCGGATCCAGTTCGCGCGCGCGGCATATGGCATGCCCCGCCTCTTCATAGCGGCGCATGTGGGCAAGGACGATGCCCAGCAGGCGGTGCGCGAGAGGATAGTTGGGATCGAGATCGATGGCTCGGCGGAAGGCCGCCTCGGCGGCGGGCCAGTCCCAGTCAAGCCAAAACTTCACAAACCCTAACGAAGTTTGAGCTTCTGCAAGCTGCGGGTCGGCATTGAAGGCATGCGCGGCCGCGTCACGCGCCGGTGGCCCTACTTTCAGTGGAGGAGCGTCTCCATTGATGGGACTCGCTGTGTAAGCGTCCGCCAAGCCGGACCACGCAAGTGCGTATTGCGGGTCGAGTTCTGTGGCACGGGCAAAAAATTCGCTGGCGCGCCGGGTGGTGTTGGGCGAGAGCTGGTTCCAGAAATACCGACCGCGCAGGTACAGATCGTAAGCCTCGGCATCACGGGTTTGCCGGCGGGCGATGGCGGAGAGGCGTTCCGGAGAAAGTTGCAATCGGACTCGCTCTCCAACGGCTGCGCTGATCTGGCGTTGAAATTCCAGGATGCTGCCGGGTTCGCTGTCAAAGAACGTGGACCACAGTTGCACCTGGTCAGTCACGCGAATAAGCCTCGACGTGACGCGAACCCGGCCACCCTCGCAGCGGATTGAACTCTCGACCAGATAAGTGGCGTCGAGTTCACAACCAATCTCGGCAAGGCTCTTCCTCGTGCGTTTGTAAGCCATCACCGTAGTACGTCCAATTACGCTGAGATGGTTCGGATCGATTTGCCCGAGACTGGCAATAACTTCTTCGGTAAGGCCATCGGCGAGATATTCGCGGTCAGGATCAGTGCCGAGGTTATCGAACGGAAGTACAGCCAGCGTTACACGACCTTGTGTGAGTTGCGCTCTCGCGGTGATCTCAACTGCGGGGACGAAGTGGTAACCCTTACCGGGGATGGTTGCAATGTAGCGATTCTCTCCCCGCTTTTCTCCAAGAACTCGACGCAGGGTCGAGATATTCTGGTCGAGATTGTTCTCCTCGACTACAGTGTCGGGCCACACAGCTCGCATCAAGTCGTCCTTGGCAAGGATCTTGCCGTGATGCAGCAGCAATTGGAGTAGTGTGTCGAAGACTTTCGGGGTAAGCGCGACCGGGTTACCTCCGCGGAAAAGCAGACGCTTGTCCGATTCCAGACGGAACTCTCCGAATTCGTAGATGTCTGGGCGTCTGGCGCTCATAAGAACAGCGGGGGTCTTCAGATTTTTTCAGAAACTTTCAGCACGATTCTAAGGACTTTGTAGCCTCAAGGGAAGAGGATGGACGGCATCGCAGGCAAGAATCCGGCGACAATTCAGGGATGAGGAGCGAAGATATGCGGTCGAGGATCGTGAAAGTTTTGTCGGTGTTGATGTTGGGCTTAGTGATTGTGCTGGTGTCCGGGCGTCAAGTGGTGGCCGAACCCAGAGATCACGACTCTAAGCTTGTGGGAACATGGCGTGTTCAGGTAGCCCTGGTGGACTGCCAGACGGGAACAGCACTATCAGCACCCGCGTTCTCATCATTGTTGACGTTTGCGCACGGGGGCACCATGGCGGAGGACACGACGAATCCGAGCTTTGGGCCTGGACAACGAGGTGCTGGCCAAGGCGTGTGGGATCACAAACCCGGGGGTACATACGCCGCAAGGAGCGTGGCTTTTATCAATTACACGACGCAAGCGAATCCCGCGGCACACAACCCGGGGTTTGAGGCGGGCGAGCAGACAATCACTCAAACCATCACGTTCGAGGATGGTCCCGACAAATGGAGCAGCACGGCGGACATTGAATTTAGCGACACCACAGGCGCGGTGTACCGGCAAGCATGTGCTGTGGCAAGCGCGCAGCGCTTTTAAGATGCGAGAGCTTCATCCGAAGGGCTTAGGGGGAGTGATGGCTCGCGCCAACGACGTCAAAAGGCGCGGGCCATCGTTCTTATAACGAGGGCCGCACAAAAATCAGCAACCCGGAGACTCCCCGCCTCAACAGCATTAATGCGCCACACTAAAGTCGAGAAAGGTTTAATGGCGAGCTGAAGACGAATCGAAATGCGGCTGTGGCGGGTCTGGAATCGGGGTGACCGGAGGTGGGCTGGATGTTCCGCCTCCCGGACCTGTGGCAGGAGCATCTTCTCCCGGCCGGCGTAGAGTCGGCGCCTTCACTGGTTTGTTTTCCTTTTGCGCGGCGCTGGCTACGGTGGGCCCGCCCAGATCCACTTCTTTCTCGGTGCGGACGACCTTTTCGCCGTCCACCTTCATGGTTTCGACCCGGATTACTTCATCACCAACTACGCGGATGAAATCCACATCCTGCGGCGGCTCGCCGTAAATCCAATCTTCGTATTCGACCTCACCATCTTTTTCGCGAATCTTTTTCGGCGGACGGCCTTTCGCATAAATCACCATTTCACGGTTCATCCCGACCAGTACCTGGTGATTCTTAATGGCCTCTTTAACTTTCGGCGGAACTGATTCTAGATACGCGTCGACGGCCGATTTGGCGTCGAAATCAAACACCGGCCGAAGCATCTGCTTGACCTGTTCAACCGTGAGATCGGGAACATGGTGATCGAAAATTAAATCGACGTAGGAACCGCGAGGATTATTGATCGGATCGGGCGTACCACCAGGAGTCCCGCCAGCTCCATTGACCCCGACCTGAATGTGCTGGTACCACTTTTCCTTTTTGACTGGACCGCCGTTAATCTCAAAATGCATGCGGTCGCCCTTCAAATCAAAGCGGCTGATGATGGCGCGATCACCGGGCTTCACCGAAGGCCCCCAGATCGCGAGCAACTCATTCAGCTTCTGCCCGTCAGGAGAAATCTTGCCATCTTTGATCGTGAGCCCGACTTTGCCCATGGGGAACTGGGTGCGGATGAAAACCAGATCGGAGTTAAAAGTTCGGATCAACTCCATGCGATGCTGTTCGCTCAGTTGCGAGGAATCTTTCGCCAAAGCGGCCGGAATTGAGCCCAAGAGAAAAATTGCGACGGGAAAAGCCAGGCGCGGACGCATGAAAACACCACCCCAATTATAGTCTTGGATGGCAAGAACAGCAGCACGGCTGCCCCTGCATGGTGGCTTTCCAATTCAGAGTAACCGGCGCCATCTATGCGGGCCCGTCCATCACTTGTCGTGATCCTCTGTTCTGACGCTGCGAACTACGCCGTTCATGGGATTTCCTCCAAAATGATTTTGGGCATCTCCCATGAAGGTGACTCTTATATTTGAATAGGTGACGGTGTTTCCGCCAACTATGTCGATTTGCAGGCTGGAGTTTCCTCCAAATGGTGGCGGCACATTGCCATTTGCCGTAATCGTGGCCGGACCGGTCACCCGGATCCCATTAGTAAGAAATGTTACGGAGCCACCGAGCAGCGTTATGCGGTGCGTGTGCGCGCTACGGGCCGCTGCAGAGTTCAAGTCGGGATTATTGCCCAGAGTTACCCCGAGGTCAGACCGGACCATGTTCAGGGTCGCCGAAAAATCGGCGGTGCCGTCGTGCTTCAGCTTTAAAAACCAGTGACCGGCAAGCTGCCATGGGCCATTGACGGTTGCCGGCACATTTTGCGGCGTATAGTCGTTGATCGTTCCACGAAAATTTACCTCTTTCGGCGTTTGCGCCAGCCCAGCGATGCTGGCCGCCACTATTAGCACCCCAACTCTTATCACGCCCCAAAAACCTTTGCTCTTCATGGAAAACTCCTTGAATTTGGTTTTTCGTGCGGCTCGGTTATCGCTCACTGCGGCCAAATCAGGCAATGCAGGCGCTATAAAGGAGAGATAAACTCCGGGTAACCCCCTAAGCTGTTGTTCCATTTGCATCTTGGCGGTTGAAGGTCCATTATTTCAGCGACACAGCTTCAGGGTTGTTGAGGTAGATCCACGTCCCAAGTTTTCCATTTCGGCGAGTTCTCGCTCGACCGAAGCCGCTATCGCCTGCAGCGGGGGCCGAGCCGTTTGCGACTGGAAAAACTCCCCATGGAGTTGCTGATCCTCTTACTCGAGCGCGGGGGCGAACTCGTATCGCGTGAAGAGATTGCTGAATGTCTTTGGGGTAAGGGCGTTTTTCTGGACGTCGATCACAGCATTAACACTGCCATCCGCAAGATCCGCGTGGTGCTCAGGGACGACCCGGAGAAGCCCCGTTTCATTGAAACAGTCATTGGAAGGGGGTACCGCTTTGCTGCCCCGATAAGTTGTAGCATGAGCGCGTCTGCGATTGAACTCCAAGCAGTGCCTACTCCAGCGCCGCGATCTGCGGGTCAGGCGGCTCAACCTGGGCTTTCATTTTCACCGCAAAGAGTTGTGGGCGTCCAATTGTGGCGTGGGATTGGGGCAGCTGCCTTCCTGATGATAGTCATTCTCGCTGTCGCGCCGAAGTATTGGCGATCCCCGGCTGCCCGGTCGCAGCCGATCAGGTCTTTGGCAGTATTGCCCCTGAAAAACCTATCCGGAGATCCGACACAAGAATATTTTGCCGACGGCATGACCGAGTCACTCATCGGAAGCCTCTCCCGGATTCATGACCTGCGCGTCATTTCCCGCACCTCGGTGATGCGCTTCAAAGACACCCAACAGAGCATACCGGAGATCGCGCGAGCGCTGCACGTCGACGCCGTTCTTGAAGGTGCGGTAATACGCGAGGGTAATCAGGTACGTATTCACGTGCAACTGATTCGCGGTTTGACCGACGAGCATATGTGGGCGGGAGAATACCAGCGGGAATATCGCAGCATTCTCGTGTTGCAGGACGAGGTCGCAAAAACTATCGCTCAAAGAATCGAAATTAACCTTACGCCACAGGACCAGGTGAGCCTTGCACAATCTCGTGCAGTCGATCCCGAGGTCTACGAGGATTACCTGAAGGGCCGCTTCTACTTCAACCAGCGAACAACCGACACACTTAACAAAAGCGTTGGGTACTTTCGGCAGGCAATCGCTAAAGATTCGAGCTATGCTCTGCCCTACTGCGGCCTCGCTGATGCGTACGCTCTGCTGGGTTTTCGTGGCAGTGTTCCTTCGAAAGAAGCCTTGTCGCAGGCCAAAGCAGCAGCCCTCAAAGCTATTGAGCTCGACGATACTCAAGCCGAACCTCACGTATCACTCGCATTCATCGCCGAAACTCACGAGTGGGATTGGGCGACAGCGGAACGCGAATACCAGCGCGCCTTACAGCTCAATCCGGGTGATGCGATTGCCCATCACTGGTACGCGGGCTATCTCATGTATGTCGGTCGATTCGACGATGGCATCGCAGAGGAACGGCTGGCGCGAGACCTTGACCCATTGTCGCTGCCAATTAACAACGCGTTGGCGGGCAGACTTCTGGTCGCCGGGCAATATGATCAGGCGCTGAGCCAATTGCGGGAAACACTCGAGATGGATTCGCACTTTGCGCCCGCCCATCAGACGCTAGGCTGGGCTTACCTGAATAAAGGACGACAGCGGGAGGCCATTCAAGAATTTCAGCAGGCACTGCAACTTTCCGGGAACGACGACAAAGACTTCCTTGTGGATTTGGGATTCGCGTATGCGGCCACGGGCGACAGGGCAGAAGCCGAGAAAATTCTTTTGCAGCTGACGAAGCTCAACCAAAAAGGTTTGGTGCCCGCGGGTTCCATAGCGATCCTCTACGGCTCGCTGGGCGAATTGGATAAGGCTTTTGCATGGATGGACAAAGCTTACAAGGAGCATGATCCCGAACTTACGTACATCAAAGTACCGGGCAGAAGGTTTGAGCCGTTGCGTCGTGATCCGCGGTTTCACGATCTGGTGCGTCGTATGGGATTGCCTGCATAACTTTGTTTGAAAATGGCCACAAAAAAAGCACGCCCTTTGCGGACGTGCTTTTTCATTTGAAGCAATCAACTTTTACTTAGCCGTGAAAGTGAATTTGTCCACATAAACCGAGTACGGGGTTTTGTAGTAGTCGCTGTCGATCTGATAGTTCACCGTGATTCCGTACCAGTTCGTACTGGTTGGCGTGTCGTAGCGGTTCAACGTTGCAGTCTTGCCGTTAAGCGTGATCGTGTGGAACAGCAGGTGGCCGTCGGAGGTGCGCTGCACGTTGATGGTTAGATGGTTCCATGAATTACTCACCGGATTGCAGGCAACGCCGCTCTTGACCCAATGTTGGCCCGGATTGCTCCATGTGTCCCACTCGTGGCCACCATCGATCCGGCATTCATGACCCCAAATGTAGGATTTGCCGTTGACGAATTGGTTGATGTCAAACTCGAGCGCCTGCGAGTCGTTCACATTTCCGACCCAGAAATAAACGTCGTAGGTAAAATTATGGAGTGAGGGGGCCAAAGTCTTATTCATGTCCGGAAGCCCTTGTGAGGAGAAGTCCCCAATCAGGTGGTTGTTCCACAGGATGTCCGCCCACTGAGTTGAGCCACCGCTATAACTGGACTTGGTGGCGATCCCGTCCATGGACGTCGAACTCACGTTCTGGGTCCAACTCCACTTCGCCTTCGAGCCGCCGGGGGTGCAGTTAGAACAAATGCCAAAACCGGGGGGCAATAAAGCATAGCCCGTCCAGCCCCCACTCTTTTGCAAATTTGAAAACACTTTGCCACCACCTGAACCGGAAGAACCGCCGACCAATAATTTGATCGGCACCGTTGCCGACCAGCCGCAGTTGTCCCACTCCTGCACGACGACGTTGTAGGTACCGTTGCTCATGCCCAGGTTAGTGTCTAATTTGGCCCCGTTCACTTTGTAAGCTAACTTGCCGGGCGCAGTATAAATGCCCATTGCGGCAACACCTTTCGAGCACGCGGGCGAACTGGCATTAGCGACAAAATGGACCGGCGAGCCAGACGTGCTGCCGCTGGAAGGTGAGCTAACGGAAACGCCCGCTACTGCGGGTAGCGCGAACATCGCGCACAGGCACACGACGACTGAGAGTTTCCCACAATTCATTTCGAAGTCTCCAGCTTTTCTAGACAATCGCCGCGAGGAGCGGCTAAGTTGCTATGGATGTTAGGCAGGGTACTACTCACGTTCAACAGGAATCAGCTGTTCGCTTTACTCATTAGTTCATGATTGCTGATTTTTGTAAGGCGAAGAGCTTAGGACGGGAGCGTGTTTCGCGCCACTCATAAGAGGAACAGCCTAAGAATCGGTCGCGCAAATCCTCGCTGCCAGATTGAATTCCTGCGTGCCTTGTGGCCGCCGCATGGACGCATTGCCCGCGCTTGGTTAGAATCTCTGGTTCGCTAAATGGCTTTGTCAATTGTCATTCCAGGAGGAAACTTGAGCCGCCTTTGCCTACTGTTGTGTGCTGTCGTGCTGGTTCCGAACTTGAACGCTCAGATTGACAGCTCCACCAAGCAGCTCGCCCACGATATCTTGAAACAGTTGATCGAGATCAACACCACGGATTCTGTGGGCAATGTAACCACAGCCTCTGAGGCAATGGCAAAGCGATTTCGTGACGCCGGGTTTTCGGAAGACGACATTTATATGGGCGGCCCTAATGATCGCAAGAAGAACCTCGTCGTACGCCTGCACGGATCAGGAAAACACAGACCTGTGTTGCTAATCGGACATCTTGATGTTGTTGAAGCACGCCGCGAAGACTGGACCACCGATCCATTTCAGTTCGTGGAGAAAGATGGTTACTTCTATGGCCGCGGCACCGAAGATATGAAAGACGGTGACGCGATCATGGCAACCACATTGATCAGATTTAAAAAAGAAGGATACGTCCCCGACCGAGACATCATTCTTGCATTGACGGCCGACGAAGAGGGTGGCAAATCGAACGGCGTTGACTGGCTTTTGAAAAATAAGCGCGACCTGGTCGATGCCGAATTTGTACTGAATCATGATGGCGGTGAAGTCACCACGGAAAACGGCAAGGCACTGGCATTGGTGGTAGACGCAACTGAGAAGCTCTACTCCGATTATCAACTAGTGGTCACAAACCCCGGTGGGCACAGTTCGCTTCCGCGTCCTGACAACGCTATTTACGAGCTCGCGCACGCACTGATTAAGTTGCAGGAGCACAAGTTTCCATTCGAACTCAACAGCATTACGCGGGCCTATTACGAGCACATGGCGAAGGTCCAAACCGGACAGCAAGCTGCTGATCTGGAAGCAATGCTGCAAACCCCACCTGATCAGGCAGCAATTGATCGTATTTCCCAAGACGCAACCGATAATTCCAAGATGCACACCACCTGCGTTGCGACGCGCCTTTCGGGAGGTCACGCCAACAATGCCCTGCCTGGGCGCGCGGAGGCGGTGGTGAATTGCCGCATCCTGCCGGGTCATTCGAAGCAAGAGATTCGCGAGGAACTCGCAAAAGTTTTTGCCGATCCGAAAATTCAAATTCGATACATAACCAATGCAGGACAGATCCTGGACAACATTCCCGATCAGCGTTCGTTTGCGCCGCCTCCACCTCGTCAAGATGTTTTTGGCGCGATCACCAGCGTCGCGGCAAAGATGTGGCCCGGCATCCCAGTATTTCCGACAATGGCGACCGGGGCTTCCGACGGCGTGTACACCATGGCCGCGGGCCTGCCTACCTACGGAGTTTCTGGCGTGGAAGCGGAACGCGACGATCACCGGGAACATGGACGTGATGAACGTGTTCCGGCCGAAGCATTCTACAAAGGCGTGGATTTTTACTATCAGTTCATGAAGACACTTACCAATTCGCAGTGAGACCAATAACACCCGCTAAATTGTCACTCTCGAAAAATGGGCAGGATATTTACCGATGTTGAATGATGATCTGCTTGAAGTCCTGTTGGATTCGTGGGACCGCAACAATGCAATCCTGGTGAATCTACTCCGCACAGTTCCGGATGGCGGCCTTGAGGTGAAAGCGATGGATGGCAGCCCATCTGTCGCGCAGATGTTTATGCATATCCATTATGTCAGGCTGATCTTCGTCTCGGAAGATGCTCCAGAATTCACCGGCAAAATGCCGGCGGGTGAGTGGCGAGACGAGCGCGACGCCGAGAAAATCGCGGAGATGCTCAACGAGAGTGCCGCGACGGTGCGTCGTGCTGTGAAAAGCAGGCTGGGAGCCGGCCGTCAGATGGACGTCCATTACGATCATCCGGTCCTTCTGTTACAGCACATGATCTGGCATGAGGGTTATCATCACGGACAAATCAAGCTGGCTCTGAAACTCGCCGGCCAGCCAGTAACCGATGAAAATGCCGGACCAATTACGTGGGATTTATGGATGAACAAGACTCTGCCTGTCAGGGCGCGATGGTGACTGTCAAAGCGGAGTTGCTGTCCGCTTCCTCTGATTTCAGGCACCTAGTACTCTGCAGCGCTCACTCGATATAAAACGCTGGCATGGGGCCTGAGCTCGACTTGCAGCGCAGTTTTCTCGCCCAGTGAAGATTTTTCCCATAGATCGCGGACTTCAACTGAGGGGGCCTTTATGCCCAACTTGTTCCACGGTAAGTTGAGGGTTTCAGACTTATCGCCCAGATTAAAAGCGGCGACGTAATGATCATTACTGGCAGGAATATCAGCCACCCACGCGCGAATATTTCCATCTTCAAACGACTGATGATTGTGAGTGCTGTGCTGATCGACCGCCAGCACCTCGTCATTGGTGATCAACGCGGTTGTGGCTGCGTCATTGCTGGGCAGATCGCCGCCAAAAATCAATGGCGATCGAAAAATACACCACAGCGTCATCATGGTTTGCTGCTCGTCAGCTGTGAATTTCGATACCGAGCCGCCGCCTTCTTTCGCAGTCACCCGCAAATGTCCGAGCGGGAGCATGTCGGAGTCCGGCCAGGTGTTGTTTTTGCCGACGTACTCAGCCCAGTCGCGGGTGTAATCGAATTGCTTCTTGAGCAGCTTCCAGTCATCCCAGAAATCGTCGGAGATGCGCCACATTTGCGCGTACTTTTCGAAAAATTCTGCTTCTGAAAGCGGCGCCGGGCCTGGAGAAATGCTCAGCACTGTTGGCCTTCCGGTTTTCCGAATCGCAAGCGCCAGCGCCTTGATTTCTGCCGGCTGATAAAGATGGCTGCCCATGTCATCGGCCTTGATGAAGTCCACGCCCCACGAGGCATACAGTTCAGCAATCGAATCGTAGTAGGCCTGCGCGCCCGGCTTGGTCGTGTCCACACCCCACATATCTGGATTCCATCGGCACCCATTCTCTTTGTCCGCGATGTCAGCGGCGTGATATGGCGTGCCTTTGATCGGAAGATTTTGTTCCACCGCCTGACGCGGAATCCCACGCATGATGTGGATGCCGAATTTCAGTCCGCGGCTGTGAACGTAGTCTGCGAGTGGCCTGAATCCTGCGCCATTGGCCGATGAAGGAAAGCGATTCCCAGCGGGGATGAGCCGGCCATATTCATCCATTGCGAGCTTTGCACCAGGCGCATAATCGTGTCCCTGGGCGTTCGGCTCGTACCATTGAATGTCAACCACAATGTATTGCCAGCCGTGTCTCGCGAGATCACGCGCCATCACATCGGCATTTGCTTTCACCTGATCTTCGCGAACGGTGGTGCCATATGAATCCCAGCTGTTCCAGCCCATTGGAGGCGTCGGAGCGGGGGCGACCTGGCTGAAACAACTGATTGATAGCAGAAGGAGAGCAGCGGTTATCAGGGGACGTATATTCATGACTCCCTTCGACACTCAGCGCGGAGGACGGAAATGCGGATCAGAGTCGAGAACACGTCCGAGACGAGACTATCAACTGGCGCGATCAGGACCGTCGTGCCACAGCGTGTCCCAGCCCAGGTAGCGGGTCGCAGCTTCGTGGACAGATCCCGCGACCGCTGAAAGATTCGCTGCCACGTGATGTTCGAAACCGTTTTCACAAATGTAGTGCAGAAGCTTCTGCATCTTCGGAATTTCGACTACGCCGGCGCCGCCAAAGGTGTTCAGCGGATCGTCAGTGAAACGGCCTTCGCCAACATAGCCGCGCATTTTGCCGGCCGTGTCATCCGTCGAGAAGCGCGCGAAGCTCATCCTCTCCGGCTTGATCAGCCCTACGACGGTGCCGTAGGTATTTTCTTTGCCGACTGTGCCGGCAATGATCTGCTGAAAATCCATCTTGAACGAACGGAAAAAGTGCTTGGGCAGATTGGCACAGTGGAAGCAAACTGCTTTGTTAGGATCAGTCCCGTAGTTGTTATTCCAATCGAGTAAGGCAGAAGGCGTGCCCGACGCCAGTTGCAGAGCGTGCATACCGAGCACGCCTGCGATGTCCACTTCGCAAGCGCTGGAAAGCAAGTGCTCGCTCATCATGCTCATTACCGTACAGGGCACGACGCCGAAATTTTCTTCAAGTGACGTCCAGCACTGCACCGCGCTGATAGCTACTTCAGTCGCGGCCATCCACTGATCAATAACAGCTCCGAGTTTCGCCATCTTCATTAGCGCAGTGTCGGGAACATCTTTTGAATCGACATACTTTTTTATTGAGGCCAGCTTGTTTTGCGCCAGATCGTCATTGTCTTTCATCCGATCAATGCGACCCAGCACTTCCGAAAGATCGAGGGTCTCAATCGAAATGCCGTTAGCTTCCAGGATTTTTTCGCTGTAGCGGACGGTATTGAACGCAGCGGGGCGCGCGCCAATTGCTCCCACACGAAGATTGCGGAAGCCGTTCACTATTCGACATACAGCAGCAAACCACTTCAAGTCCTGGGCGAATTCCGGGGAATCGGGCGCTTCCGTGTGCAGCGAGGTAATTGAATATGGAATGCCGTATTGCCGCAGGTTGTTGCAGGCCGACATCTTCCCGCAAAAACTGTCGCGGCGAAAAGCAATGGTCATCTTCTTCGGATCGTCAGGCGTCGCCTGAATCAGCACCGGAACACGAAGATCGGCTAAACGCAAAGTATCGGCAATCGCACGCTCTTCTCCGAAATTAGGCAGCGTAACAATTATGCCGTCGATGCGGTCACGGTTCTTTTTAAAAAGATCTGCACAGCGCCGGGATTCTTCGCGCGTTTCCACCGCGCCATACTTTGTTTCCTCGGGCGTCGGCGCCACCACGTCCATCCCTGCCGCATCAAGGACCCGAAGCATCTCTTCGCGGCCGGTTTTTGCCAGGTGATCAGGGAAAAAACCGCGGTTCCCAACGATCACGCCCATCGTCATCTTCTTCGTTGCCATAGAAATCAGCTCTTAGCCGTCAGCTTTTGGCTCTTGGCTAAACCCTCCTCAATCGAAAGTTTCTCAGTCGGTCGCCCTTCCGGGCCGGAACATCCAGCAGTACACGCTGCCGAGAACTATCAGCAGCATTCCCCACCACACCGGGGCATGCAATTCAGCCAGCACAGTCCCCGGCGGATGCGACCACTCCACCAAGCCGCTGATGAAAATCATCACGCCATAAACCAGCAGAAGCACGCCTACAAAAAACCAGACCGGAACAATCTGATGTTTCTCGCTCATAACACCTCACCAGAAAATGATCTGCAGAATCACCAGCAATATCAGAGCAATTACTCCCCACACTAGCGGACGATGCCAGAAATTGGTGTGCTCTTCCTTCGCTAGCGGCGTCAAGCTGTAAACCAAGCCTACCAGTTCCGAATCCGGCCTTGGCTTGGTCACCAGCGTGACTAGAACCGTAACCACCACGCACGTGACGCAAGCCCACAAGGACTGATACATATCCTGCGCCAATCCTTGCGCGAGCGGCGACCTGGCGAAGATAGGAATCCAATGGTGCGGGTCCGAGCCGAACAATCCTTTCATCAGGCTGAACATAGTGACTGACGAAACGGTGCCCGCAAGCAACCCCCAGAATCCGGCCCAGCGAGTAACCCTCTTCCACAGCATTCCCAGCAGCACGGTGCCAAATAACGGTGCGATAAAGAATCCAAACAACGCCTGGACGTAGTCCATGATGCTGGCAAATCCCATCACCAGGTATGCGGTGCCGATGCTGATAACCAGCCCGATCAGCGTGCACCACCGGCCCATGGAAACGTAGTGCTTATCGGCAGCGTTCTTGCGCAGGAATGGCCGATAAATATCGTAAGTCCACACCGTTGCGAATGCGCTCACGTTGCCAGCCATGCCGGCCATAAATCCCGCAACCAAGGCGGTAATTCCTAACCCAAGCAGCCCTGGCCCGCAATAGCGCGCCAGCATCAATGGCAATACTTCGTTATAGCTATGTTGGCCGGCCTGCAGTCCGCTGGCCGGAAACAGGTGCATCGGTAACACTGCCAGGCCCAACAATCCCGGCAAAATAACAATCAGCGGCACGGCCATTTTGAAAAACGATCCAATGATGGGCGCCATTTTTGCCGAGCGAATATCTTTTGCCGAAAGAACGCGTTGTACTACCAGAAAGTCAGTTGTCCAATATCCCATCGATTGGACCGCACCCAACCCAAATACAATGCCGATCCAGTTAATGCCCATCGGATTATTGGCGAACGATCCCATCGGCGCCCACATGTGCGTGAAATCCTGGCCGGGAAAATTCTGATGAATCCGCGCCACCATTCCGCTCCATCCACCGGTCTCAATCAAGCCGAGGATCGGAATAAGCAGCGCGCCAAACCAGATCAGGAAAAATTGCAACACTTCGTTGAAAATCGCCGAAAACAAGCCGCCCGCCGCGACATATACGCCAACCGTCAGTGATGAAACCCAGATACTGAAGTTAATGTTCCAGCCCAGGACAACTTTCATGACCACAGCCATGGCGTACATGTTCACGCCCGACATCATGATGGTCATTACCGCAAACGTTATTGCGCTCAGGCCGCTCGCCTCTGAGCCGTATCGCAACTTCAGGTATCCCGGAACCGAGTGGGTCTTCGAGATGTAATAAAACGGCATCATTACCAGGCCGAGAAACACCATCGCAGGAATGGCGCCGACCCAATACCAGTGCGCGGCCATGATGCCGTACTGGTAGGCCGATCCCGCCCAACCCAGTAATTCAAGGGACCCAAGGTTCGCCGAGACGAATGCCAAGCCGGCGACCCATGCGGTCATCTCCCGGCCGGCCAGGAAAAAATCTTCTCCGGTGTTGGCGAATCGTTTCAGATAGAACCCAATCACCAGCACCAAAGCAAAGTAGAAAGCGATGATCGCGAGATCCACTCCCGAAAGATGTACCAGTCGAGTGGTTACGTACATCGCGAAAAGTGGATTCATTTGGGTTCCTTTGTTTGACCGTAGTAGGCCGTAGTTCCGTGCTTGCGAAGATAGTGCCGGTCATGAAGAGGTTGGCCGATTGCGCTTGCTTCATGATTGATCGTAACCGTGAAGAAAGCCATGCGGGCGATGGATTCGAGCACCACCGCATTATGCGCGGCGGAGGTCACGTCGGGGCCCCAGGTAAACGGGCCATGATTGGCGACAAGAACTCCGGGGATCGAGTCAGCGCGGCGGTCGCGAAATCGACGAACGATTGCGTTGCCGGTGTTCTTTTCATACTCGCCGGCAATTTCATTCTCCGGCATCGAATCCGTCACCGGGACCGGTCCGTGGAAGTAATCGGCATGCGTGGTGCCGAAACATGGGATCTCGCGACGCGCCTGGGCCCAGGCAGTGGCGTATTCGGAGTGGGTATGGACGACGCCGCCAATGTCAGCGAACGCTTTGTAAAGGACCAAATGCGTGGGCAGATCAGAAGAAGGACGCAGTTTTCCTTCGAGAACTTTGCCGTTCAAATCCGATACAACCAGGTGCTCGGGCTTCATTTTGTTGTAAGGAACGCCACTGGGTTTGATCACCACTAAAGCTTTTTCGCGATCGATTCCGCTGGCATTGCCAAAGGTGTACAGCACCAGGCCGCGCCGCACCAACTCGAGGTTGGCCTCCAGCACTTCCTCGCGCAACTGCTTCAGTGAAGACTTAGCCAACTTCGCGTGCTGATTCGGCAACTCCGCGGCTCTCCAAAACCTGTGAACGATTCCAGCCGATTTAGCGGGCTGAAAAGCGAAATACAGTAACTGTGTGGTATTTCTGTCCCAGCTTCAATTCAGTTGTCGGAAATTTCGGATGATTCGGCGAATCCGGGAAGTGCTGGGTTTCCAGGGCCAGCGCGCCACGGTGCGGATACGCAATGCCGCCTTTCCCCTTGATCGTCCCGTCTAAAAAGTTTCCGGTATAGAACTGCAAACCCGGCTGGTCGGTTAACACCTGTAGCACGCGCCCACTCCCAGGCTCATAAACTTCGGCCGCCTCAGAAAACTTGCCGGCGCTGTCGAGCACCCAATTGTGATCGTACCCGTGGCCCTTTTTTAATTGATCGTTGTCATCGTTGATTCTGGCGCCCACAGCAGTCGGCTTGCGGAAATCAAAAGGAGTTCCGGCGACTGGCGCCAACTCTCCGGTGGGAATCAATTTCTCATCAACCGGCGTATAACGGCTGGCATTGATCTTCACCTGGTTCTGAAGAATATCTCCTTTGCCCTGTCCGGCCAGGTTGAAGTATGAGTGGTTCGTGAGGTTTACGACCGTATCTTTGTCGGTGGTTGCCGAGTAATCAATCTTCAGGTCCTTGCCCACGAGCGTGTAACGCACGACGGCAGTGAGTGTTCCCGGGAAGCCGGCATCGCCATCTGGACTTACGTGCGTGAGTTCGACTCCGTGAGGAATTTCTTTGGCCTTCCACACGGCCTTATCAAATCCGTTGGGGCCGCCGTGCAGCGTGTTCGTGCCATCGTTCTGCGGGGTCGAATAAGTCTTGCCGTCCAGCGTGAATTTTCCGTTAGCGATGCGGTTGGCATAACGCCCAATGATCGCGCCAAAAAACGCCGGATTGGGTTTCGCCCCGCCGGTATAACCATCGATTGAGTCAAAGCCCAGCACCACGTCGGCAGATTTTCCGTTTTTGTCCGGCACCTTCAGTGACTGCAGGATACCGCCGTAGGTAATGATTCGGGCTTCGATCTCTCCGCTTTTCAGCGTGTAGATATCGACTGGAGTGCCATCTGGCGTTTTACCGAACGGTTGTTTGCTGACCTGGCCTTGCATTTCCGCCACAATCGTTGCCAGCGCAAATACGAGAGCAAATACCCTCATTCGCGCAACCTCCGTTTAAATTTTCGTTGCCCGCTGAAGTAAAGCGGTGAGATGGAACGCTGCATTATCTCTAATTGCAGACGCTTTGTAAACGTTTACTTCTACTTTTGGAATTTGAATTTACACTGCGGCGGTTTTTAATTCCGCGTGGGCTCCGTCGGCAGATGAACACACGTAAATTTCGGGAGAGATTCCGGTCCGCTCGCGGTAACGCTCAGCAATGCTTTCACGAAAAGCTTCCGCATGCTCGGACGCAACCAGATTTATGGTGCAGCCGCCAAATCCGCCGCCGGTCATTCGACCGCCATAATATCCGGTCAGCCCCGCCGCTGCTTCGACCATTGCATCCAACTCGCCGCAACTGACCTCATAAAGATCACGCAAACTGCGATGCGACTCATGCATCAACCGACCCATTCGGTCAAGATCGCCGGAGCGCAGGCACTCAACCGCCTGCAACACCCGTTGGATTTCTTCGACCACATGGAGACAACGTTTGTAAATCACCGGCGGCATGGAGTTAGCGGCTGACGAAAGTTGCTGGGGCGTGACATCTCTCAGGGCTTTGATGCCGGGAAACGACTTGGATAAGATTCGTACCCCCTCTTCGCACTCCTCGCGCCGGCGGTTGTATTCACCGCCTGAAAGTTCATGCTTCACCATGGTGTTGCAAATGACCAACTTCACCTGTTCGGGCACTGGCACAAGTTCGAACTGGAGAGAGCGGCAATCTAATAAGAGCGCGTGGCCGGCTTTCCCGAGGCACGAAATAAACTGGTCCATAATGCCGACCCGCGCGCCCACAAATTCGTTCTCGGCCCTCTGGCAGAGTTTCGCGATTTCCGGCAAAGAAAGTTTTGCTCCACTCACACTGAGTAGAGCCAACGCAGTGGCTACCTCTATTGCCGCGGAAGAACTGAGACCAGCGCCTATCGGCACCTCGCCATGCACAAGCAGGTTCGCGCCGCACGGCAAGTGTCCCGCTTGGCGCAGCATTTTCACTACTCCCAAAACGTAGTCGGACCATTTACCCAAAGGTTTTTGCGGCAGATTAGGCAGGTCAAACTCAAACTGTTCGGTAAATTCGGCCGACCGCAGAACCACTTTCTGATCAGTCCGCGGCGCGACGGCGGCACGGGTAGAGAACTCAATGGCACATGGCAGGACAAAGCCGTCGTTGTAGTCCAGATGCTCGCCGATAAGATTCACGCGGCCAGGAGCGATGAACACGCGGGGCGGCATGTGGAACTTCTCGCGGAACCGCTCGGTCAATTCGTCGGCGTGCATTCGGGTAACGGTATTGTAATGTTATTAAGACTATGAGAGAACCATAAGGAGAGCAAAGCGACACGTCAATCTGATCGGACTGGACCAGCCACAATCTAGTTTCAGGGACAATGGAAGGCTTGGATCTAAAAGAACAGTCGCACCGGCGGTTTAATCCATTAACCAACGAGTGGGTGCTGGTTTCACCCCACCGGACGCAGCGTCCATGGCAGGGCGCGGTCGAGAAACTCCCTGCGACGGTCCGTCCTGCCTACGATCCAACCTGTTATCTGTGCCCGGGAAATTCCCGCGCGGGCGGTGTTCACAACCCTCAGTATCAATCCACCTTCGTTTTTGAAAATGACTTTGCGGCACTGAAGAGAGATGTACCGGCTGCCATGATTGACGTGCAAGATAAAGGACTGATCGTGGCCGAAGGCGAATCCGGTGTATGCCGAGTGATGTGCTTTTCTCCCCGCCATGACTTAACGCTCTCCAGCATGGAACTGCCGGCAATTGAAGAAGTGGTCCGCACCTGGAGTTCTCAGTTCGCGGAACTCGGCGCGATGCCAGGTATCAGTCACGTACAGATTTTTGAGAATCGCGGCGAAATGATGGGCGCGAGCAATCCTCACCCTCATTGCCAGATCTGGGCCACTCGTTCGATACCACAAGCCCCAGCGCGCGAGCTGTCGGCACAGAAAAGTTACTCTGAACAACATGGGAGTTGCCTGCTGTGCGATTACCTGAAGCTGGAGGAAATGGAGAAGTCCAGAATCGTTTGTTCGAATGAAAGTTTTGTTGTACTGGTGCCTTTCTGGGCGGTCTGGCCATTCGAAGTGCTGGTCTGCAGCCGAAGGCACATGGGAACGCTGCCCGAGTTCAACAGCAGTGAGACTTCAGATCTGGCGGCCATCTTGAAGCAGATCGTCTCTACCTATGATCGCGTCTTCGAAGTTGCTTTTCCCTACTCCATGGGATTCCATCAGTCGCCAACAACCGGGCATCATCCAGAGTCGCACTTCCACGCACACTTCTATCCACCGCTGTTGCGCTCCGCAACAATAAGGAAGTTCATGGTCGGATTTGAAATGCTGGGCACGCCGCAGCGGGACATCACCTCCGAGCTTGCAGCAGAAAAGTTGCGGTCCTTGACCACCACCCCGAAATAAACATGGAATCAAATTATTGGCTGACCACCAGCTCGATGTCCCCAGCCACTGCGGGGAATCTTCCAGCTCGTGCGGATGTGGCCATCATCGGCGCGGGTTTCACTGGTCTTTCGGCGGCCCGGGTATTGGCCAAAAAAGGTACGACTGTGGCCGTGCTCGAGGCCAACACCATTGGTTGGGGCGCAAGCTCTCGCAATGGAGGCATGGTTCTCACGGGGCTGAAGTTGAGCGCTGAAACTCTCGAGAAGCGTTACGGCATGGAACTCACGCGTCGAATGTACGCGAGTTCTTTGGAATCAATCGACCTGGTGGAACAAATCGTTCGCGAGGAACACATCGACTGCAGTTTTTCGCGGTGCGGACATTTGGAGGTCGCTTGCAAACAGTCACATTTCGACGCCTACGCGCGCTCGGTTGAAGTGATCGCGAGAGAATTCCATCACCAACTTGGCATAATTCCTCGCGATAAACTTGCGTGCGAGATCGGCTCCGGCATTTATTTCGGCGGAATTGTTGATGAAACCAGCGCAGGAGTAAATCCGGCGCAATACGTCTCTGGATTGGCAAATGCGGCGCTTAGAGCTGGGGCATGCGTTTACGAAAATGCGCGGGTACAGCGCATCCAACGCAATTCGCAAAATGGATCGGCAGGATTTTCGGTTGCAACTTCTCGCGGAAATATCTTTGCGGAAAATGTTCTGGTCGCAACCAGTGGCTATACGTCAACCGCGACTCCCGCCCTGCAAAAGAAAATAATCCCGATCGGATCTTTCATCATTGCGACTGCACGATTGGCAGAGGGACTGGCTAGAGAACTCAGCCCGCGAAACCGCATGATCTTCGATTCCAAGCACTATCTTCATTATTACCGCCTCACCCCTGACAATCGCATGTTGTTTGGAGGGCGAGCCGCGTTCTTTCCGGAAACCAAAAACACGATTCAGCGCAGTGCAGAAATTTTGCGGCGAGATATGGTCGGGGTCTATCCGCAGTTGCGCGATTCAAAAATCGAACACGCGTGGGGCGGGACGCTGGATTTTTGTTTTGACACCATGCCTCATGCCGGCCAGACGGATGGAATCTATTACGCGCTGGGATACGCGGGCCACGGCGTCGCTATGGCCACTTATCTTGGAACGAAATTGGCTGAGGTCATGCACGGTGGCAAAAACGAAATTCCTTACGCCGCAATTCCCTTCCCCGGCGCGCCACTCGGACTCTATAACGGTAAACCCTGGTTCCTGCCGTTTGCCGGCGCGTACTACAAAGTGCTGGACTGGATCAATTGAGCATCGTTTTTCCGACGGAAGAGCAGATAAGCGACCGGCCCCAGCAAAATTGTCACCGGTCCCCATTTGAGCGCGAATTTATCGCTGGCGATCATGGCGATTCCGCTCATTAATAAAGGAGCGAATACTGCGTACGCCAGCCCAGCTCGTCCCCAGGGGATGCGAAAGCTACGTGGCAGGTCGGGCCGCTTACTTCGCAATTTCCACGCCGAGAGAACGGTCAAAATGGAGGTCGCAATCCTGAGCCAGACATAAACCGAGATCAATTGCTTCACGTTGTTTGTCGCCAGCAAACAATAAATTACCGCTGAAAGTAGGATCGCAATCCATGGCGTACCGAATCGCGGATGTATGCGCGCCAGTGATGGAGATAAGTAGCCATCCTCGGCCATCGAGGACGGCATGCGCGTGGTGGTTAGCACCGTGCTGTTGAGAATCGAAAGGTTCATCACCGCCGCGGCTATGGTTATGATGAAGCCGAGCATTGGGCCGCCAATTAGCTCGGCGGCTTGCGAGAAATATCCCGTTCCCCACTGCTGCCAATTTCCCAGCGCCGCAAGTGCACACGCAGTCGGCAGAAAGTAAGTCGCGATCGACAA
>DATNAF010000053.1:0-4268 GCA_035572845.1 Terriglobales bacterium
AATGGTGATCGGCCAAAATTGGCGAGTTCGTTCGCTGAGCGGACCCGAAACCAGCCGCAGACCATAACCGAGCAATTCGCCCAGGCCGGCGATGATTCCCACAAGCGTGCCGCTTGCGCCCAGTACCGCCAGATACGGGCCATTTACACTACGCGCGCCTTCGTAAACGAAGTCGGCGAACAAACTCACGACTCCGATCAGTATGACGAATTTGAAAGCCCGATTTTTCATTGCTGTTCGACGAAACTCCCAATCAATCTACATTGTTCTTGCGTACTCTTGCATTTGCTTTAAGACGAGAGGCAGCACTGGTTACGAATGGTGGTCAAGTCCGACGATCCAGGTAGCATTCGCGAACTCTGCAGTTAGAATTCGTTTGATGCCATTTTTCCTGGGAATTGACGGCGGAGGCACCAAAACTCGATGCGTTGTTGGCGATGAGAAATTGCAATTAGGAGTCGGAAGTTCATCGAGCAGCAAAGTCCAGCGCGTGGGAGAAGCTTGCGCACGGGATGCTTTGGCTGGCGCGGTGAACGACGCATGTGTCCAGGCGGGAATTTCGCCTCGGCAAATTTCTCGCACTTGCGCAGGAATTACGGGTGCGGCACGGCCTGAAATCGCCCGAGTGATGCGGGATCTGATGGCCAGCATCGTAGGCGGACATGTTGAAATCGTAGGCGACATTGAGATCGCGTTCGAAGATGCCTTCGGTTCCGCGCCCGGCGTGATGTTGATTGCCGGAACTGGTTCGATTGCCTTTGGGCGGAATGAGAGCGGGGCAACTGCGCGCGCCGGCGGCTGGGGGTATCCCATTTCAGACGAAGGCTCGGGTCAATGGATCGGCGCCGAGGCAGTGCGGGGGTCATTGCGTGCGCGCGATCGCGGCCAATCGACCGATTTTTTGAGCGACTTAATGGAAAAACTCGACATCAGTAATTTCGAAGATTTTATCGTTCGACTGAATGCGACTCCGCCCGCCGATTTCTCGACGCTGTTCCCGGTTGTGCTCGCCGCCTCCAACAAAGGACATCCAGTTGCTACGGAAATTTTGACGCGCGCCAGCCGCGAACTCGCGTCTATGGCTGGAACAGTAATAGAGCGTCTGTTTGATGAGCAGTCAGTCTCACTGGCAACCCACGGTGGGGTATTTGCCAGCAGTGCGATCATTCGAAAATGCTTTGCCCAGGAACTAAAATCGCGATATCCGAAGGCGGTCTTGCTCGATCGCGAAATTGATCCGGCGCGGGGCGCACTAGAGTGTGCAAGGCGAGAGTTTAGGTCCGCCACTGCATAAACGTTAGCAGTGTAGGCCCGGGCGTCCACGGCCCGGGCGGTTCGGAAAAAATCGATGAATATCGAATTTTCTTCTATTGATAATTCGGACCAAGGCGAGCGCGACACTCAATCCGCGCCGAATCGACTTCCGCCCGGGCTCACCGAAGATGCCGCTCTCGCGCTCATAAAAAATGCTGATGTAACCCCAGAAGCGTTGGCCCAGCTAGCGAAAAATCCCATCGCATCCAAGAGCCGCAAAATTGTAATTGCGCTCGCCTCGCATTCGCGCACACCACGACATATTTCGATCCCGCTACTGCGAGGCATGTTCACATTCGACCTCATGAACCTTGCTTTGACGCCGGCTATCGCCCCCGATGTGAAGCGCGCAGCGGAAGAGCAGCTGATAATGCGACTCGAATCTCTTCCTGTCGGCCAGAAAATCACCCTTGCGAGACAAGCGTCCGGACGGGTCGCGGCCGCGTTGCTGCAAACGTCAGATCAGCGAATCATTTCTCCTGCCCTCGATAACAAGCAGCTCACGGAAGCATTGGTGGTGCAGGCACTCATGAAGCCGCGCTCGCCGGAACGGCTGTTTGTGCTCGTCAGTGATCATCCTTCGTGGCAGTTGCGCCGCGAGATCCAGATTGCGCTATTGCGGAGCGGCAAGACGCCGCTAGAACGCGCACGAGTATTCGCGAACAATTTCTCGAAAGACTTTCTGTCTGATATTTTGCCGGACGATCGAATGTCACTCCTGATATCAGGGCTAAAGGAAGCCGAAACAGACCTCAACTGACCTCCGGGTTCTGCGTCATCGGGTTAGCGCAGCGCAGGCGGCGGCTCGGGTTCTGCTGATCCATCGGCGCGCGCATCGGACCCGCCGTAGTTGACGTTGGCCGTGGAATCGTGCATCACTGCATTCCCACGTCCCATGGACGTCGAGTACTCCTTTTGCACATGCAGCTTGTGACCCATTGCTGATAATTTGTCCAGAACCTCAGGCTTAACACGCGACTCGATAAAGATGTTGCATCCGCGCTCAGGATGTACGGTGAAACGCGCCGTCTCCAGCGCCTGCTGAATGTTCATGCCGTAATCGGCAATGTCGGAAACAAATTGCGCGTGGGCCAGCGGTTGGTTCGCGCCTCCCATGATCCCGAAGCCGATATGCTGATCGCCGCGTTCCATGAAAGCCGGAATGATTGTGTGAAACGGTCGCTTATGCGGAGCCAACACATTAGGAGAACTTGGGTCAAGAGAAAATAAAGCCCCACGATCTTGCAGGACGAATCCCATCCCTTTCACGGTAATGCCGGAGCCGAATGTCTCGTAATTGCTTTGTATCAGCGACACGATGTTGCCATCACGATCGACCGCGGTCAGATATGTCGTGTCGCTTCGCGGTGTCCCGTATGAAACTTCGCAATTCGCGTGATCGGGATCGATTAGTTTCGCTCGTTCTTTCGCATAATCCTTCGAAATCAAGCCCTTGACCGGAACCTTCGCGAAGCGCGGATCAGCGTTGTAGTGTTCGAGATCCGCATAGGCCAGTTTCATGGCTTCGATCTTTTTGTGCAGCTCTGTCACGCCCAACGGCCCTTCAGGAGACGCTGGCGTTGTCTCCATAATGTTCAGCATTTCCAGCGCCGCCATGCCCTGACCGTTAGGCGGCAATTCATAGACAGTCCATCCACGGTAACTGGTAGAGATTGGCTCGACCCACTCCGGTTTGAATTCCGCGAGATCGTCGGCTGACATTGTGCCGCCGAGCGCGCGTGACGTGCTGAGAATTGCGTGCGCGACTTCGCCCTTGTAGTAGGCATCCGCTCCAGCATCGGAAATCAAGCGCAGCGTTTTGGCCAGATCCGGATTGCGAAACACCTGCCCAACTGCCGGGGGTTGACCATTCGGCAGATATACTCGCTGACCCTCGGGATCATTGCCGAAAATTTGAGGGGCGCCGCTCCAGAACTCGTGCACCAGTTCCGGGACCGCATAACCTTGATCCGCATAAAAAATCGCTGGACGGAAAAGATCTTTCCACGGCAGCTTGCCGAATTTTCCGTGCAGCGCATTCCATCCTGCGACCGCGCCCGGCACGGTCACGGCATCAATCGAGCGCAATGGCATTTGCTGGATGCCCTTAGCTTTCATACGTTCGAGCGTTAGTCCTTGCGGAGCCCAACCACTTGAGTTCAGTCCATAGAGCTTGCCGGATTTGGCATCCCAATAGATGGCAAACAGGTCGCCGCCCATTCCGTTCATCATCGGCTCTTCCACGCCCATCACGGCGTTAGCCGCAATGGCAGCATCGACCGCCGATCCACCCCGGCGCAATACTTCCGCGCCCGCCTGTGAGGCCTGAACATAGCTGGTCGCCACAATTCCGTACTTGCTTATCACCATGGAGCGAGCGGTGCTACGGCCCTGCGCGGATGCAAGTGAGGGAGACGACAGAACCATCAAAGATATGAGGAGGCCAGAAGTTCGCATGATTTTCCCTTCGACAGCATGAGAATGTTGTACTTTAGAACTCCACCATGTCAATACGCCTGACTTTGGCGACGATATTTGCGATTTGCGCTTTTGCCCTTGGGCAGCAACAATCTATTTCGTGTGCAGACTGTGCGGCGTGGACCGCGCCCCAGACTCCGTTTCGCATTTACGGCAACACCTATTACGTCGGGCCCCATGGCTTGAGCTCGATCTTGATCACGTCGGATGCAGGGGACGTGCTCATCGATGGCGACCTTCCGGAATCTGCGGGTCCGATTGCCGCGCATATTCGGCAGTTGGGTTTTCGCGTCCAAGACGTAAAGCTAATTTTCAATTCACACGTCCACTTCGATCACGCGGGCGGTATCGCGGAGTTGCAACGACGGTCTGGCGCCAGGGTCGCGGCCAGTAAGTGGACTGCGGAGGTGATGACCAAAAGCGGAGTGGGCCGCGACGATCCCCAATATGGGGTGGTCCCGCCTATTTCCCTGATC
>DATNAF010000054.1:0-10983 GCA_035572845.1 Terriglobales bacterium
GGTAGTTTCGCTTGCGAGGAGCGCGACAGTTTCGTGTGGGTGTTCATTCCCGATCCCTCGTCGGCCGGTGCCGGATTCACCTGCCGCGAGGTGCCGCAGAGTGCGGCGCCGCAGGTCCCGACCTTCAGCGGAAAATTCAAGACGGCATACCTCAGCTCGGCTATGCCCACCACGGTCGATCACGGGATCATCGGATTGATGGACCCCGCACATGGGCCGTTTGTTCATCAGGCGTGGTGGTGGCGCTCGCAGCACAGTATTCACGAAAAGCAAAAGCATTTTGAGCCGATTCCGAATGGCTTTCGGATGAGCGCGCACACTCCGAGCTCGAACAGCGTCCCCTATAAACTGCTGCGTCTCTATGCCGACGCCGATTCCATCACCACCACCATCGATTTTGTATTGCCAAACCTGCGGCTCGAAACTATCCGGGCAGGGAAGTACTGGTTCTCGTCATTGACCACGGTCACGCCGATCACCCGCGACCAGTGCCGGATTGATGTCGTCGCATGCTGGAACATCTTTCGCTTTGTGCCCTTTTCACCGTCGCTGCTGAAATTTGTTTTCGCGAAATTCGTAGAGCAGGACCGGCGCACTATGGAATTGCAGACAGAAGGCCTGAAGCACAATCCGCATCTGATGTTGATCGATGATGCCGATCGCCCCGCGAAGTGGTATTTCGGCTTGAAAGCGGCACACCTCGAAGCGAAGCGTGCCGGTGGAGAGATGAAACATCCAATGAGCGGGCCAGTAACGCTGAAGTGGAGAAGCTAATTGAATGCAGAAGTAAGAAATAAGAAGTCAGAATTTCGATGCTGCTGGTTCAGCCTCAGGGATTCTGCATTCTGATTTCTTACTTCTGCATTCGCACCTCCTAATGCTGATCTAGGCTTCCTTCTGCTTCACCCTCACCACCGTAATCTTCGCAAACCCCTCATCGAACGTCGGCGCTTTCAGTTTTGCCGACATCTTGCGCATCACGTCTTCAGGCACGATACGATCACGACGATTGTGGCGCTCAATGCAAACATCGAGAGGAACATCGAAGAATACGGCTTGGGCTTCGTACCCGAAATCTTTGGCTAATTTGACCCAGTTGTTACGCTCGTGCGGAGTGAGATTAGTAGCATCAACGTAATTTGTTGGTCGGCGGGCAATCAATCGCGCCTTCAGCATGGATCGAAGATTGGAGAAAACCAAGTCTTGAAAACGCTGTTCTGCAGGGTCATCAAATAGCATTGAGCGGAGCACGTCGCTTGAGAGCGGGGTGATGTTGTGGCGCTTGAACCATGAGCTCTTACCTGATCCAGGAAGACCAACCGCAAGCACGACAATTCCCTTGGAAGGCTGTTGAGCGGGAGGAGCGGAAGGAGTTGCCCTGGCAGCCGGCACAGAAGCTGCGGCTGCTGAGTCCGTGGTGGGCGACTGTTGCTGCGCACTCTGCTGCCCCGGACGTTTTCGCCCACGGCCACCACGGCGACGGCGGCGTGGCCGACGCGTCTGGTCCGAAGGCGCGGCTGAAGGGCCAATACTCTCCTGTGATTCAAGCGGAGCCGATGGCTCCCGATTCGAATCCGGTTCAGTTTCCGCAACAGGCGGCTCAGCAGCTTTTTCACGATGCTGAGGACGCGGGCCCGCTTCCGGTTCGGCTTCAAAATAAGCCGGCTGCAAGGGCGCTGGCCCGGCGGCCGCTGCCTCTTCAGACTTTTTACGTCGTTTCAGCTTGTCTTGCATCCATTTACGCATGTGTGGCCTTGTAACATATTGGATCGCTGCTGAGCAATCGCTCCATATTCCAGCGACTTAAGATTGTTGCAGTGTGTTCGATTCTAAAGCTTTGCAAGCAAAGTGCGATAGAGGGTAGAGGACGTTATGCCGATTCCAAGAGAAATACACGGTCAGAAATATCTTTGCCTGACGACTCTCCGGAAAACCGGAGTCGGTGTAGTCACGCCGGTCTGGTTCGCTGAGCGTGACGACAAACTCTATGTAAGGACCCGAATCGAATCAGGCAAGTCCAAGCGCCTTCGCAACAACCCGACCGTAAAAGTGGCTCCCTGTACGATTCGTGGGAAAGTCATCGGGCCGGAATTTAGTGGCAAGGCGCGCATCCTTCCTCGCGAACAGTCTCGCATGGCAAAAGAAGCCATCAACCGGAAATATTTCCTCGCGCGATTGTCTCTTTGGGACAGCAAGAATGAATATCTGGAAATCGAGATCGTCGGCTGAGTTTGAATTCCGTGTCTCACATCCCAGGGCACGGTTATCCAGACATTGATTTTTCCATCCACAGAACATCCCAAAATTTGCCGAATTTGCGACCCACCTGAGTAAACGTCCCCACTTTTTGGAAACCAAATCGCTCGTGCAGCGCATTGGAAGCCGCATTAGGCTGCGCAATTCCAGCCACCACGCGATGAACATCTTCCCGCTCCAGCAAGGAAAACAGAGTCTGATAGAGCTTTGCGCCTATACCCCGATTCACCGATTCAGGGCTGCAAGCGATGCTCACCTCGACGGTTGTCTCGTAAGCTTCTTTGGCGCGAAACGATCCAGTTGCGGTGTACCCAACGATTTTTCCATCGCTGTCTTCGGCGACGAGTGTCCGATGGCGTCCGTTATTAGTGTGCTCGTTAAACCAGGGGATGCGCTGCTCGGCCGAAAATGGCCGCACGTCGAAAATGATGTGCGTGTGCTGAGCGTAGTAGTTGTGGATCTCGGTGATGGGTGGTAGATCGGCGACGGACGCGGGCCTGATGATCACTGTATCTCCGGAAGCCGCGCTTCGGATCAGGTTTGACCCTGGAATTTATTCCGAACGGGCAAGTAAAGAAGATTTGGCTTTTCGCGCCTTAATTGTAGAAGAGCGGCTTGCTATACTTAATAAGTATGTCCGTGATTAAAAACATTGCCGCCATAGCTAAGGGCATGAGCATCACCTTCATGGAGATGTTCCAGCCGACGACGGTGGAGAATTATCCGGATGGTCCGGGGCCGCTGCGGGGCGCGAAGTTCCAGGAGCGGTATCGCGGCGTGCACGTTTTGCAGCGCGATGAGAATGGCCTGGAGAAGTGCGTCGCCTGTTTTCTTTGCGCAGCCAACTGCCCGGCCAATTGCATCTATATCGAGGCGGCTGAGAACACTGCGGAGAACCGCATCAGTGGCGCGGAGCGTTACGCCAAGGTCTACAACATCGATTACAACCGCTGCATTTTTTGTGGATATTGCGTGGAAGCCTGCCCGACCGATGCAATTACTCACGGCCATGGATTTGAGCTGGCAACTTTCAACGCTACGAATTTGATTTATCGCAAAGAGCAGTTGCTGGCGGCGAGGCCGGCACATTTGGGAGCGAATCCGGTGTTCAACTCGGCAGAGGTCGCGGGTGGAGCGCCGGCGCAAGTGGCTCCGGGAGAGTAAAGGAATTTGGTAATTGGAAAATTTTGTAATTGAGTAATTTGCGGAGAGTCGGAGTTCAGTAATCTTTCACAATTTTTTTCGATGCCGACGCCGGTCCCCTCAACCCCGGGCCGGCGTTTGTGCGTAAAGCAGCTTTTAGCCATTAGCTCCTAGCCTTTGGCCACAACTGAAAGATTGGCTGAATTCCGAAGAGACAAAAATGATTAGCGGCTGCAAGATTCGTGAGTGTATCCGAAATTTATGCGGAACTTAGATATGGAGAAAAGCTAAAGGCTAAAAGCTAACTGCAAGAGGTAACCATGAAAAAGGCCCAACGTCATCCCCTGGAAAAGATTCTCGAAGATCGTATCGCCATCATCGATGGAGCGATGGGTACGACGATCCGCACCTACGGGATGAAAGAGGCCGACATTCGCGGCGAGCGATTCAAGGACGCTAAGAAGAGCCTTTTAAACAATGGTGACCTCTTCACGCTGACTCAACCAGAAATGATTGGCGACATTCATCGCCGATTTTTGGAAGCTGGGGCGGATATCATCGAGACAAATACGTTCGGCGCGACCAGCATCGCTCAGAGCGAATTTTTTGTGGAAGATCCGCGCGAGCACGGCGGCCGTAAGGATCCCGAGTTTTACTCAAAGATCATCGGCGATCCGTTTCTCGAGAAGCTGGCTTGGGACATTAATGAACAGTCGGCGAAGCAGTGCCGTGAATGGGCCGATCGTCTTGGAACCGCGACCTCCCGTCAGCGTTTTGTAGCCGGAGCTATTGGGCCGCTCACTGTTTCACTTTCCAATTCGCCCGATGCCGACGACCCAGGATTCCGTGTTGTCACCTTCGACCAGGTCAAAGCCGCTTATGCGCATCAGGTGCATGCGCTAATCGCCGGCGGGGTAGATCTGCTGCTGGTTGAGACGATCTTCGATTCGCTCAACGCGAAGGCCGCACTCGTGGCCATCCGAGAAGTTTTTGATGAGCTAGGGAAAAAATTGCCCGTGATGATCTCCGTCGCGGTAGGACGCGGTGGCGAAACCATGATTTCCGCGCAGACTCCCGAAGCTTTCTGGAACGCGGTGCGGCACGTGAAACCGTTGTCAGTGGGACTCAATTGCTCTCTTGGCCCCGATCTCATGTATCCATTTCTGGAGGAACTCTCGGAAAAGGCAGACGTGGCGATCTCGGCTTATCCCAATGCGGGGCTTCCGAATCCTCTATCCGAGACAGGTTTTGACCTTGGGCCGCAAGACATGGCGCGTTATCTGTCCAGCTTTGCAGATGGTGGACTGATCAACATTGCCGGCGGCTGTTGCGGAAATACTCCCGAGCACATCGCGGCAATCGCGAAAGCGCTCGAGGGTAAACCTGCGCGAAAATTTGGGCCTCAACTCAACGAAACATCTTTCGCCAGGCCGGGCGAGATTGAGAGTCGAGTGTGAGCGCATCGGAAAACGCCAGCGCCATCGCGGATCTGTCGAAGTGGAGGCCGCTTCGCCTCTCGGGTTCGCAGCCATTTACCCAACAGCAGGGCGTGTACATCATGATTGGCGAGCGGACCAACGTTGCCGGTTCCCCAAAGTTCGCCAAGTTCATCAAAGATGGAAAGTATGAAGAGGCAGTAAGCATCGCCCGCCAACAGATTGAGAACGGCGCGAACGTCCTCGATGTTTGCATGGACGAGGGCATGATTGACGGTGTCACCGCGATGACCCGCTTCCTGCAGGTCTTGGCCAGCGAGCCCGAGGCTGCCAAGGTTCCCATCATGGTCGACTCCTCGAAGTGGGAGGTTCTCGAGGCAGGTCTGAAGTGTCTGCAGGGCAAGGGCATCGTCAATTCGATTTCATTAAAGGAAGGCGAAGATAAATTCCGCGAGCACGCGGCAACTGTCCTGAAATACGGCGCAGCGGCTGTCGTGATGGCCTTCGACGAACAGGGACAGGCTGCCACGTATGAGGACAAGATTCGGATTTGTGAACGCGCCTACAGAATCTTGGCTGACGAAGTCGGTTTTGCTCCGGAAGACATTATCTTTGATCCCAATATCCTCACCATTGCTACCGGCATGGAGGAGCACAACAACTACGCCGTTGATTACATCAATGCCACGCGTTGGATAAAAGCCAACCTGCCATACGCGAAAGTGAGCGGCGGCGTCTCCAATATTTCTTTTAGTTTTCGCGGCAACAACGTTGTTCGCGAAGCGATTCATTCCGCGTTTCTCTATCACGCCATCGCCGCCGGTATGGACATGGGCATCGTGAATGCCGGAATGCTCGAAGTTTATGAAGAGATCGAGCCCGAGTTGAAGGTGCTGGTTGAAGATGCTCTGCTGAACCGCCGCTCCGATGCCACAGAGCGTTTAGTTGAATATGGCGAAACGCTGAAGGGCGCCGGCAAGGCCACGAGTGAAAAGAAAGCCAGTTCCGAAGCATGGCGCAACGGCACAGTGGAGGAACGTCTTTCGCACGCACTGGTCAAGGGAATCGATACCTATATCGAGGCCGATGCCGAAGAAGCCCGCGTTAAGCTGGGCCGCCCATTAGCCGTGATCGAAGGGCCATTGATGGATGGCATGGGAGTCGTGGGTGATCTGTTCGGGGCGGGGAAGATGTTCTTGCCGCAAGTAGTGAAGTCAGCGCGAGTGATGAAGAAAGCCGTCGCGCACCTCACTCCATATATGGAAGCCGAGAAGGAGGCCCGGGCTGCCGCTGGCGAAGTGGTGAAGGCTCAAGGAAAAATCATATTAGCGACCGTTAAAGGCGACGTTCACGATATTGGCAAGAATATTGTCGGAGTGGTTCTTGCCTGCAATAACTATGAGGTCATAGACATGGGCGTGATGGTCCCATGCGAAAAAATTCTTGAACGCGCCAAGTCGGAGAAGGCGGATATCGTCGGGCTTAGTGGCCTGATTACTCCATCTCTCGACGAAATGGTTCATGTGGCACGCGAGATGGAACGGCAGGGTTTCAAATTACCGCTGCTAATCGGCGGAGCAACCACTAGCCGCGCGCACACAGCCATCAAAATTGCGCCGCACTATAGTGAGCCGGTTGTTCATATCGTTGACGCTAGCCGGGCAGTGCCTGTTACTACTAGTCTTCTGAGCGAAGAAGGTAAGGCTGCGTTCGTGGTGCAGCACCGCGCGAACTACGAGGCGCTTCGAAAAGCGTACGCTGCGCCTAAGCAAACACTGGTTCCTCTTGAGGTCGCCCGCTCCAGGCGAACTCCGATCACGTGGCATGCCGAGGACATTCCCTCGCCAAATTTTACCGGAGTGCGGGTACTCGACAATTTTCCGCTGGCAACGCTGCGCGAGTTCATCGACTGGTCACCGTTCTTCCACACCTGGGGATTGAAAGGTGTTTATCCCCGCATTCTTGATCACCCGGAGCAAGGTCCGCAGGCACGTCAAATATTCCAGGAAGGCAATGCGCTTCTTGATCTCATCATTGAAAAAAAGCTCATCGCTGCGCGCGGCGTGTATGGATTATTTCCAGCCAACGCAGTGGGCGACGACGTTGAGCTATATGCGGACGAGAAGCGAGAAAAAGCAATCGAGCGCTTCCATTTCCTCCGCCAGCAAGCCAACAGGGAAGGCAGCGAGCCGTGCCGCTCTCTCTCCGACTTCATCGCGCCAAAGGAAACAGGACTGCGCGACCATATCGGTGCGTTCGCCGTCACCAGCGGAATTGGATTAAAGGAACTGTGCGACTCGTATCGCTCGAAGCACGACGACTACAACGCGATCATGGCCGAGGCCCTCGCCGATCGTCTGGCTGAATCTTTCGCCGAATGCCTGCACAAACGCGTGCGCGACGAGTGGAGCTACGGTCGCGCGGAAAATTTGAGTCACGAAGATCTGATTCATGAAAAATATCGCGGCATCCGGCCTGCGCCAGGTTACCCAGCGTGCCCGGACCACACTGAGAAAGGTCCGCTCTGGCATTTACTGAATGTCTGCGCAAACACAGGAATTCAGATCACCGAATCATTCGCCATGTGGCCTGGATCGAGCGTGAGTGGTCTTTATTTCGCTCATCCAGAATCGCGTTATTTCGGTCTGGGCAAGATCGGCCGTGATCAAGTCGCCGACTACAGCGAACGCAAAGGAATGAGCGTATCCGAAGTCGAACGCTGGCTGGGACAAAACTTGAACTACGATCCCGCGGAGTAGGGTTTGGACACGTGCTGTGACTGCGCCAACCCGCCTCTCGCGCCGGGCATCTTTGATGCAGAGATGATTCGCAAACTCAAATCTGGCGAATTCCGCCTGTACTCGCGCAAGAAAGACGCGAAGACCGGAAAGAGAAAGAATCTGGGAACGTTCTCCTCGCTAGCGGCCGCCAAGAAACACGAGCGAGCGGTTCAGTTTTTCAAGAGGCATTGAAGCAGTATAGGCGGGCAGTAAAGCTACAACTTCCACGGATCCAGCGTCTCAACTCCGGTTCCCTGCACATCTCTCACATTTCGCGTCACCAGCGTTAGATTGTGGTGCAACGCAGTTGCAGCCAGGAGTCCATCAATGACGGGCAGGGTCAAGCCCTTAGCTTTGCAACTTCCCGCAACCTGCCCCCATCGATCGGCAACCGCCAAATCAACCGGCAGAATTCGTCCTGCAAAACGATTGACGAGCGCACGCATCCAATTTTCAATCTGTATTCTGCGCGCCGCGTCGGTACTAGACGAGATGCCTTTCCGAATTTCCCCAAAAGTCATCACGCTGAAATAGAGCAGCAATTCATCGGCTTCTTCCATCCACTTCATCACCGCCGGATTAGGTTTAGACTTCACCATCTCGGAAGCGACGTCGGTGTCGAGCAGAAATCCGCTCACAATTCGATATCCCGCCCGTAGTCCGGCTCACGATCGAAGTTCAGCCCCGCCCCACTAGGGGCGAACTCCTGAAGAACTCCACCAGGCTTGTAGGCTGCCGACGTCGCGCTGTCAATTCCTCAAACTGCTCGGCGGGAAGCACGACTACTGCTTCCTTTCCAGCCTTAGTCACATATTGCGGCCCCTCGGTGCGTGCCTTGCGGAATAGCTCGCTGAATCGGGCTTTTGCGGATTGCAACTGCCAAGTGGTTTTTTGTAGCTTGTGGGTCCTCATAATAATAATCTAGTCAGACTAGTCACAATATTAACATTCGAGTTCTGGCGAAATCAAGCCCTAAATGGCTATTGACAAAAACCTGGGAAAAACCTGGGGACAGACGAAAAACCTGGGGACAGACGGGACGTTCCCCGTTTTTCGTCCCGATCTGCAGGAAACCGGGGGAATGTCCCGTCTGTCCCCAGGTTTTCCGCAAACTCAAATCTGGTGAATTCCGGCTGTACTCGCGCAAGAAAGATGCGAAGACCGGCAAGAGAAAGAATCTAGGAACATTCTCATCGCTAGCTGCCGCGAAGAAACACGAACGGGCGGTGCAGTTTTTTAAGAGGCATTGATTTCTTGTTAAGCTTCAGAGTCAATGAGTGATATGGCGATATTGCATCGTTAACGAGCCTACTCGTGAATCCTGACTGTCCCATCGCACACGGAAGGCAAACGATAAATCGACAGCTTGTCACCGACGACGATTGATACGGATTCACCTGACGGTGAAATGGCAGCAGACCGCACGAGCCAATTCATGCTCGGAAAACTGCGGTGCCAACCAAAGCACAATTTGCCGTTGCCAGAGTCCATCACCCGAACCTCCTCACCGTTGACGTCCACTGGCCCCGTCATACCTAACGTTGAAATAGTGTGAATGCTCTCAAGGATGTGTTGTGGCTTTGGCACATTGCGGGTGGCAAAATCAAACAGGATGCGTTTTCCATCAGAAGACGATTCGTCACCCTGAGCGCAGACGCTTGCGTCGGTGAACCATCTGCTGCCCTGCTTATACAAGTCTTTCGGACGAACCTCGAGATATACCTTCCCATTGAAGTCAACGATCCGCGCCTTTGTGCAGTCGTCCATATAGAGCCTGGCATTTCCAAGCACGGCTACGTGGCCCCATGCCATGCTCGGCAAAGAGAATGAACCCATCCGCCGACCATCGAGCGTTTCGGTCCTAATGGTCTTCCCATCTTGAATCACCAAGACTTCGTCCGACAGAGACTGTAAATCTCCGTCACCTTCCCGAATCGGCTCCAGCGTCTCAGTCAGGCGGTAAGTCTTCCAGGAGCCATGAGACCACTCAGACACCGTCTTTCCCGAGCGAGAGACGCGGGCGATATGTGTCGCGAGTTCGTGAGACCGAGACAGGTCTGCCGAGTACAAGACGGTTGGTGCTAGGGATGGCGCTGTGAAGAGTCGTCCATTGCTCGCTGCATGAATAGATACCCCCGGTTTGAACTGAAAAGTCTGGGCGGACATCGTAAGATTCCCATCTTCCCATCGAATCAGAGACAGCGAGCACGCCCGGTGCCTGCACAAACCTATCGCAACCGTACTTTCGGACAAATAGGTGACCGTCTCCCATGCCGGCTCTCCGTTGCCTCTCGTCAGCAAAGTAGAAAGCTCAAGGGTTGCGGTGGGAGTAGGGAGAGGAGATTCAGCTGCGGACGCAAAGCGCGTGCAGTGCACGAGAAGAACCAAACCTAAAATCCCCACTGCGCTGCTCATGTACTTCACAAACATAGCTTGCACCCAGACCGACGATAGGGGCTTCGCAACTATGACACTTTCTGAAGTGCCACGCTGATAACTGTCGTAACCAAGCCGTTTCACTCAGAATCCCTGTTCCGGGCATTTTGGGTGGCATTACGGACGTCACTATTGCTAACAGGCGTTATCACTCATTGACGAATGTACTAACAGCGCCGCGGGACATTTTGCTGTACTTCCACTGCGCTTTGCTTTACGTTGCTGTAATCGGGTTGCCCGACTCGCTGCTCTAGACTTAGAGCTAAACTCGCGATCTCGCGAGAACAGCCATAGTGAAATGTCTCGGCCGTAATCAGGCTCGCGCTCAAAGTCGAGCTCCGCTGCGACAAGGGGGGAAATTCCAGAAGGATTCGACCAAAGTCTGCTGTTGCGGCGCTGTCAATTCGTCAGATTGTTCAGCAGAAATATGCACACCGCTTCCTTTCCGCTATCCCTGTGCCAATTCTTTCGCCCGCTGCGCGGCTTTCACCACGGCTTTGATCAACGTCACGCGCAGCTTGCCTTCTTCGAGCTCCATAATTCCATCAATGGTGCAGCCGGCGGGAGTGGTCACTGCATCTTTCAGCAACGCAGGATGGTCTCCCGTTTCGAGTACAACTGTCGCTGCTCCGAGCGTGGTTTGCGCCGCGAGAAGAGTCGCAATGTCGCGGGGCAGGCCGACTTTTACTCCCGCTTCGGCCAGCGATTCCAGAATGATGTAAATGTAAGCCGGACCGCTGGCGGAAAGGCCGGTAACTGCGTCCATGTGTTTTTCGTCGACAACCACAGTGCGGCCTACTGCATTGAAAAGTGAGGTGGCGGCTTCGACGTGCTCGGCCTTCGCATATTGGCCTTTGCAAAGCGCGGTCATGCCCTGTCCCAACACACAAGGCGTGTTAGGCATTGCGCGAATCACTGCAGCCCCGGCCCCC
>DATNAF010000055.1:0-12783 GCA_035572845.1 Terriglobales bacterium
CCTACTGCGGTGTAAAAATGCAGCAGATCGGGTTTCTGGAGTTCTGGGAGTTTCTCTGGCGGGAGCGTACGCACTTGCTGCGGTTCCTCAAGTGGACGTCAGAGATGGAACGGTATGTGCATCCCGCGGTGAAAGCAGGCAAGTGATTTTCTGATTGGGGAATTGGGAAATTTTGTAATTGGGTAATTCAAGACCAATCCCCCCAACATTGTTTTCAAATTCCCCAATTTCACAATTACTAAATCCTTTTTCCTCAATCACAAAATTTCCCAATTGCTCAATCTTTCTCATCCGTTCGCCGCCACCGCACCTTCCAGCACAATTGTTACTTCGCTTCCTTTAGCTGCGCCGGCCATCTGCGCCGCAGTGCCGCGGTTAGCTGCAATCTCCAGATACCCCATGCTGCCCAGGATCCCGAAAACCTCGCCGGCAGCGCCATCCGCGTAGTTGGTCTTGATGCTGATTATTTCACGCTTGCCAACCGTGATTTTGAAACCCGAAGCCTGGCCCGTAAATAATGCCGGCACATCCTGCGGGGTGAAGTTGGTGATCAAATTCCCGAAACGGTCAACCTTTAGCACCACGCCGCGCAAGGTCCGTGCGTCAATCGCTTTAGGTTTGGGGGCATTGAAGCGCACAAAGTCTTCGATCTCATCGCCAAATTTTTCGTGCTCTACTCCCTTGGCCAGATAGCCAGCCACCGGGGCAAAAATATCGCGTCCGTGGAAGGTGTTACTGATTGGCTGCAAGAAGTAGTGTTCGCCGGTGATATGCCGTACGTGCACGCGCTCTTCACGCGCATACATCAGCGAGAGCACGCCGTTGTCTGGAGCCACGAATGTGAACCCGTCAGAGGTGGCCATGATCGGCCGCCGCGCGCTGCCCACGCCGGGATCGACCACCACCACGTGAATCGTGCGAACAGGAAAGTATGAATACGATTCAGCCAGCGCCAGCGCACCGTCCAAAATGTCAAACGGCTGGACGGAATGCGAAATGTCTACAATCTCGGCATTAGGCGCGATATTCAGGATCACGCCCTTCATTACGCCGACAAAGTGGTCGTTCAGGCCAAAATCGGTCGTAAGCGTAACAATTGGACGATGCATTCGAGTCAGCCTCGCGAAATTAGGTTCCCGGGGACTACCTCGAAACTAAAGCCTTAGCCCAGGTGCGTCAAGGTACAGAAGTCATCCCGCAGCATGCCAAAAGCGCAGCTTAACTAATCGATTTGGATGCTTCCCGACCCGGTCTGCACTTCCACTGGCACCCCTCCGCCCCCAACCTTGCCTTTCACTTCTTTTCGTCCGACCGAGCCTTGCACCGTGACCGGATGAGCAAGATTGATCGATCCCGAGCCCGTATGGGCATCCAGGTCAAAAGAAGCATTGCTCGGCAACCTGAGTTGTACGCTGCCCGATCCGGTGCGCACCGTCCATCCGCCAGTGGCTTCGCCTTCTACGCGTATGTCACCGCTGCCTGCGGACGCCTGCAGCGAGCCTTTCACGTTATGCAACTCCAGGCCGCCTGACCCGGTCTCAGCGTGCACTGACCCGGGAGCGCTTTGATCTAGCGTCAAGTGACCACTGCCAGTTTGTCCATCGAAGCCGCCCGCGACATTGGTCGCATGAATCGAGCCGCTGCCGGTACGTGCGTATAGGCTGCCATGCACTCCGTCGGCGTCGATGCTGCCTGAGCCAGTATGCGCGCGCACTCCCGCACCGATGTTCGAAAGCTTCAGGCTGCCCGATCCAGTGTTTACCTCTAGCGCCCCTGCAATTCCAGCGATGTCCTGGTTTCCTGAACCAGAGGACGACCGCAGCTGCGTATTTTCAGGTACCGTAATTTCGTAGCTGATCGAAATATTGTGCTTCAGTTCCGGATCATCAATGTGGCCGATACGAATATCATTTCCGCTCTGCTGAATGGGGGGATTGCTTTCAATCTTTTTGACTCTCTCCTCAGCGTTTCCGCCACCGAACCACTCATTCGCAGAGATGTGTCCAACCACATGGATCTGATTGGATCCGCCGCGATGCACCTCGATTGATCCCGATCCGGTCTCAACCTGCAAATCCACGTGTCCATTTACCTGCAAGGTGCGATCAAACTCGCCGTGGACTGCTCCGAGTGCCGGCAATGCGCATAATGCAAAAGTTGCGACTGCAATCGCGATTCGTGAAGTGAAAGCTCGCATATTTCCTCCTGTGAAGATAACCAGAGCAGAAAAACGGGCACGAAGGTTACGCCCCGTGCCCAGTGCCCGGCGATAAACCGGGTCCGCATGAATCCTACTGCAGTATGACCTGGTCGCCTTCCTTCAGCCCGTTAAGGACTTCAGTCTTGGCGCCGTTAGAAATTCCAATATTAATCGCGACTTTCCGCTGCCCGTCTTTGCCTTTTGGATCGGGCACTTCGACCGATGCTTTGCGGTCCTTGTCATAAATGATCGAGCCTTCCGGAATCTGTAAAACATTCTTGTGCTCATCAAGAATGATCTCGGCGTTAGCAGTCATCTCCGCCTTCAATTCTCCACCGGGGTTGTCGATCGACACACGCACTTCGAACGTGGTTACGTTGTCTTTCTCTACCCCCATCGGTGAAATTTTCGTGACCACGCCGTTGAATGTTTTGTCTTTGAACGATTCAACTTTGATTCGTGCCGGCTGATGCATATAAACCCGGCCAATGTCACTCTCGTCTACTTTGCCCTTCACGTAAACCTGGCTGGTATCGCCGATGGTCATAACCAGGGTCGCGCTCGATCCCAACACCAGGATCGAACTGACCGCGTCACCGATCTCCACGTCCCGCGAAAGCACGATGCCGTCGATCGGCGAAACAATATCGGTGTAACTTAACTGTTCCTCCAGTTGCTTAAGGTTCGCCTGGTCTTCCGCCACCTGCGCCTGTGACTGTGCGATCTTGGCCTGTAGAACCGTCATCTGCGCCCGGGCCACATTCTGCTTGTTGACCGCCATCCGGTAATCTTTTTCGGCGTCATCCAGAGCGGATTGCGATACCACGCCGCCGCGCTGCATTTCCAGATTGCGCTCGTACGCACGTTTGAGCAGTGGCACATCTGGCGCTTCGGCATCAACTTTGGCGCGTTCGTAATCTGCCTCTGAACCCTTCAAGTTTGCCTGGGCCGCCAACAAAGCTGCTTTCGATTGCTCGACTCCGGCTTCGATTTCGATCTTGTCGAGCTGCGCCAGCAATTGACCTTTTTTCACCCGGTCCCCATATTCCACATAAAGCTTTTTCACGATGCCGCTGGCTTTGGATTTAACTTCAACTTTGGTGATGGGCTCGACTTTGCCGGTCGCCACTACGCTCTTAGCCAGGTCTCCTTTTTCAACTTTGGCCAGCTTCGAGGGATCAATCTTCGTACTGCCATGCGAGAAAGCGACGGCCACGCCGACGATGAGGACTATTACCACTACAACTGCCGAAGCAATGATGATTCGAGTGCGCCGTTTCTTCTTTACGTTTCCGTTACCGTTCACAACTCCTCCTTACAAATGCCTCTTGCCTTCAACTCTCGCCAGTGGTACGAACCGCCTGCAAACTTTGTTCCCTCAACAATGTAAAGAGGACGAAATAAGTCCTCGCTTTTCCAGTTAGACCGCCGAGTGGAAAAAATGAAAGCAGGAAATCAGTTGTTTATATCCTCTGGATTCCGGCAAACCTGGGTAGATCCCGATTTAAGCCATTCAATGCTGGTTATTGCAGGATACTGCTTGCCAAACTGGGTTTCAGGCCGGTTTCAGAGCTGTACCTATTGTAGCTTCTCGGGGAACGAAGAAAACGGGGAAAGCAGCCCTGAAATGTTAAAATTAGCTCTCAAATGATCGCTTTTGTGCTGCTCCGGGTCTTGCTGATCGTGGCCCTGGTAGCGGCCAATGCTTTCTTTGCCGCTGCCGAATTTGCGCTGGTCAGCATCCGTGAAACCCGCATTGAGCAGCTCATTCGCGCGCGCCGGATCGGCGCGCGAATTCTGCAAAGATTGCACCGCAACCTGGATGAAGTAGTAAACGGTGTGCAGCTCGGCGTCACCGTGGTCAGCCTTACCCTGGGCTGGATCGGCGAGCCCATGGTCGCCCATTTCGTCGAGGGATTCCAATTCCTGCAGCGCGTCCCGCACGTCCTCGTTTACGCCCACGGCATAGCCATCGGCATCGCCTTCGGCCTGATTACCTTCATGCACGTGATCCTGGGCGAGTTGGTGCCGAAGTCGCTCGCCTTGCAACGGGCAGAGCAGGTGGCCCTTGCCGTAGCGGCTCCCATGGATGTATGGCTAACCTTAACGCGGCCGCTCATCTTCGTAATGGGCCGGTCGGCGGGCTGGGTATTGAGAGTGTTCGGGCTTCGCCGCATGCGGCAGGGACCGGTACATTCGCCGGACGAAGTGAAGCTGATTGTCAGCGCCAGCAGGGAAGTGGGCCAGATCACGCATGCGCAGGAAGACATGGTCCATCACGCGCTGGAGCTCGAAAACACCACCGTGCGTGAAGTGATGGTCCCGCGCCCGGACATTTTTTCTTTACCCGGCGACCTCACTTTGCAGGACGCAATCGACCGCGTGGTAGAGGAGCAGCACTCGCGTGTTCCAATCTACGATCCCCAAAGTGGGCCCGAACATATCATCGGTATTCTCTATTCCAAGGACCTGATGCGCTGGGCCGGCCTGCGCCTTACCAGCCGTCCCGTGACGTTGCCGTCTCGCATCTCGGAAATGAAGGTCACCCAGGTCATGCATGACGCAATGGTGGTGCCTGAGACCAAACCTTTGTCCGAACTGCTGGAGGAATTCAAAGAACGCAAACGGCACATGGCGATCGTGGTGGACGAATTCGGTTCGACCACTGGCCTAATTACCGCCGAAGATATCCTCGAACAGTTAGTGGGTGAAATTGAAGACGAGTACGACGTTACCTCGCTTACCGCTACTCACACTGCGGGCAGCAAAAGTCTGCTCCTGGACGGCACCATAGGCCTGCGCGACTTGGAGTCACAATACGATCTTCTTTTGCCCCGCGATGCCGGCTTCGAGACGCTGGCCGGATTTATGCTCTCAAAGCTGCAGAAAATTCCGGCCATCGGCGACTCCTGCTACTATGGCGGCCGCCGTTTCACCGTAGAGGAGATGGATGGCTATCGCATCTCGCGCGTCAGAATCGAAGACGCACAGCCTGCCGCCGCACAGGCTGGAGACTAAAGCTTTCCTCAGTGCGTTCGTCGGCGGTTACTAGACACGGTAGACTCTTCGGAGCATACTCAAAAACTTTGAGATCACTCCGTACCAATCGCCTGTGAGAGCTCTCCGCTATTTATTTGCCCGACTGCTTTACACGTTACCGGTCCTCTGGCTGGTCGTTTCAGTTGTTTTTTTGCTGATTCATCTCGTGCCCGGCGATCCTATTCTGCAAATGCTGGGCGAAGGCGCACCGGTCACCGACGTTGCCGCCACTCGTCACGCGTACGGCCTCGACGTTCCGCTCTGGCAGCAGTACCTGCATTACTGGAAAGGTGTGGTGCACGGCGATCTCGGGCCGTCATTGCGCTTCAACCAAAGTGTCGGCAGTTTGATCGTACACCGTTATCCTTACACTCTCGAACTGACCATTGCGTCATTGATCATTGCGATTTTGATTTCTATTCCCGCGGGAGTGCGTTCGGCGCAACGCCGCGGCCGCTGGGACGACAAATTGCTCAGCGTGGTCAGCCTTTTTGGATTGTCGTTTCCGAACTTTGCTCTCGGTCCAATTTTAATTTTGTTCTTCGCGATTAGGCTTGGATTGCTGCCGGTGTCTGGGGCGGGAACTTTTGCACATCTCGTGTTGCCCGCCGTCACCATGGGCAGCGCTCTCGCGGCAATTCTTACTCGTATGGTGCGGACCTCAATGCTCGAAGAGCTCGGTCACGATTACGTTCGCACCGCCCGCGCTAAGGGACTGCCCGAAAGAACTGTGGTTTATCGCCACGCGCTGCGCAATGCAATGCTGCCGATTATTACCGTGCTTGGCCTGCAATTCGGCGCGTTGCTGGCCGGGGCCATCGTCACGGAAAAGATTTTTTCCTGGCCCGGAATCGGCCGATTGACCATCGACGCGATCGGCAATCGCGACTACTTCCTGGTACAGGGATGCATTCTCGCCATCGGTCTGACTTATGTGCTAGTGAACTTTCTGACTGACTTGCTGTATTCCGTAGCGAACCCACGCATCAGACAGTAGGTAGTTTGTGGTTTCCTTCGTGAACCTTCGTGTCCTTTGTGGTTCAGCCTTTTACAAAAGCAATAACCACGAAGGACACCAAGGTTCACGAAGGAATCCAAGCCGGCGGGCCGATTGTTATTACGAGTCCTTCCGATACAGAAGATCGCGGATTGCTTTCTTGCGTTCCTGGTCCAACTCTTTGTTGCCGCTTTTTGAGGGATTCGCAGAATCTGTGCTCGCCTCAGGTTCGCTGCACGCCGGACAGCGATTGGCAAAGCCCGGCTTGCCGGGCCTCAGTTCAAACTCCTCCGAGCAGATCACACAAATTTTTATCGGGAACGCCATCGGATCTCCAAATTAACTGGTGTCCCAAAATAATAAATGCTTCGCAAGCGCTTTTCTGGAAGCGCAAGGATTATGCGAGCAACGGCAGGGAGTCGCCCTGTTCCCCCTCGCCTACAGGATCTGCAATCATCTTGAGTTCGGGATAGTGTTGCAGCAACGACTCCGGCGCAGTCACCCGGCGTCCGGTCAGCATATATTTCAGCTGCAGAGCATTTACTCCGGCTTTGGCCTCAAAATGATTGTTGGCCACAACAAACGTCGTCTTCGCCTGCTGGGCAATGTTTTCGACGCGATCTTTCCATGCTGCCAGTTCGTTCGGCTTGTACAAGTAGTTGTAACGGTCAGCGCAGGTCTCCGCCTCGAACCACTCCTCGTAGTTGCGCCCGTGAAGCCGAATGTATCCCAGCGCAGCGGTCACATGAGAGGTCGGCTCCAGAGATCGTCCGATTTGCGGCTGGTCGATATTGACGAAGCTGACGTTTCTTTCTGAAAAGTAGGTGATCGTCTCGGGATTGTTCCATGTGGAGTGCCGCACTTCAACCGCTCGCGGATACTCAATAAACTGCCGCAGAAGCGTCTCCAGATATTCGCGGTTCAGCGCCGTGTTCTTGAATGAAACCGGAAACTGAATCAGCAACGCACCAAACTTGCCCGTTTCCGCCATCGCTTCCAGTCCTTGGCGCGCCAGGTATTCGTCTTCGTCATTAGGACGAATCGATACCGCGGAAGTCGGCTCCATGGCTGCCAAAGGCGAGTGTGTAAACGAGCGGTGAAGTTTGGCCGTAAACATGAAGTTGGGATTTACGTCGGAAACGATTTTCGACCAGAGCTTTGCCAGTTCCGGCTTAATGTGCCCGTAGAAGGATGTGTTGATCTCTACCACATCAAAGCAACGCGCCACTAGCGCTAGCGGATGCTGCTTGCGTCGCGACATCCCCGGCGGATAGAAAATGCCTTCCCAGTCTTTGTAGGACCATCCGGCCGTACCGACGCGGATTGGAGAGCCTGGGAGCATGTAGTCATTTAAACAGGGAATCAGAGGAGGGGCAATGCGGATCACACGGAATTACTGGCTTGTAACGTTTTACGAAGGTCCTTCATCAAGAGCATGAGCTGCAACTCATGCATCGGCGACGGTTCAAAATTAAAATGCAGGTAGAACTTCCTCGCGGAATCGTCAATCGCATGAACTAACACCGCGCGTGCCCCCACGATGTCAGCGGCATTGGCAATGCGTAATAGCGCATCTTTCAGCAGTGCCTTGCCTAGCCCCGTCCCTTTTTCGTCCTTATCAATAGCGAGTCTAGCCAGTAGGATGACTGGAATTGCATGCCGAGCGAGACCTTTAGAGATCCGAGCAGGCGCTTCCTCGGCGAGGACACTTCCTGCAGAAACTGAATAATATCCGACGACCGAGGTGTTGCGATGAACAACGTAGGTCCGGGCTGATTCATTCTTTTGATTAAGCAGGGCAAAACGCTTCAACCAATCGTTTAGGGATTCGTGGGTACCACAATTAAAGCGGCTGACGTCGTGCTCTGCCGAGAGAGCCTCGACTTTCGAGAGCGGTGCTCTGCGAGCAGACATCAGCTTCGTTCGAGCACAGTGAGTTCATTAAAGAGTTTTTTCAACCTGGGCTTACTAACCGCTGGGCGGTCCAACGCTTGGCTGAATTTCTGCCATTCTTGAGGGCTAATCGTAAACTGCCGAGCGTCAGCTAATTCCTGCTCTGCTCGAACGCATGCACTCTCCAAAATAAAGTTCGTGATGTTCACGCCACGGTGCGCGGCGCCCATGCGAATGAGTTTTGCCTCTCTATCGCTTACTCGAACATTGATTCTTTCTGTGCGTTTCTTCGGCGCTGTTGCTGGCATATAGATCTCCATGTACGTACATTAAGCTTACTATGTATGTACAATGTACATCCTTAGCAACGGATCGTCAATCGCAAAGAATCGGGGCATGAGGCACAGCCGCTGTCAGTTATCCGTTAACACTGAACGCTGGCCGGTCAGATCCTCGGAAGAGTGGCCATTATGGTCGCGTTGAATCAGCAGGATGTAAAACGAGCTTCAGATCGAAAAGAAAGGGCGCCTTAGTAGAACTCCAACACCACCCAATATGCACCACTCGGATAGCGCTTGGTCCGAGCGTAGCAAGTACCGGCGGAATAGGTATGCAATCCGCGATGGGAGATCACTTTGGAAATATCAGCGGGCAACGACTCCGGCTGCATGCTGGTGTAGCGCAGCATGTAAGCTCCTGGCGGAGGGCTTGCCGCACTCAGCGAATCGGCTTTAGCCATGGCGCAAGCACCCGATTGCGCGTCACTGTCGCTGACTTGTTTCAGCTGCGGCATTTTTTCCTGTGCACGTAATTTCTCTACGCTAGCGGACACCAATTGCTCCGCCTGCTGCGCCGAGTAAGTCGCCATGGCCAATCCAAAATCTTGTGTAACGTAAATCACGTGCCCCTGGCGAAAAACGCCGAATCCAGCCACGTTGAATTTCGCGCTTAGCAAATTATCGCGATGCGGCGCAGACGCCATCAGGGCATCATGCGCGTCTTCAACGTTTGGCGCTACCGCCACATTTTCACCAATGCGCTGAAGACGCGAATCCGAAACGGCGAGAATGCGATCAGTGGGGGAGGGCTCGCCGGAAAATCGATGTGAAATATATCTTTGACCAGCCATTGTCGCGGCATGCGCTCGCGCCGCGTGAACCAGGCCCTCATCCAGTTTGAGGGGAGGCAATCCAGCCTGTGCGCGATCAGCATTGGCTTTATCCAAAAGTTCGTGTTCCGCCTGCAGGTCGAAATTCACTGCATTGTAGGAAGATACCTGCTGCCACGTGCTCTTCGGCGCCGTGTCCGAAGCCGCTGCGGGCAAAGCCGCTCCCGAAGCTGCCAGATGCAGGGGAATCGCCGCGATAAGGGCAAGGAACATGAGCGCTTTAGCCCCGAAACACTAATCCTGCGCTTCGGGTACTCCGTGTCTACGTTCCAGATGCCCTGGGAGGAATCTGCTTTGCTTGGAAAAGAATAACTTCTACAATCCGGTTCAGCACCTTACACCGGAGATATCCCGAAGTGTCCACTCTCGCAGTGCTCCTAGGTCTGCTTATCGTCATTAACCTTGTCCTACTTCTGTGGCTATTCCTGTACCAACGTGCCGGCTCATCGCAAGCTGCTGGAATTGAAGCACTTGTCGATCGCTCGAATGGACTGCAAAAGGCCCTGACGGAGCAGTTTTCGGTGGCGACGGCCGACATGGCATCCCGCCTGGAACAGACCAAGGGCGACCTACGTCAGCAGGTGACCGACCGGTTGGCGGAGGGATTCTCCGGCATCCGCCTGACGGTGGAAGAACAATTAAAAGCAGGGCGCCAAGAGCAAGCCGAACGCCTTGGGGAAACACGTGCTGAACTTGCCGGGGCTCTGGCCATTACCACATCCGCCCTGAAGTCCGAGTTTGATCGGCTCAACCAGCAGACGGCCGATAGCCTGGAGCGAATTCGCGAGCGCGTCGATGCCAAGCTGATGGCAATCACCGACCAGGTGCAATCAAAACTCGATCAGAACATAAAGGAAGGCTTCGCCCAATTCGAAAAAGTACAGCAACATTTACGCGCGGCCGAAGAACAATTGCGCGAAGTGGGTGCGCTCGGCCACTCGATTAATGACTTAAATAATCTCCTGAAGCTGCCTCATTTGCGCGGCACATTCGGCGAGGCCAGCCTGGAGCGTTTGCTGTCAGATTTTCTGCCCGCCAACATGTTTGAAATGCAGTGCTCAGTCAACGGCGGTGGCCGTGTAGACGCGATGATCAATTTTCCTGATCGCCGGCTTCCCGTTGATGCGAAATTCCCTCGCGAGCAGGTGCTAGCCTTTTTTGAAGAGAGCAGCGAAGCCCAACTCGAAGAGGCCCGCGTCGAGTTCGTGCGCGTGATGAAAGCCGAAGCCAAGCGCATCAAGGCCTATATTCAGCCCGAACACGGCACAACCGAAATTGCGCTCATGTATCTGCCCAGCGAAACGTTATACATGGAGGCCGTCCGCAACCGCGATCTAGCCGATTGGCTGAACCAGCAGCATGTGTTTCCGGTTTCTCCGAATACGCTGCTAATGACGCTGCAGACCATCGCGCTGGTGCACAAGTGGTACGAAGTCGCCAGCCGTTTCGAGAAGAGCCGTCAGGAACTGGCGAAAGCGCAAAAATCCTTTGACCATTTCCAGAATCAGTTTGAAACCGTCGGCAAGAGCTTGAATAAAGCGCAGGAAGCTTTCGACAAAGCATCCACTCATTTGAAGACTTACCGGGGACGTGTCACTGCTTTGAGCGGCCAAGAGCAACTGGAACTAGACGCCGCAAACGAGGCTGCCGCACTGCCGCTGATCGACAAAGCTAGCGCATAGACCAGTTCACAAACGCTTTTCCTTCGTGAACCTTCGTGTCCTTCGTGGTTAAATGCTTTTAGGGTCCGCCCGCTACGCACTCTCATTCAGATACTTCTTCATGCACCTGGTGCACGGCACATACCCCTCTCGCAGCGCTTCTCGAGCCGCAACCGACCGCAAATGTGTCTTGTCGAGAATGTACGTGCAGCCCGCCACATGAAATGTCTTCCCATCCGGGTAAATCAACACCATCATATCCGGAGGAACGCCGCGCCCGGGTTGCGCATGTTCGGAGCGCAATGTCCTGCCCGCAGTCGTCGACCGTGCTACCTCGAAGCTGCCCGCCACCAGCACCGCCGCGGCCGCGGCCACCATCCATCCAAAGAATGTTCTTCTGCTCGGGTGAGCATTTTCATCCAACCTGCGCTGCAATCGATAGCTGAATCCCAGCGGCACTTCCACCATGCGGTCATCTCCATAAAGCTCCACCACATTGCGTGTTCCCGCCAGAACCGCACTGCATCGCTGGCACCCGCGAATGTGATCGCCCATGGCAGCGCGCAATCCGTCGTCCATTTCGCCATCGAGATAATTCGAAATCTCGCGCCATACTGCTTCGCAATTCACTACCATGGTTTCGTCCCCTTTCCGAAGGACACCCTGCTCAGCCACGGGCCGCCCAAACCCGGTGCCAGCAGGTCCCGCAGCATCAACCGCGCTCGCAGCAAACGCGTTTTCACCGATGCTGTCGAGATTTTTAATGCCTCTGCAGTCTCTTCAATGCTCAAGTGCTGCATGTCGCGCAGAACAAACACCTCGCGATAAATTTCCCCCAATGACGCCAGCGCTTCGGTCAGTTTTTCGCGTATTTCTTTGCGCTCCAGCGTCTCGGACGGAATCTCGCGCCAGTCGGCAAAATCACGCGGCACGTAATTTCCCGCCTCATCCGGATGGTCCGCGATCGGCTCCATCACGTCGGCGTGATTTTTTCTTCTGCGCATACGCGCCTCATTCACCGCAATCTGAATCAGCCAGGTGCTAAACCGCGCTTCCTCGCGAAACTGCTTGATGTGCCGGAAAGCTTTGAGAATCGCTTCTTGGGCCGCATCCTCGGCGTCCGCGGCGTTCCTCAGGATTGCAAACGCCGCCGAATACACCCTGCGCTCGTACGGGCGCACCAGCTCGTAGAACAGATCAGCGTTGCCCTCGCGGACCCGCTTCACCAGCTCCACTTCGCTCAGTTGTCCCGCTGGATACGCCAGCGAAGTTGCTGTTTCCGGCATCGTTCCTCATCGCGAAAACTGTCTTGCGGCAACTAGATTATTCCGGCCGGTACTCCGGATCTTTCTTCCATCCCGTAAACATCGAGACAAAATTATTCCAGCCGTGAAGTACGACCATTACCAGGTGACCAAACACAAAAGCAACTAGCGCCCACATGATCAGGAAATGCCATAGCCGCGCGTAATGAAAGCCGCCCATTATCCACGCCAGCCAGGAAAACTGCACCGGCTTCCAGATCGCTATCCCGGTGAGCACCGACAGAACCCCAAGCACGATTGCCGAAGTGTAGGCGTGTTTCTGCAGCGGGTTATAAGCTCCTTTTGCAACCGGCTTTTGCCCAAAGAAAAAGTAATGCCTCACCATCGGCCAAACGCCCGGAATATCTCGCGGGACAAATAAGATCTGTTTATAGTGACCGCTGAAGACTTGATATCCCACGTAGAGTAGCCCACTCGCGATGTAAATCCACATGAATGTCAGGTGCCATTGCAGCGCTCCGCCCAGCCAGCCACCGATCGCGAGAGACTTCGGCCAATTG
>DATNAF010000056.1:0-5646 GCA_035572845.1 Terriglobales bacterium
ATTGAACCATCATCTCGAACCAGCATCTTGGCGGTCTTGAACGACGGAATGGAGCCTTGGGAACCGACAATGGTCGCCAGCGCACCGCGACGGCCCCCGCGGCGCAACTGGACAATTTCTTCATAGATATCCATACACGGACATTATTCGACCTTCCGAAGGACGAGTCAATCCGGTTCCGAAGACATCAACCCTGCGATTTCACAGTGCCAGATGGGGCCATGAACTGGGCGGTCCGCTCTCTTGTTTCTTTTGTGAGAAGAAGGAATTTGTTATTTAGCATAGCGAATATGGCAGGATTGTAGTACAGGGATGCGGCAGGTAAATAACGTCTGCCCAGCCCCTGAAAGATTTCCGGCATACCCGTCCCAAGGGCTCGAGACGCGTTTACGAGCCTCTATTTCTACGGCTCCAAACGCAAGGTATGAAAATGCCTATTCGAAAATGTTGGCATCGGCACCAGGTTTTTGCGAACATTTGCTCAAAATCAAAGCAGGATTTCCCGCAGAGAGCGTGCTCCTTCCCTGAGAACGGGCAAGCAAGTTCTAATCAGGGTATTGTGATCAACTCTGGATACGTGGGTCCCAACATTGATCGCCGCCACGATACGGTTGCTGTTGGTATAAACGGGAACAGCGACCGATCGTAGGCCCTGCTCCAGCTCTTCATTCACAATCGCATATCCACGGTGTCGGGCGGCCAGCACAGTTTTTCGTAATTCAGGTATTTTGACGATTGTTTTGCGTGTGTATGCCTTCGGCTTCAGCACGCGGAAATACGCATCCAGTTCCGCGTCCGGAAGTGATGCGAGAAGAACACGGCCCATGGAGGTGCAATAGGCCGGCAGCCGGCTTCCGACAGAAAGTCCAGCCGCGAGCACCCGGCTCGCCGCCGATCGAGCGACGTACACAATCTCTCCGCCGTCGAGCATGCTCATCGAGGAAGATTCGTGAAGCGTTTCTGTCATTCGTTCCAGAACCGGTCCGGCAGCCTCGATCACCGAGGAAGAAGAAAGATAGGAGAACCCCAGGCGCAGAATCTGGGTCTTGAGCCGATACACCTGCCGGGATCGTTCGACATATCCGAGTAAAACCAAGGTCAACAGGATACGGCGGACCGATGCCCGCGAGAGCTCTGTGGATTTTGCGATCTCCACGATACTGCGTCCTTCTTTATATCCCCTAAAACTTTCGATCACATGAAGCCCACGCGCAAGAGACAGAACATAGTCAGGATTGCCTGCAAGGGAGGGAGTTCTTTTCGGTGGAGCAGTATCGGGGCTAGATTTTCTTGCGGGCATCGCGACTCATTCTATGTGCGATTATCGCACATCTTGTCCAATATCTTAAATCGCGTCATAATCGGAAGCGGAATGGCGGAATGGACGACATTGGCTGAAGCCGTGGCCGCACATGTGCGCGACGGCGACATCCTGGCGATGGAAGGATTTACTCACCTCATCCCTTTCGCCGCGGGCCATGAGGTCATACGACAACGGAGACGCAACCTTTCCTTGATTCGAATGACTCCCGATCTGATCTATGACCAACTGATCGGCGCTGGATGTGCTTCAAAACTCACATTCTCCTGGGGTGGCAATCCCGGCGTTGGTTCGCTTCACCGGTTTCGCGATGCAGTTGAAAATGGATGGCCATGTCCCTTGGAAATCGAGGAACGAAGCCACAGCGACCTTGCCAATGCCTATGTGGCGGGCGCGGCCAATCTGCCCTTCGCAGTGCTTCGCGGATATACGGCATCCGATTTTCCCCGCGTAAATTCACGTGTCCGCTCGATCGCTTGTCCGTTTACAGGTGAAGTGCTCGCGGCTACGCCGTCGGTGCAGCCAGATGTGACTGTTATTCATGCGCAGAAGGCCGACTGGAAGGGGAATGTGCTTCTGTGGGGTATTCTTGGCGTGCAAAAGGAAGCTGTTCTGGCCGCAAAGCGCGCGATTGTGACGGTAGAAGAGCGCGTACGATCTCTGGATGCAGGGCCCAATGCTTGCATCCTGCCGCATTGGGTAGTAAATGCCGTGTGCGAGGTTCCGCATGGTGCGACACCTTCTTATGCCCACGGATATTACGAACGCGACAATGTGTTTTATCGGGAATGGGACCAGATTTCGCGCGATCGTCCGCGATTCGGTGCCTGGATGAACGAGAACATCCTGAAAACACAAGGATTTGAGGAGTATCTTGCATTACAAAACAAAGCTTGGGCACAGAGAGAATACCGGTGACTACCGCGTGCACAGCTGAAGAGATGATGACCGTGGCGGCATCGCGAATGCTGCGAAACGGCGCGGTGTGTTTTGTCGGCATCGGATTGCCTTCGACCGCTGCAAATCTGGCGCGTCTCACGCATGCCCCGGACGCAGTTCTCGTTTACGAATCGGGACCGATTGGTGCCAAGCCACCGATCTTGCCACTTTCAATCGGTGATGGCAGTCTTGCGGAAACCGCGGATACAGTAGTATCAACACCGGAAATCTTCCGTTATTGGCTTCAAGGTGGCAGGATTGACGTCGGTTTTCTCGGGGCAGCCCAGCTTGACCGTTTTGCGAACATCAACACAACAGTGATCGGCCCGTACGAAAAACCCAAGGTGCGTTTGCCGGGGGCAGGAGGCGCGCCGGAGATCAGCTCCTCGGCAAAAGAAGTAGTGATCATTGTCAAGCAAAGCAAGCGGACTTTCGTGGAGAAATTAGACTTCATTACGTCGGTTGGATTCCTAAATGGAGGACAATCGCGCGAGACGGCGGGATTGCGAGGCAAGGGGCCTGTTGCCGTCATTACTGATCTGTGTATCATGCGGCCTGATTTGACTACCCGCGAATTGAAAGTGGCGAGCATTCATCCCGGGGTAGACCGCGAGGCGATTGCGGCAAATACGGCCTGGCAAATTCAGTTCGCGGAAGACGCTTCAGAGACCGTACTGCCCACCGCGCAGGAACTTACCGTGCTACGTGAGCTTAAGGCACGTACGACAAAAGCGCATGGTGCAGAAGGGGTCGACACATGAGGCAGGCATTCTTATGCGACGCGGTGCGCACACCAATTGGGCGTTATGGCGGGGTTTTGGCATCGGTGCGCACCGATGACCTTGCCGCAATTCCTATTCGTGAGCTGATTCAGCGGGGATCCACTGCCGATTGGAATGCTCTTGATGAGGTGATCCTCGGTTGCGCTAACCAGGCCGGCGAGGACAATCGCAATGTGGCTAGGATGGCTCTGCTTTTGGCGGGGCTTCCAGAGAGCGTCGCCGGCGCAACAGTGAACCGCCTGTGCGGGTCCGGCATGGATGCGGTGGGAACTGCGGCTCGCGCCATTCAATCCGGGGAGGCAGAATTCATCATTGTGGGCGGCGTGGAATCCATGTCGCGCGCTCCCTTCGTCATGGCCAAGGCCGACGTCGCATTCCAGCGTTCGGCGGAAGTTTATGACACCACGATCGGCTGGCGTTTCGTAAATCCGCAGATGCGGGTGAGATACGGAACAGATTCGATGCCCGAGACAGGAGAAAACGTCGCCCGCGATTGCCGGATCGAACGCGACGCACAGGACGCATTTGCTTTTCGAAGTCAGATGAGAGCTGCGCGTGCCACGAAAGGCGGCTTCTTCAAAGAAGAGATTATTCCGGTCGAAGTCCAAGACAAAAAAGCAGTAACGGCGATCACATGCGACGAGCACCCTAGGCCGGACACAACAGTAGAAAAGCTTTCGCAATTGAAACCATTGTTCAGCGGCGGCACGATAACAGCCGGGAATGCATCCGGTATAAACGACGGAGCCGCGGCGATGATTGTTGCATCAGAAGATGCCATTGCCCGGCACAATCTTCGTCCGCGCGCCCGTATTTTTGGAATGGCCACTTCAGGAGTCGCACCACGAGTGATGGGCATTGGGCCCGTTCCAGCTACGCTGAAATTACTGGCACGGCTTAACAAGAAAATTGCTGACTTTGACTGGATTGAGTTGAACGAAGCCTTCGCAAGCCAGGCGCTTGCATGCCTTCGCCAGTTCGGGTTGCCCGACGATGCGGACCATGTGAACCCAAATGGCGGCGCGATCGCGCTCGGGCATCCGCTGGGAATGAGCGGCACACGCCTCGTCTTAACAGCAGCGCATCAACTCGAAAAATCGGGCAGCCGTCTGGCTTTAGTGACCATGTGCATCGGCGTGGGACAAGGAATAGCAATGGCAATCGAGCGAGTCTAAGTTGGCTGTCTAAAGTGAAATGAAAAATATGACCATCGTGCGGTCCGCAACTCCTGGCACACAGCCGGATTTCTATTTCCCTCCCTACGCGTCTTCAGTTGCAAGATCACCGCGGCAACCGTTGATCGTTTTGCCTGAAACTCTGACCGAACGGAGCGGCCCCGTGTTCGGCCATGGCCTGATTCGCGAGACGGACAATGATCTGACCCGTCAGCATGAAGGAGAAGCACTAGGCGAACGCATTTTTGTCCATGGTCGCGTGCTTGATGAAAACGGCAGGCCGGTTCGTGGAGCGCTGATCGAAGTCTGGCAGGCAAATGCCGCGGGCCGCTACAAGCACAAAGTTGACGGCCATGATGCGCCGCTCGATCCAAATTTTTCCGGCGCGGGCCGGATGATTACCGACGCGGAAGGGCGTTATTGCTTTAAGACGATAAAACCCGGCGCATATCCCTGGCGCAACCATTCGAATGCCTGGCGTCCTGCGCACATACATTTTTCACTCTTCGGAGCGGAGATTCTTTCGCGACTGGTGACGCAGATGTACTTTCCGGGTGATCCGCTGCAGGCAATTGATCCCATCTTCAACAGCATTCCCGGTGAGAACGCGCGTCTCCGCCTGGTATCCAGGCTTGATATGGAGCGTACACAGCCGGATTACGCTCTCGCCTACGCATTCGATATTGTTCTCCGCGGCGATCGCGATACGCCCTTCGAGGAGACGAAGCGATGACTGCCAAAGAAAACCTGACTCCAAGCGGATCGCAGACCGTGGGTCCTTTCTTTCATATTGGACTCCAGTACATGCTCGATCTCGAATCCGTTGCTCCGGCGGCTCCTGGCGCGATTGAAATTCGTGGAAAAGTGATTGACGGCAATGGCAATCCGGTACCCGATGCGATGCTGGAGTTTTGGTCAGCTGAAAATTTAACCGACGGGGCTGAGCTGGGTTCGAATGGACTTCCCAGTGGGTTTCGCAGGACCGTGACGGATGCGGACGGCAGTTACTCGACAACGATGAACAAGCCCGGGCCCGTGCCAATAGGCGACGGGAGTTCCCAGGCGCCTCACTTTTTTGTTATGGTTTTTGCGCGAGGACTTCTTCGGCAACTCGTGACTCGCGTGTACTTCGCGAATGAATCAGCTAACGACGCCGACTCCGTGTTGCGGCAGATTTCGGCGGAACGTAGACACACTCTTATTGCGCGTGCTGACGCGAACAGGGCAACCGTTTTCCATTGGGACGTCGTACTTCAGGGAACGAATGAGACTGCATTCTTCGCATGGTAAAAGCCTAGCTCTGACGAAAACGTGACTTGGAACTTTGCTCAATGCCGCTCTGTTACAGTGATACACCAGCTGTTCTGAGGCCACAGATGTCCGTGCGATTGATCGAGAGCCTATCCACTACCGAGCCGCTGGCCGAAAT
>DATNAF010000057.1:0-4801 GCA_035572845.1 Terriglobales bacterium
CCAGTACCCAGGTTACGGTAACCCGGGTAAGTTTCCAGCCAGTGGCTTATGCCGCACAATGGCCTGCATGGATCGACGACTCAGCCCACGAATCGAAGTTCAACTTCCGGTACAAGTTTGGGGAATGGATGCCCACGGCCAGCCCTTTACCCAACCGGGGCTCGTTATCAACATGAGTGTCGGCGGTCTGGTAATTCAAGGCGTAATGCGGAAGATTCGGACCGGTGAGGTTCTCGATGTCCAGATGGGTCAGGTCAAAGCGCAGTTCCGCGTAGTCTGGGTTGTCACCGAAGGCAACGGCGAAATAGGCCTGCAGCGGCTGACCTCGCACACATTTGTTGCACATTCCGTGCTCACCCACTGTGCCGCATCGGCAGCGGCCTGCTGAATCGGGGGACCCAAGGGTTCCTAACAAATATTGGAAAATGACGATTCCGGAACCTCCAGCAACTTCCATTTGCCTCTTTTAAAACCTTTCAATATCCTTCATCCTTCGTTCTCACTTTTCATGCGCGAGGGATTACTTGATGCGACTTCTCTTACTTGTCCCAATGCTCGCTGTGGCAGTGACCCTGGCCACATCGGCGCAGGAAACCACTTCGCTTCACCTGATGCCGTGGCCCGCAAGCGTCAAGGTCTCGCAGTCGCAGCCATTATTGATTCAGAATTCTTTCAACGTAGGCGTAGGCAATTCGGATCCCCTGCTTCGCCGTGCCGTCGAAATCTTTTTGACCGATTTGCGCCGGCATACCGGTTCCTTGCCTCTCGATTTCAGTATCGGTGATTCGTCCAGCAGCCCGCAGTTCAAGGTGAGAAGTGACCACGCCAGCAAGCCCGTGCAGGAACTGGGCGAAGACGAATCGTACAAACTTGAGGTGACCTCGTCCGGAGCCCAATTGAACGCCCCTACAACTCTCGGCGTCATGCGCGGCTTGCAAACTTTCCTTCAACTGGTTGAGATGACGCCGCAAGGTTTCGCTGTCCCCTCAGTCGTGATCGAGGACAAGCCGCGCTTCGCATGGCGAGGTCTGATGATCGACGTGGGTCGGCACTTTATGCCGCTCGAAGTCATCAAGCGCAATCTTGACGGAATGGCGGCAGTGAAGATGAACGTATTTCACTGGCACCTTTCTGAAAATCAGGGTTTCCGAGTCGAAAGCAAGCGCTTCCCCAAGCTGCAGGAGATGGGTTCAGACGGCCTGTACTACACGCAGGAACAGGTCCGGGACGTGATCGCATATGCGCACGACCGCGGAATTCGAGTGATTCCGGAATTCGACATGCCCGGGCATAGTACGTCCTGGTTCGTCGGTTATCCCGACCTGGCTAGCGCACCGGGGCCGTATACCATCGAACGCAAATGGGGTGTGTTTGATCCAGCCATGGATCCGACCCGCGAGAGCACTTACAAATTTCTCGATGAATTCATCGGCGAGATGGCAAAGCTTTTCCCCGATCAGTTCTTCCACATCGGCGGCGATGAAGTAAATGGCAAGCAGTGGGACGCGAACCCCAAAATTCAGGAGTTCATGCGCACACACAATTTGAAGAACAACGCCGACCTGCAAGCCTACTTCAACACCCGCATCCAGAAGATCGTCGCCAAACACGGAAAGACAATGGAAGGTTGGGATGAACTTTTGCGGCCTGACCTGCCGAAGACCATCGTCATCCAGTCGTGGCGTGGTCAGCAATCGCTGGCCGATGCGGCTCGTCAGGGATATCGGGGACTGCTTTCGTCCGGCTATTACCTGGACTTGATGGGCTCGGCGGAGTCGCACTACGCGGTCGATCCCTTCGCAGATGGCGCAGCGAATCTATCTGACGAGGAAAAGCAAAAGATCCTTGGCGGCGAAGCCTGCATGTGGGCGGAGTATGTATCGCCGGAAAATATCGATTCCAGAATCTGGCCGCGCGCTGCAGCCATCGCCGAGCGGTTATGGTCACCGCAAAATATAACGGACGTGAATTCGATGTATGCGCGTATGGATGAAGTGAGTCAATGGCTGGATGCGTACGGGCTTACGCACCGCAGCAACTACGTTCCCATGCTCGAGCGCATGACGAATGGCAGTGATACTGCAGCCCTGAAAAATCTTACCGATGTAGTTGAGCCCGTGAAAGGCTATGCTCGTGAAGGGCTGGCGAAAACAGAGGCCACTTCGCTGACGCCACTCAATCGGGTAATCGATGCTGCGCGGCCGGAGAGTTTAAAGGCGCGAGAATTCAACCAATTAGTCGACGAATTTCTGGCGGGAAAGATCAAGCCAGGCATGGAGATGCAGATCCGGGCGAGTCTTAGCAAATGGAAAGACAATGAAGTCCAGTTGGAACCGGCGGCGCAGAGCTCTGCCCTGGTGCAGGAAGTGGTGCCGGTCTCGCAAAACTTATCGGCCCTGGCTGCAGCCGGATTGCAGGCGCTCGACTATCTCGATCGTGGAGAGAAAGCCCCCGAACCATGGAAAACGCAGCAGATCGCCTTGGCGCAGTCAGCCATCCAGCCCAAAGCACAAGTGTTGCTCATGGTAGCGGGTCCGGTTCAGAAATTGGTGCAGGCAAGCGCCGGCGAAAAACCAACAGATTTGGCGATTCCGAAAAGCGACTGATTCTTAAGCCGCTACTTCGTGCAAGAATCTCTTTGCGCGATGGACACGGCCGGCCTTCATAACCGGAACGCTGGCTGGCCAAGGTTCTTCAACCGCCATGAGCGCCAGTGCCCCGCCCGCCAGGGCCATGTTCTTCATAAAATTAACGGTGTCATTCATGCGCTGCTGCGGATCTTCCTGCTTCCAAAAATCATGCATGATCGGTGAAACCCCGGCCAGAAAACCGATCAGGCTGGCCGCACCCAACTTCGGTTTAATCCCTAACAGAATGCTCGCGCCTCCTGCAATCAAAGCCGCACCGGTGACGCTGACGGCGATCTCGGGCTTGGGAACGTTTTTCGAGGCGGTGTACTGCGTCATTTGACCTTTGTTCTTGAAGTGGTTAATACCACTCATAATGAAGTACCCGCCAAACATCAAACGCCCAAGTAGGAATGGTGCTCGCATGATTGCCTCCAGCACGGTTTCGATTCGAGGTCACGAGGGGGCGTTGCTTGCCGGCGGCGCAATTCCAGCTCACCTTAGAACTCCTGATAAACTTCTACTTTGACCTCCTCTTTTGCCATTCGCACTGAGCAACTCTGCCGCCATTACCAGATGGGAAGCGCCACAATTCGCGCAGTCGATGGAATCACTCTGCAGATTGCGGCAGGAGAGTTCGTCGCGCTACTGGGCGCTTCAGGCTCGGGAAAATCTTCTCTGCTCAATTTGCTTGCGGGATTGGATTCACCAAGCGTCGGCACAGTGATCGTCGAAGATCAAAGCCTTTCAGGATTGTCGCGTGAGCAGCTCGCGAGATACCGGCGCCACACCGTAGGCATGGTCTTCCAATCTTTCAACTTAATTCCCAGCATGAGCGTGCTTGAGAACGTGGAGCTCCCGTTGCGCTTCGCCGAAGTCGAGCGCACCAAGCGGACTGCAATGGCCATCGGTGCACTCGACAAAGTTGGGCTGAGCGGGCGATTAAAGCACCGGCCGATTGAACTTTCCGGCGGCGAGCAGCAACGGGTAGCGTTGGCTCGAGCGTTGATCAACCGGCCGCGCATTCTTCTCGCAGATGAGCCGACAGGAAATCTCGACAGCCGCACTGGAACAGAAGTGATGGATCTGGTCCGAGAGCTGAACCAATCGCTCAAGATGACCGTGGTCCTCGTCACCCATGAACGCGAACTGGCGGAGAAATATGCGAAACGGCTGATTTTTCTCGCCGATGGAAAGGTCGTAAACGACCAGCCTAATTCGGCAAGAACCGCGGCGGGGGTGCAAGCGTGAAGCTTTACGACTCCGTCGAGCTTGCTGCCCGCAATCTGCGCGAATCAGTGCTGCGGAATTCGCTGACCACTCTCGGCATTTCAGTCGGCGTTGCGTCGCTGGTAGCGATGCTCTCGCTTGGAATCGGTCTGCAGCAGTTAGCGTCACGGCGTCTGCAACGATCCGGTCTGTTTGATTCGATTGTGGTCACTTCGCGACGCGACCTTCGCGGATACAACCGTGACCAGGAAGAGAATGGCCCCGCGCCGGCGGAGAGCCCTGATCTGAATGAAGCTGCGCGGCTGAAGATTGCAAACGTCACCGGAGTTGTTGAGGCGTATCCGGATTTGCGTTTCATCACCGAGGTGCGATTTGACGAGAAACCGCACCTCACCATGGTGGCCGGGCTGCCCTTGTCGTCTAAAGATGGCGACAGTTTTGAAGGCATGCAGGGGAAATTCTTTTCATCAGCCGACGCGCATGAAGCGATTTTGCAAAAGAGCTTTGCCGCTGAACTGCTGGGCAAGCCAACCCGCGGAGCGCAGGAAATCAATGTCGCTGAAGTGGCACAGCCCTTGCTTGGCAAGCAGGTCGTGATGCGCTATTCGGAGCGCGAACCAACCGGGCAGGATGCAGCGTCTTACTCCGTGATCTCACATGAGACGCCGCTGACGATCGTTGGAATAACCGACCTCGATCCTGACAGCATGCGCGGATCGGCAAGGGCGCGGGTCTTCGTCCCCCAACATTTGATTGAGAGCATGCGGCCGATGCAGGCTTATGACATGCGCGCATCGGGTGGCGTGACTTCGAACCAGCCGATTTACACCAACGTGGTAGCGCGAGTGAGCGGGGCCGGCAAAGTCGATGCCGTCGAGCAATCAGTCAAAAAACTGGGATTCAATACATTTTCCATTCTCGATGCCACCAGGAGCATGCGGCGC
>DATNAF010000058.1:0-13501 GCA_035572845.1 Terriglobales bacterium
GAAGATTGCATTCGCAACCGCCGGCGCGATGCCGGTCAGAGGGGTCTCGCCTGCGCCCATCGAACGTTGACCTTTGCGATCAACCAACACAACGTCAATCCGCGGCAGATCGCTGAACCGCGGCACCCGATATTCGGCAAGATGCGGATTCACAATACGCCCATTCTCAAAACGGATTGCCTCAAACAAAGCGCCGCCCAGGCCTTGCATAATTGCGCCCGAGATTTGATTCTTTAAGCCCTCCGGGTTCACCACTGCACCGCAATCGAAAGCCTGCACTACCCGCGTGACTTTGATTGCCCCGCGCTCGACCGAGACCTCCGCGCAGGTGGCAATATAGCCGCCTTTTTCAAATCCTCCACCGATGCCGAAACCAGTCCCGATCGAGTTCTTCTGTTTTCCCCAACCGAATTTTTCCGCCGCAGCCTGAAACACGGCACGCAAGCGGTCATTCTTTAGATTCTTCAGCCGAAATTCCAAAGGATCCATTCGCAGTTCGTGCGCTAACTCATCCATATGGGATTCACGCGCAAAGTGATTCGCAGCAGCCGCAAGCGAGCGATAAGATCCCTGGCGCAGCGGCGCGTCCGAAGGATGAAAGGTGATGCGCTGGTTGGCGACTTCATAAGGCGTGCGCATCGCAGCCGGGCCGGAGTTGTAATTATCGAACTCCCAGAAGACAAGACTGCCGTCGGCTCTCGCTCCGCTGCTTACGTCAATTACACCGGCCGGACGAAAATATGCCCAGGTAAATTCCTCTTCCCGCGACCAGACCAGCTTTACCGGTTTTCCGGCGGCCTTCGCCAGGCGCGCCGCTTCGACTGCGGCTTCGCCCGTGTGCTTGCCTCCATACGCCGAGCCGGTATCGGGCACAATCACGCGCACGCTTTCTGGAGTCAGATGGAAGGTTTGCGCAAGTTCTTCGGCGACGGCGAATGGACGCTGAGTTCCCGTCCACACCGTCAGCTTGCCATCTTTCCATTCGGCGACAGCGGCCCTCGGCTCGAGCGGAGTGTGCGCGATGTATGCGACGGTGTAAGTTTGCCGCAGCGACTTCTGGGCCTGAGCGCGGGATTGCTCAACCGATCCCAAAACGTATCGCTCAGTGTCGTCGTCCTTATCAGACGCAGGTTTTCTTAGCTGCTCGAAGAGTTCGCGGTCAGAAATTTGCGGCGGCGCGTCCCATTGTGCGCGGATAGCCTGCGCCGCGCGATCGGCCGTCATCACATCGGCGGCAGACACGCCGATGAAATCGCCGTCGTGCACCACGCTTACACCAGGAATTTTCTCAGCCTGTGAGGTATCGCACGTAGTTAACTTTGCATGGAAGGCGGTGGGGCGAACGATTTTGCCATGCAGCATTCCCGGAAGCTTGATGTCTGTGGTGTATTCGTGCGCGCCGGTCACGAAATCGCGGCCGTTCGTTTTTGGCGGGGATGTTCCGGCGATCTTCCAATCCGCGGCGGGAGTAAGTTTCGGATCATCCTCAATGACCTTCGACAACTTTTGACCATGCACCAGTTCCGCGTACGTGATCGCGCGATTAGCTTTGGCATCGCGGATCTTTCCATTTTCCGCAGTCAGGCTTGCCGCATCGGCTGACCAGCGTTCAGCAGCCATTGCAATCAAAACCGCGCGAGCACTTGCGGAGACTTTTCGCAGCTGCATGCCCATTTGCGGAGTCGTACGGCTGCCGAATGTGCCCATGTCGTAGGGCGTCAGTTCGGTATCGCCCATGATCAGCCGCACAGATGAGAGTGGCACCCGAAGCTCTTCGGCAACCTGTTGCGCGAGCGAGGTGCGGACGTTTTGACCAACTTCCACTTTTCCTGTGAACGCGGTAACTTCGCCGTTTTCGCCGATGTGCAACCAGGAATCGAGCGTCTTAGGCAATTCGTGATCGTGATGCACTGTTGATCCCGATTCCTGGGCGATCACATGCCGGGCTGCGAGACAGACCAGCAAGCCTCCGCCCAGAACTTTGAAAAATCCTCGGCGATCAAAATTGAAGGCGTGCGGCAAACGTGAAATGGAATCATGCTGCTTGAGCTCAACGTCTTTAAATTCGGGCTCGTGAAGTTGGTCAACGAGCGCGTTCGTTCGATATGCAGAGTCACGCATTTTTGGGGCTCCGGTGAGTCGCAGCCGCGTGACGCACAGCTTCGACGATCCTGCCGTACGCGCCACACCGGCACACATTGCCTTCCATGTGGCTGATGATTTGTTCTTCGCTGGGATTTGGTGTGCGCGCAAGCAGTGCAGCCGCAGAAATGATCATGCCCGGCGTGCAATAAGCGCATTGGAAGGCTTCAACATCCAGAAAAGCTTGCTGTACAGGATGCAAGCGATCTCCACGACTTAATCCTTCGATGGTGGTGATTTTTTTTCCAGTGGCGGAGGAAACCGGCAGCAGGCAGGAGCGCTCGGGAGAACCGTCAACCAGCACAGTGCAAGCGCCGCACTGCCCTTCGCCGCAGCCGTATTTCGTGCCAGTCAGGCCCAAGTCGTCGCGCAAAACGTAGAGCAGCGGCTTCTCCGGGTCAACTTCTGCGTGCTGCTCAGTGCCGTTAACGAGAAGTGTGAAAGCCATTTCACCTGCGCGTCAGCCGCGCAAGACAAAATTATAGACGCACTTCAGCTTGGGTTTCATCTCGCGAAGGGCTTCAACGTTAACCTTGAATCAGGCCGCGTCTTCGTCTTCTTCCGGATTAGGTATTGAAGACGGAGGATCGCTCGCGGGAAAGCTGTCTTCAATAGTTTTGTCCAGGCTTTCCTCTTCCTCTTGGGTGGGCGGGTTTGTTGCGGGCTGCGGCTCTTCTGCGCCCTTGGGATCTCCGTGCGGAAACTTGGTCATATAGGCGTTCCCTCTCAGTTTGGATTTTAGCTCTTTGAGATGACGGAAGGCCGACCTCGGTTGATCAAAAAGGGGGCACGAAGAAATTTAGCTTTTTGCTTCAGTCGTGGGTGCCGAAGCGGGCGCCGTGGTCACAGTCGGCGCGACGGGCGATTCTTTCATGCTGTCTTTTAGAGCACGAAACCCTTCGCCAATGCCCTTGCCCAATTCGGGCAACTTCTTGGGCCCAAAAATTATCAAGGCGATCAAGAAGATGACCAGCAAATGCATGGGTTGAAACAAGCCTTCCATAAGGGAACCTCCGCCAAGTCTGCTACAGCTAAGACGTTACTGAACCGCAACCATCCCGTCAAATAAAAGGTCGGTCTCAGATCGGAACTGTATCTGTACCATTTCCTGCAATAGCCATTACCTCCGTGACCTAGCCCAGATTACCTTGAGCTTCTATCTTCTTGACAGCGTATAGGTTCCGGCATACCCGCCGGCCTTCGGAGTTCCAGTGGGCAGCAAAATACTCGTCGTATTAAGCCTGATCTTCGTCGCAGTCCCTGCGTCATTCGCGAATAATGTAGAGCCGGTAGATTGCGGGAAGTTGCTGGGCTGGCTGGCCGGGGACGCGTCCACTTACAGTTTGATAGAGGCAGTTAAGGAACGAGGGTCGGCTGTGACTCTCACCCCGCACACGGAAGGTGAGCTTCGTGCTGCAGGCGCTACAAAAGATTTGCTATCTGAGCTACGCCATTCGCAAGCAGCTTCCAGCAAGAATGCCTGTCCGGCATCTCTTGCCCAAGCCGCGGCGGCTTCGCATCAGAAACAATTCGATGTTGCTGAATCTGGCATCGCTGGGCTTCTCGAAGGCGATACGCACAATAGCGCTCTCCATTTTGCGCTGGGATATATCGCCCAGCAGCGCGGTCACTGGGATGACGCCTTCGACGAGTACAGCTCCTCTAAGGAATCCGATCCGAATTTTCCCGAAGTCCACAATCGGTTGGCATTGGTTTTCTATCAGGACAATGACGGCGATGACGCTATTGGCGAAGCCCGCACCGCGCTCAGCATGGATTTCAACGACGCCGAAGCGTATCGCATGCTGGCTCTGGGTCACTATTCGAACGAGCAGTACGGCGCGGCAATGAATGCCTTCAAAGAGGCCCTCTCGCGTGATCCTGACAACGCCGACGTTTATTACGAAATGGGATTGGTGGCGCGTGATGGGGGCTCGACCGACGCCGCTGTCCAACTTTTTCGCAAGGCGCTGCAACTGAACCCGAACCTCTGGCCGGCGCATAGCAGCCTGGGAGCTTTGCTCGGCAAAGATAAGCACTTCGATGAAGGTATTGCTGAACTCAATAAAGCCAAGGCGCTCGCGCCATCTGAACCGTCCATCCGCGAGAACCTGGCCAGCATTTATTTCGGGAAGGGTGAATATGACACTGCGATTGCGGAATATCACGAACTTTTCCGCATGAATCCTTCATGGAAGCATGGGCATGAGTCACTCGCCCGGGCTTACATGGCCAAGAACGAATACACGCCGGCGATTGCGGAACTGAAACTTGCGGTTGAGCAAAATCCCAACAGCGCGCCGGAACATCGCGCTTTAGGCCAGTTGCTACTGGCGGCAGATCACCAGGCCGAAGCCATCCGCGAGCTGCGCGCCTCGGTTGAGCTGGACCCTGATTCCGGCACCTCGCATTACTTTCTGGGCACGGGATTACTGGAAGCAAACCAGCTTCCAGCCGCGCTTACTGAATTCCGCGAAGCGGTCCGCCTGGAGCCATCGGCGGAGCACCACTATGCGCTGGCCGCTTGCCTTATGAACATGGGCCAGGACCGCGAAGCATTGGCAGAGATACAAACTGCCAGCCGGCTAGATCCTTCGAAGCAGCTTTACCATGCACGCGAAGAAGAACTGATGCGGCTTATGCGTTCGGCGAATCCGCAATAATTTTGCAGCTTCAACCTTGGGCAGAGGGTTACCTATGAGCAGCTTGGATTCAGCAAAGGATTCGGGACGCGGGCAGGCAACAGCGGCAGCTCCGGCGCGGCAGGTTGATCAACTTAAGGGCGGCGGTTTCGGGCCCAAGCCGTCGGGTATTGGGTTGCCCTGCGCCAATTGCAAAACATATTTCGCAGCCGATCTTCCGGCGTGCCCGGTGTGCAAAGGCAAGCAGCGCGTTTCCGCCGCCGAGCCTTTGACCACGGTCACTCCAGCTGAACAATTGCCTGATCCTAAGCAACTCGAAGAAGAACGCGAACGATTCCTGCGCGACTTCAACTCGCAGGTTGTTGCGAACCCGCTGCCTCCTGACTCGCCAACGCCAGCCATGCACTGTGACCGTCGCGAAAAGCATCCCAACTCGCATGCGCCAGCCAGCGTCTGTCAAAGTTGTTATGACGAGCTCCAGGAGCGCGTCGACGTGCTCGAGGCCGCCATGCACATGGACATTCGCGAGGCGTCGCAGATAATTTATGACGCTGTCTGGGCGGACACCTCTGATCCAAGCAAGACGTATCAGAACGCCGCGCAAGCCCTGCTGATTGAACTGCGCCGCCGCTCGGCTATCACGCAAGTCTTTGGGCAGTTGCAACCGCCTATCAATTAGGCGCGGGCGGACCTCAGCGCTTTGGCGGAGACTTCTGTGTGGTCAAGATTCCAGCGCCTTCTCTGACAGTGACCAACTGATTGACCGGCAAATCTTTCAAGGTATCTCCCTGCCCACTCGGCCAGTGAATCTCGAGAAGATCAACTTTCTGCGCCTTGCCTAAGCCGAAGTGGATTCGCAGATCGCTTTGCGAGAAATATCCGCCGCCACTGCGGACTTCGTCAATCTGCCGATGTGGCTTGCTTTCGCCGGGAAAAGTCGCAGTGCAACTGACGCGCGCGCCAATTCCGCTACGGTTCGACTTCGTGCCAATGAGCTTGATTTTGATCCAGTTATTTCCTGAAATCGAATCGCAACGCAGTAATTGTGGCAGGCCATTGACCGTGTTCACGACAATGTCAATATCGCCGTCATTATCGAAATCACCGAATGCACAGCCTCGCGCTGCAACTGCCGCGGTAATTCCCGGCCCGGCAAGTTCCGTGACTTCTTCGAAGCGGCCGTTCCTCAAATTTCGATACAGCAATTTGTGCTGCGCGTATCCAGCTTCGGTTTTGAGTTGCTCGACCTCAGGATAGACGTGGCCATTGCAAATCAAAATGTCCGCCCATCCATCGTTGTCAAAATCAAAGAATCCGCACCCCCAGCCGAGATATTGGGTGTGCGCGCCGAGTCCGGCGGCGAAGGTTGTATCTTCGAAATTTCCGCCGCCTACGTTGTGATAGAGGGACGGCGTGTCGCCAGCGAAATTTGTTTTCACGATATCGAGATTGCCGTCGAGATCATAGTCCGCAGCAGATACGCCCATTCCCGCCTGCGGCTTGCCATCGGGGCTGAGCGCGCATCCGGCTTCTATCGCGATGTCTTCGAACTTGCCATCTTTCTTGTTGTGATAAAGCGCACTAGGAGCGGAATCATTAGCTACGTAGATGTCGGGCCAGCCGTCGTTATCAAAATCACCAGTCAGGACTCCAAGTCCATATGTGCCATTCGCGCTTAAAATCCCGCTGGATTCAGACACATCGGTAAAAGTTCCGTCGCCATTATTATGAAACAGAATGTTCTTGCCGCCCTTCAATCCCGGCGGCCCGCACGCGACCATCACTCCCTTGTAGAGACAAGGTCCGGATTCCGGCACCGGCGCGGTCGCGAGATCGAGATCGATGTAGTTGGCGACGAATAAATCCAGCTTGCCATCGCGGTCGTAATCCACGAATGCGCAGCCGGTGTTCCATCTTTTTCCGTTTCCGCCGACTCCAGCTTTGTCGGTGACGTCGGTGAACGTGCCGTCGCCGTTGTTGTGATACAAAACATTCTTGCCGAAGTAGCTGACGAACAGATCGTCGTGTCCATCATTGTCGTAGTCGCCGATGCAAACTCCTTGTCCCCAGCCGTGATGAACAAGCCCGGCCTTCACGGTCACATCGGTGAAAGTTCCGTCGCGATTGTTTTTGAAGAGATGCGAAGTCGGCTCTTCGCCGGATGGAAATCCTTCGAGCCGCCAGCCGTTCACCAGAAAAATGTCCAGCCAGCCATCGTTGTCGTAATCGTAAAATGCAACGCCGCAGCCGGTGGTCTCGAGCAGATATTTATTCTTGTGCTCGCCACCATAAATTGTTTTTGTGTTGAGCCCGGCCGCGCGCCCGATATCGACAAAGGTTGCACCGATTGAGTTATTCGATTTGGTTGGAGTTTGCTCTTCGGCCAACAACAGTGGCGTCCGTCGCGCCAGCCCGAGAACGTCGCTCAACGAGAGAACCAGCGCGGAGCGGGTGAGGGACTTTACAAACGTCCGGCGTGAAGAAGACAAAAGAGAGATTACCTTCCCGGGTTTGGCGCTTGCTACTATCCGCCGCTACTTTTATAGTGAACGGCTTCTCGATTCGCAAGTTTGTGACGCAGTCTGAGTTATGCAGACCATAAAGCTTCGCAGATTCTCCGATATTTCTTCCCAGTTGTTCTGCTTAACCATGCTCTTGGTGGTTTGCATTCCATGTGTCGCTCAGACTCGTAACCTTGAACTTTCCCGCACCGATCGCCCGTGGGAATTTTTTTCTGCAACCGGAACGCGCGCTGGTCTGTTCGGGAACGAGAGCGGCAATCTGGAAGCATGGGTTTATCCGCTCAAGATTTTCCGCAACTTTCATCTTCTCTTTTTGGCCGAAGGCCGGAGCCTGCCGGCGGAATCGCTGGTGCGCACCGTCGTCGTGCGGCCTGAGTCGAGCACCATTATCTATACCGGCGATACTTTTTCGATCACGGAGACTTTGTTTGTTCCGGTCCACGAATCGGGGGCGGTGATCACATTTGAAGTTGAGACCGCGCATCCACTCGAGATCGAAGCCGCGTTCCAGCGCGATTTTCAACTGGAGTGGCCGGCGGCTCTGGGCGGGACTTACATCAATTGGGATGAAGGGCTACACGCTTTTTATTTCGGTGAGGAACAGAAAAAATACTCGGCACTCGTGGGTTCGCCCAGCGCCGACTTAACCGGCCTGGAATATCAGACGAACTATTCGCAGTCGGAAGAGAGCGGCATCCGCCTCGGACCGACTCTCAAGGGGAGAGAGACAAAGATCATCGTGATCGCAGCTTCAGTGAACGGCCGACCCGAAGCCGAGAGCACTTATAAACATCTATTGAGCGATTATGCCGCGCTCGAAAAAGACTCCGCGAAATATTACGACGACTATCTCGCGCGCACCGTCAGCGTTGAACTGCCCGACCGGCAGCTGCAGGAAGCTTACGATTGGGCGCGAGTGAGCGTGATTCAGGGCTTGGTCACTAATCCTTACCTCGGCACCGGCCTGGTGGCGGGATATCGCACCTCGGGAACCAGCCAGCGGCCAGGGTTTGCCTGGTTTTTCGGCCGCGATTCCTTCTGGACAGCGCAAGCGCTCGACGCTGAAGGCGATTTCGACACCACCCGAACTGCGCTGGAGTTCATTTCGAAATTCCAACGCGCTGACGGAAAGATCCCGCACGAGATTTCTCAAGGCGCGAATTTCGTGAACTGGTTCACGGATTATCCTTACGCCTTCGCGTCAGCGGATGCCACCCCGCTCTACATTATTGCGGCAAGTGATTACGTCACCGAAAGCGGGGATCTAGCATTTGTCCGCGAAAAATGGGACAGCTTGTGGAAGGCCTACGAATTCCTGCGCTCGACCTACGATGCGCAAGGCCTGCCGCAAAACTTCGGCATCGGGCACGGCTGGGTGGAAGGCGGTCCGCTGCTTCCTGTAAAAACCGAACTTTACCAAAGCGGACTGGGAGCACAGGCGTTGTCAGCGCTTTCGAATCTTGCGCACCTAGCCGGCAAAGATGACGAGAGCAAACAACTGGCAGATGACTTCGCGCACCAGAAGCAACTCGTCAATCAGGCATTCTGGTCGCAGGAGTCCGGCACTTACGCCTTCGCGCTCGACAAAAATAATCAGAAAGTGATCGAACCCAGTGTGCTGGCAACCGTGCCGATGTGGTTCGGGCTTCTCGATGAACAGAAGGCTGAGTCGATGATCAATCAACTCGCGGGTCCGGATCACGAGACTGATTGGGGTATGCGGATCATTTCTGATCGCGCATCTCGTTACGACGCCGGCGGGTATCACTACGGATCGGTGTGGCCTCTGTTCACTGGATGGGCATCGGTCGGCGAATACCGCTACCATCACGCTTTTCCGGCCTATTCCAATTTTCGCTCCAATGCACTTCTCGCGCTGGATGGTTCACTCGGCCACGTCGCCGAGGTGCTCTCGGGGGATTATTATCAGCCGCTCTCCACCAATTCCCCGCACCAGATATGGTCGGCTGCAATGGTCATCAGCCCGCTCTTGCGCGGCCTCTTCGGATTGCAGACCGATGCGGCCCAATACAAAGTCGTATTTTCCCCGCATGCTCCTGCCGATTGGACGAGCTTTGCAATTCACAATGTGCACGCCGGAGACGCGATCCTCGACTTTGCGTTTAGAAAGAGTGCAGATGGAATCGAACTCACTATCGAAAGCACAGCTGACGCCTCGCTTGAGTTTTCACCGGCGGCGAGTCCGCGCGCGCGAATACTTGCAGCAGAGATCAATGGCAGCCGGCTGCCGTATCAGATTTTGAAGAGCGACATCGATCAGCACGTGCTGGTGCGCACAAAGATTTCAAAGGGAAAGAACACTCTTCGCATCCGGATGAATAGCGATTTTGGATTCAGTTATGACAGTTCCCTGCCGCCGCTCGGAAGTTCCAGTCTCGGCGTGCGCTTAATTTCTGACTCCTGGTCGCCATCGGCCGACACCGAGTCGCTCGAGTTTGCAGGAGCAGCGGGCGCTCACTACAACTTGCCGGTTTGGAATGCTGGGCAAATCGCGTCCGTAGAGGGCGCGAAAATCAGCAATGGAAAGCTCGTCATATCAATTCCAGCAAATTCTTCCGAGGCTTATCCCCACCAGAAAGTCATGATCCATTTCGCCTCGGTGCGATAGCGCATCGGGGGCTAAAGGCCGGATTTCTCGCAATGGGCCTCTGCAATCCCTCATTTCGGCGGATGCGTCATCTCCATGGCCCAGATCGCAGCCGGCCTCATGTACATCGAGGCGCGGTAGTGCCCGGTCTTGTCCCAGGCCTCTGGCGTACGGAACCAGTAACCTTCGGTCTCGTAAGTGGTGTGGTAAACGCCCCACGCGGTCTTGAAGGCCTCGTCTTTCAGTCCTTCGGTGAGCATGAGCGCAGCAGCGCCGAAAGTCGTTCCGGTCCAGACTTCCTGCACTTGCTGGTTGGTGGTAACCATAGATCCGTCCGGAGCCATTCCGTTGACTGCGCCCAAATTGCCATCTTCAAACTTCATTACGTTGAAGTCGTAAATCTTCTTGGCCGCTTTTACCTGCATGTCATGCGGCACCAGATCACCAAGGCCGGTGATGTTTGCATACCATTGACCGGCGAGTTGATCAGTTTGAATATCATCGCGATATTCACTCTGCGTGTCATAGCGGAAATAATCACCGGTCCATAGCTTGTCGATGTAGGTTTTCTGGCCCTTTGTGAACCAGTCGTGGTATTTCGTTGCCGCCGCGTTGTTGCCCAAAACTTTGCCAATTTCTTCGGCTGCACGAAGTGCTGCCAGCCACAACCCGCCACAGTAGGCACTATCGCCCTGCACGATCCACTCGTCGTACGTCTGGTCGGGATAATTATCGCCTTGCGGCAATCCATCTCCGGTTCGATCGTATTGACGAAGATGCTCCAATGCCTCCTGCACTGCCGGCCAGGTGTAACGAAGGAATGCGACGTCCTTCTTTCCGGTAAAAACGTAATCGCGATAAATCATCAAGACGAATTTGCTGTTCAGGTCTTTCCAATCATTGGTATTTTGCCAGCTGAATGCGTTCGGCAGCTTGAATGGATCTTCCTCGGGCACACCGAGGTCGTGCGGCACAGCGCCTTTCGCCTTGCGCAATCGCAGTTGCAGCGATTGCGTTTGCTGCGATTTCCAAATCCATTTGTATTTATCGGTCAAATCTTCCGGGACGGTATCAGCGAACAATTTCAATTCCTGCTTGTCAAGATCAGGCCAGAACTTCACCAGCGGCATTGATCCATAAAAACGCACATCGAGCGTTCCGTAGAACGGGTAATCGAAACACTCCATGAAGGCGAAATCTTCTGGAGTTTTCGCTATAGACCCAACCGGCCTGCCCCAGAACGAACCGCCATCTGTGAGAATGTAAAGTTCGTTGAAGAGTTCGCCGCGATACCACAGCGGCTTACTTTCATCATTCACATAGGGCGCTTGCCAGGCATCAATTTCGTTGCTCCACCGCATTGCGCTTTGCAATCCATCTTTAGCGATCTTCCAGGCATTGGTCCCCGTTGTCCCATAAAAATTTGTGTAATGGCGATACCACTTGCGCCCGGCGCCAAATTCCACAACCGGCATGTCCCACGCAATAGTCATGGGAACGACGCGTTTTTCTCCCGGCTGCAGAGTGAAGCGCACCGCAATCGCTGCCGCCAACGGCTCGCCGCTGCTGATCCATGTGAGGTTATCGTTCGCGAGTCGGCCATCTTTCGAAAAAGAATTCCACACCTGGTCGCCAGCCTCTGGAGAAAACGTAGTCTGATATGTGATATCGACGCCGGGAGATTGAACTGAGGCAATCGCCCACTGCCCGTCCCAATCGGCTTCAGAATTCTTTGGTCGAGTTCGATCGAAAACGATTCCCTTCACATGACCGCCAATGGCGCTCTCATCCACGAAGCGGTTGTGATTCCCGGTATTGATGGCTCCATCCATGTCGTGCCGGAAGTCGCGGAACCAGCCTTGCATGTTTGCCCACGAGAGCAGAACCGAAACCGTTACCGGCTTGTCAGTAGGGTTCTCAGCGTGCCAGCGATAGACCGCGACTGGATAGCTGCTCTCGCGATAATTGTTCGGCAACACGGGAGAGAATTGTTCGAGCACCACGTGCGCAGGGAATTTTTCCCATTTGTAGTCATACCAAGACTTGGGATAGAGCGCGTAGTAATCGCCCGCGCCGACCGGATAGTCCCACTTCCACGATTTCAGTTCGCCGTTTTCTGGATGCGCCGCGGTGAGCACCTGCGCTACGCCCTGGCCGCCCTCCGATTTCTGATACATCGCAAACTGGTTCGCCCAGACTGTCTGATATTTGTGAACTCCAGCCTTGATGTGCCAGCGCGCAAAGTCACCCCGATATGTTCGTGAAAAAGTCCCAGAGCCGAAGCCGCCGACGGGCGCGCCCTGCCAATAACCATCATCGATCATTTGCGAAGGGTCGAGCGTGGGTTTTCGTCCGCCGGCATTTTCCAATGGCTGTCCAATACCACGCTTCCAGGCCGCTTTGGGAATGTTGTCTCCGGCGAAAACTAAAATCGTGGAAGCCATCAAAAACAACAATCCTGCGAACACCAAACGCGCTGAAATTTTCACCAATGTCCTCCGAATCACTCAATTCCAGATTTAGCGAGAAAAACGATATTCTACAATCCAAGAACTAGAATACAAGTTCGACGACGGGAACCTGGTCGATTTCGCGAAAGTCGGTATACAGACGAGTCACAGTGGTTTTACTACCAGACAGTACGCATGTTTGCTCTGAGTTGTTCCTGAAGCACGCACTATAATCCATCCATTCACCGTGATACGGACCATCCTGTTTCTGTTGATTCTCTCTGCTGCCGATCTCTGGGCTCAATTGCCGCAGTTCAAAGAAGTCTCGCATGAAGCGGGCCTGACCGTTCCTCACATTTCCACCGCGGACAAGCAGTACATTGTCGAATCGATGAGTGGCGGGGTAGGGCTGATCGACTGCGACAATGATGGAAAACTCGACATTATCGTCGCGAATGGCTCGACCATCGAACATTTCCGCCAGGGCGGCGATCCAATGATCACGCTCTATCACCAGGATGCCGATTTCAAATTTTCCAATATTACGCAATCCGCCGGGCTCACCCGTAAAGGCTGGGGGATGGGCGTTGCCGTCGCCGACTACGACAACGACGGTCTGCCCGATATTTACGTAACCGGATACGGCGGGAACGCGCTTTATCGCAATCTGGGCAACTGCAAATTCGAAGACGTGACTGAAAAAGCTGGGGTGGCAGCCGAAGGTTTCAGCACCGGAGCGGCCTGGGCTGATTATGACCGCGATGGGCGGGTTGATCTGTTCGTTTCGCGTTATGTGCACTTCGACATTAACAAACTTCCTACGTTTGGCAGTGACGAGAAGACTTGCCGTTTCAAGGGAATCCGCGTGCAGTGCGGACCTTGGGGCATGCAGGGCGAAAGCGATCTGCTGTTTCACAATCGTGGTGACGGAACCTTCGAAGAGGTTTCAAAGAAAGCCGGGGTTAACGATCCCGACCTCTATTACGGGCTTGGCGTCGAATGGGGAGACTACGATGATGATGGCTGGCCCGATCTGTACGTGGCCAATGATTCGGGTCCGAATTATCTTTATCACAACAAACATAACGGCACCTTTGAAGACCTGAGCATGCTGGCTGGAGCGGCAGTGAGCAGTGA
>DATNAF010000059.1:0-22373 GCA_035572845.1 Terriglobales bacterium
GGTTCCCTCAATCGCTTCAATGATCCCGTCTGTAGGACAGCGCGCCACGATCTTTAGACCGTCACCGATCCTGTCGGCCGATTGATGATGGCTGGAATTAACCCAAACGGGAAGGGCACGACCCGTCTCCGCGTTGAGACGGCCTCCCTCGGCCGTCCGGTTGACTGAAAGTCGATGATCGCCTGCAGCATTATCGGCAAAAGCTTCCCGGCCAACTTCCAAGCGGACAGCCGAGGCCGGCTGTCCCCACGCGGACTCTGCACTGATAATCTCGGCCAGCTTCGACCCTGCCTCAATCTCTACCTCGTGAGCCACAGTCACTTCCCTGCCGGCTTCATGATTCACTCTCGACTCAATATGCTGCACTAACGTCCCCGAACGATAAACATTCAGTATCTGCAGGCCGTAGCAAATCCCCAGCACCGGTTTACGCATGTTGTAAGCATCTTGCAAAAGTAACTCATCAACAGTGTCGCGTTTGGGATCGGCCGCTGCAGTCCTGGGGTCCTTTTCTGCATCAAACTTCGCCGGATCGACATCTGCTTTACTCCCCGGCAATAACACTCCATCACAACGCCCAATGAGCTTCATTGCCTCTGCGGGCGTTTGATCGAGCGGAATCCGTACCGGCTCGCCCCCAGAAAGCTTGACCGCCCGCTCGTATTGAGGGATGGCCCGCAGAGCGTATTCGGGATCACTGCCATGAGGAAGGGGAATCGCAATGCGAGGTTTCATCGGACTATGAGGAAGGGGAATCGCAATGCGAGGTTTCATCGGACTATGCGGAGCGCCCAATCTGGCCCTCGATGCGCTGTAAGACTTTCAGTCGCCGATAATGTCGTATTTCCATGAAACTTGCCGAAACCAGAATGATCGCTGCCACCACCCCGGCTGCAGGCGCAGCAATAAAACGATACGCAATCCTAAGGTCTGGCTGGATGTGGTGCAGTTTCGCGGCCAGCAACACCGCGCAAATCCCCAGCAACAGGCTGATGGCGAACGATAGCAGCGATACAACAACTGTCACCAGCAGCACTCGCAGTGGTATTAAATACCAGCGCGGCTTAGGGCTCTCGGTCTCAGCAGAAACTGTCATTTTAGGCTGTACTAAGTTTACCCCAGGTGCGAAGCCACGATTGTCTAAGCGGGCAGTGATGGTGCGTTAGAATACTCACAATGTCTCAAGCGGCACAAGCGATCACGCGCCCACCGTCCGAAGTCGTCCGGGAGACGCCGGTGTCGCAGGCGCCCAATGGAATTTGTTATGCCGTCTCAGGAGAGATGAGCGTTTCGAGCACCGATCTCGAACGCATGGTTTCGGCGGTCCCAAAATCCATCGCCGGGGCCTTGCAGCGTAAGGCGTACTACTTTGTTCCGCTCACGGTTAATCAGGGCGATCAAACCGTCATCGCCGACCGGTACGACGTTGCGCTCAGCGACAGCGCGGTTTGCCATCGCAATCTGGAACTGGGCAATGCACAGTGCGTGTTCATCTCAACTCGTTTAATGGATGATAAGTTCTCAATCGCCTTCGAGTTTTACATCAATGTCGGACACGCCTTCGTTGAGCAAGCCGGAATCTCGCGCGAATTCAGTGATCTGGTCTGGAAGCAATCAGAAACAAGCGTTCGTGGAGAAACTTCGCTGGACGCGTGGGAATCGCGAAAGCTTGCCACAGCTCACACCATCGATGCTGATAAACACAAGAACGAATATTTCGCGGCCGCCTTCTCTGACGCTATCTCGATCTATCTTCTTTCTCTATCGCTTGATGTCGATTACCACGATTTGCGAGAGCGGGACTACCCGCTGTTAGCTCCGGCCGCAATGGCAGAGCGTTTGCGCAAAATCGCCGAGATGTTCCCGCCGAATCCAGGATTTGACTTTGCGGTGTACTACAGACGACGGCCCTGACCAGACCGCGCTTAGTCGATGCGTTCCCGACGGAAAAATTGCAATAGATTACGCGAACCGTGGACAACTCGTAAAACTTCGATTCCTTGATCGGCCGGCCGGTAGAAAGCTAATATTTTTTCGAATCCAGAAATGGAGAAGATTCTCAAGCCCCGCAGCTGGGTGGACCTCAGGCGCGGACGCCAACCAATTCCAGGATTTGTTGACAGCAGACGGAAAGTCTCATCGGCGGCAAGCAGAAAACGGTGTCCTATGTCGACGCCCGCGACTTCAGCTAGGTAGACTGCTTGTTCTTCAAGATCTTGGTCCGCTTGCGGCCGGATCAAGTAGCGAGAGCTCACGAACTTCTCTTGATTCGCTCATCTAATCGGCGATGCAGGTTTTCCCAATAGTCGACGCCAGCCTCGATAGGGTTCCCCGATTTCAAACCTTCCACGGCCAACAATTCAGCTTCCTTCATAGCTTCTTCTTCCGCCTTCAGCAGGCGTTCGATATAAGCTTCCACACTGATACCTTCAGCGTCCGCGCGCTCGCGAAGCTCTGTTTCAAGCCGGGGATCAAGAATCAAGCCCATATTTGTGTGATTTTACGCTCACTATTGTCGCAAACCAAAGCGCCGATTACTTCTGCGTTATCACTAGCTCACTATTTTCAACCCGCAGGCTGGCGATGCCCTGCGGCAACTTCAGTTGTTCGCGCTGCTCCAAGAGCTTTTTCTGCAAGGCAGAATTAACCAGGGAGACTGGAATATTGAGCTCGCCGACTTTAAATTCCGTGGGATCAAAGGTTACGTACCCGTCTTGTGATCCGAGGTGACCTGCCAGTGTGACGTATACGTCTTTACCTGCGATCTGGGTTGCGAACTGGCCGCGAGCAACATCTCCCTCCAGCTTCACTTCGTACCCCTTAACCTGGACCTGACCCTGGCTGATGGCTGCGTCCGGAGAAGATGGTGGAGTGCTGGCTGGCTTTGCTGCATCCGTAGGGGCGGCACTAGGTACAGTCGCGGAAACAGGACTGCTAGTAGCGGGCGAACTGGTCGACTGCGCAATTTCGGCGCTCACTTCGGCTGAAGTGAATCGCACTTCGGCAGGAGCATCGCTGGAAGTTCGGGGCGTCTCCAGCCGCTCAATCTTCTGATCAAAAGATGAGGCATTGGCCTCAGCCACATCCTGGCTTTGCGGCTCGGCAACTGGTTGTGGTTTGCTGAAAAGTTGATAAAGCGTGACTACACACCCCAGCAACATAACCGCGCTGAAAATGCGTCTTCCGGTAATCTGCATGAGGTCCCTCTGCTGATTCTGGGGAGAACACCATAGTGACTGAGAACTGGCATTTAGCAGAGGTGACGGAAGCTGCTGAACGGATGGGTCCGCGTCAACAAAAAACAAACCTTTTACAACAGAGAACACAGGAACGGAGCAGACTGGCAGAACGCGTCAAACGAATAACGGCTCCGGTCAGTACTTCCTCGCCCGCGGCGGGATCAGGCTTACATCTACCGGTTCGAATTCGAATTTCGGCTCGTCGGCATCGGGAGCGAAGTAGGCCTTCGTGGTTTTCAGCCAGTTTTTGTCGTCGCGCTCGGGAAAATCGGGCTTGTAGTGTGCGCCACGCGATTCGTCACGCATGCGGGCGCCTTGCGCAATGACTCGCGACAACTGCAGCATGTTATAAAGCTGGCGTGTGAATACGAATGAAGTGTTGGCCCACATCGAGCGGTCGCTCAGGTTCACCTTTTGGAATCGTTCGATGAGATCGACCAGCTTAGCGTCGGTCTGCTGCAGGTTTTTGTTGTAGCGAATGACGGTACAGTCTTTGGTCATCAGCTCGCCAAGTTCACGCCATAAGCGAAATGGGTTTTCATTGCCCTTGCCGCTGGACTGCATCAATCCGGCATTAATTTCTTCCTGACGTTTGCGCTCTGAATCAAAGTGGCCGTTGCTGGTTGCCGCTTTCTGATTTCGTGCGTAGCGTACGGCGTTTGGCCCGGCGGTGAAGCCACCGAAAATGCATGAGACCAGCGAATTCGCGCCGAGGCGATTCGCGCCGTGATATTGGTATTCGCACTCGCCCGCCGCAAAGATTCCCTGAATATTCGTTGCCTGATTGAAGTCGACCCACAGGCCACCCATCGTGTAATGCATGCCGGGGAAAATTTTCATCGGCGTGGTGCGCGGGTCGTCGCCGACGAACTTCTCGTAAATCTCCAGAATGCCTTCGAGCTTGCGATCTAGCGTGGCGCGGTCGATATGCGTGAGGTCGAGATAAACCATCGGCTTGCCGTCAATCCCGAGGTTGTGTTCGTAAACCACCTTAAAAATCGCGCGGGTCGCGACATCGCGCGGAACCAGGTTGCCGTATTTTGGATACCACTCTTCGAGAAAATACCAGCGGTCTTTTTCTGGAATTGAAGTTGGATTGCGCTTATCGCCGAGAGTGCGTGGAACCCAGACGCGTCCGCCTTCGCCGCGCGCCGACTCTGACATCAATCGCAGCTTGTCTTCGCCAGGAATGGATGTGGGATGCACCTGAATGAATTCGCCGTTCGCGTAATAGCAGCCCTGCTGGTAAAGCGCCGATTGCGCCGATCCTGTGCATACCACCGAATTCGTGCTTTTACCGAAGATTGCGCCAATGCCGCCAGTGGCCATGATGACCGCGTCCGCCGGAAATGTTCGCACTTCCATGGAATGCAGGTCCATGGCGCAAATGCCACGGCAGGTTCGCTGCGAGTCGAGCACGGCGGAAAGAAATTCCCAAGACTCGTATTTCTTGACCTTGCCCTCGGATTCATAGCGCCGCACTTGCTCGTCGAGAGCGTAGAGAAGCTGCTGGCCGGTGGTGGCACCGGCGAAAGCAGTACGGTGATGCAGCGTTCCTCCGAAGCGGCGAAAATCGAGTAGCCCCTCGGGAGTGCGGTTAAATGGCACGCCCATGCGATCGAGAAGGTCGATGATTGAAGGCGCGGCCTCGCACATCGCCTTCACCGGCGGCTGGTTGGCCAGAAAATCGCCGCCATAAACCGTGTCGTCAAAGTGCTGCCAGGTGGAATCACCCTCGCCCTTCAGGTTTTTGGCGGCGTTAATTCCGCCCTGCGCGCAGACGGAATGCGACCGCTTGACGGGCACAATGGAGAAGAGATCGACCTCGCCGCCCATTTCGGCGATCTTGATTACGGACGCAAGGCCTGCGAGCCCGCCACCTACGACGATGATTTTTGGATTTGGCATTCGTTAATATTCAGTCAGATTAAAACCATAACCACGAAGGTTCACGAAGGAAATCAGCGCATGGTGAATGAGTCCAGTTCGTTCCCCGTCGGCCTGAAAGGCTGCTGCCGAACGGACAAGAACGAATACATCGTCACCGCGCCAACCGCAATAAATCCGATCGCGATAATTACGCAGACATAGCCCCAGCGCCTTCGCGCGATTGGACCTTGCGTAATTCCCCACTTCGCGGCGAAAAGCCACAGGCCATAAGCGAAGTGCCATGAGGCGCTGACAATTCCCACCGCATAAAACGCGATTGCCCACGGATGCCCAAATAACTCGTTCTGAACTTTTCCGAACGCCGATCCCGGATAGGTGAGCAGATGAACGCCGCTGAACCGGAGATGCCATGTATGCCAGACCATGTAGAAGAACGCGATCGCTCCCGTCCAGCGCTGTGCTGAGTACATCCAGTTCCCGGTCCACGGATATGCGATGGCGTTGCTCTCGCCGCGGTACCAAATATAAAAACCGTAAAGCGAGTGATAAAGAATGGGCAGCCAGATGCCGAACAACTCCAGTCCCACAACAAAGGGAAAGCTGCTTAGGAATTCAACCTGCTTGCTGTATGCACCCGGACCTCTGGTGGCAAAAGCATTCGAGAAAAAGTGCTCAATCAGGAACAAACCGATAGGAATGATGCCGGTAAGCGAGTGCAGCCGCCGCAGAAAAAACGAGTGCCCCTGACCTGCGCGCAAAGGAGCAACGCCGTCTTTAAGTGTTGTGCTGGTTGAACTCGGAGCTGATGCCAAACGGTCCCTTAACTCTTCAGAGAAGATGGTCGAACCTTTTATTATGTTGGTGGGAAACGGGCCAAGTCAAGGAAGCAAGTTCGTGAAACTGACGCACAAATTGAAGCAAAATGCCATTGTCATTGCGCAAGCTGAATGATCGCGTACTTCTCCGGCGGAACCGGGCCGAATGCGTATGGCAGTATCGACCAGTAGGAATAATAAAACCCTGCGCCGATCTCGGGCGAAGTTGTGCTCGCATAGGCCTGCATGGGCAGGTCGATATTCTCCCGCGTGCCAGGAAACTGAGAAGTAAGATCTTCGGGCCAGACTTTCGAATATGGTATCGCGAGAAAATCGCCTGCCTTGGTTTGTGGGTGCGACCAATCATAAGGACGAGCGCCAACCATCTGCATGTAATACTGAAACCCCGAATGCCCCAAGAACCACACGTCGTTATTACCATCCGTTTTCTTGTGGATAATAAACGCCGCGGTCCGCGCCGAGTTTGCGGCATCGGTGTCGGCGCGGGCCAGCCAGAGGGATACAACGCCACACGCCAGCAATCCGACGCCGACTGAAGCTTTGAATTGGCGAGTAGGGTTGGGGGAATGCTTCTGCAGCCGACGAGCTAGCAAAATTCCAACTGCGGGCACCATCGGCAATATGCTTCTTGCGTTGACAGTCCAGTTCAAATAGGCGGTGAACCAGAACGTGCCCGCTACCCAGAGCAGCAGGAACAATGAATCGGCATTGCGCTCGCGTCGGTAATCCGCACTTGCCAGAGCCAGAACCGAAATCCCGCCGGCGATAAAAAGAATGAGCTGAATGCTAATAATTGCCCAATGTTCATTGCGTGCTGCGAAGGCTTGCGGACTGCCGGCAGTCAGCCCGAGGCGTACGAGGCCGCGCATAATGAAAATCGCTGCCAGCCCGCTTGCAAGCAGTACGACGGCGATTTGCTTTCTCGACCAGATGATCGGCGCCAATAGCAGCGCGGGCAGAACACTGCCGCCCATATAGCTGAGCGTGATCAAAGTTCGCGCCCCCTTGCTGGCGTGAGTCCACAAACGATGATTGCGCGAGAACTGGGCCGCAGTCGCCAGCAGCCCGTGGCCATAAAGTTTCACTGTCACAAATTCGTATCCGATGAGAACCGCAACCGGAAATATCAGATACCAAACCCATGGACCCAGACGCCGTTGCCGGATGAGTGTGTATGTAAAAAGCAATGGGACCAGGGCTGCGCCGAAATATTTCGTTAGAGCGCTGGCGGCAATTAAGATTACCGATGCTGCGAGAAAAACCCGCTTGTCGGCGTCCATTCCCTCAATCCAACAAACTGCCGCCCACATCCAGAGCGCAAGCATCATCGGGTCACACATCACGCTGCATGCTGACACTAAGAATGCCGGGGCTACGAGCGTCGCCACTGCCGCAACTGCGGGGGAGCCGGTGAATCTTTTTGCTAAGCGGTAAGTGCCAAGTATCAGTGCGATAGTGGGCAGTAGAAAGGACAGATGTAAGGCACGCTCTGACCATCCAACGATTTTCGCTACCCCAGCCATGTAATATGCCGCCAGCGGCGGGTTCTGCGTGACCTCTGACATCCTGACTGCGCTTTTGTTCCAATTGACTTCGAAGTTGTAGGGGTTAAGAGGCTGTTGGAAAACGTGCTGCGCCGTCCAAATGAAGAGGGGATCATCGGTTGAGTACGCACGTCCGGAGAATGGCAACAGGCAAACGAGAGTGGCAGCCAATAGCGTGAAATATGGAATCCAGGCTTGAGCGGACATCGTCTCTGGTGCCTGCACGCGCGGAAGTCGCGATGGCAACGGTTCTCCTGGCGTGATCGTGTCGCTGTTTTTCATGTCGACCGGGTGATCTGCGGTGCGTGAATGAGTTTCGAGATTCACGATCAATATACCGGACTCATCTCTACACTGGTGCCAATAACCACTGGCACGTATAGCCGCTTCTCTGAGATTGACGCAGCATACGGTAAACTGCCGACTATGAACTCCGTGGTGCGTCTGCGAACACCCAAGACTTGGACCGGGGGTACGCAATGGTTATCAGCTAAATGGGGGCGATTTTATTTCGTCAACGGACCACGTTTTGCTAAATTCTCGCGCAGTCCTATCTTTCATCTGCTGGTGGTGCTGGTCGGGTTTCTAATCATTTTTTCTCGGCGTCCCGATGCAATAATCAACGCGCAGTTTTGGGCTGAGGATGGCCAGCGTTGGTATGCCGACGCTTATCAGTTTGGGTTGCGGTGTCTGCTCATTCCGGACGAACTCGGTGGTTACTTTCACAGCGTTTCGCGGTTAAGCGCGTTGATCGCAACAATATTCCCGTTCGTCATGGCGCCGCTAGTGATGAACATGGTTGCGATCGCCATACAGATATTGCCGGCCAGCATATTTCTTTCTTCCCGGTTTTCGAATATTGCGCTCTGGAAACGATTCCTCGCCGCCTTCGTGTATTTTGCGTTGCCTAACACCTACGAGGTCAACGCAAATACCACGACGATTCAGTGGCATTTAGGACTGCTGGCGTGCATGGTGCTGCTGGCCCCCTCGACGCGCAGTTGGAAGTGGCACGTTTTTGACGGTGTCGTGCTCGTCTTGATTTCGCTCGACAGCCCGGTTGGTGTCGTGCTTCTGCCGGTCGCGGCCGTGGTGTGGTGGATGCGTCGGACTCGCGGTTCAGTCATTTCGCTGGCCGCGCTTCTACCTGGGGCTGTGATCCAAGGACTTACAGTGCTGTTCTCGCATGCCCGTCCGGCCGCGCCTAACGGTGCAAACTGGCATCGCTTAGTCAGAATTTTGGGAGGGCAGATTTTTATGTCGCCGTTGTTGGGGAATATGACGCTGCTTCACATGACGTGGAGGCACTTCCCTAATTACGTGTTTGTTAGAGTAACCATCGCTTTCGTAGTCGGATTAGCAATTTTGTTCTATGCGCTCCGCTATGCACCAGCTGAGGTGAAGCTTTTTATTCTGTTTGGATTCGCCGTGCTGTCGCTGAGCCTGGCACACCCTATTCCGGGACTGGCACATGAGCCCCAATGGGAATTGTTGGCTTTCCCGGGCCACGGCAACCGTTACTATTTTTTGCCATCAATATCGTTCCTCGTGGCTTTGGCCTGGATTGCGACCAGCGCGCCAAAATTACCTCGCCGGATTGCCGGGGTGCTCCTTCTGATGTTGCCGCTGGGGATCGTGCGTGATTGGCGTTATCCAGATTTTGCGGATTTGCACTTTAAAGAATACGCGGCAGAATTTGAAGCGTCCCCGCCGGGAACGAAGATCGCCATTCCACTCAATCCAGTTAACGCGGCCCACTGGACCATGGAACTCACGAAGCATTGAGTCAGATGGGTGTGACTTATTGCGGCATCGTTCTCAGCCGCGGACTCGCGATCAGCCGGGCTTCAGTTGCACGCTGCACGTCTTCAAACTTCAGTCCCGGCGCGACTTCCTCAAGGACAAGTCCAGCCGAGGTAACTGCGATATATGCCATCTCAGTAACAATAGTGTCAACAACCCGCACTCCAGTCAACGGCAGCGTGCATTTATTCAAAATTTTCGGTTGGCCGTCGCGCGTGGTGTGCTCCATGGCTACGACAACTCGGCGCGCGCCCGCGACCAGGTCCATTGCGCCGCCCATGCCCTTCACCATTTTCCCGGGGATCATCCAGTTTGCCAGACTGCCCCCTTCGTCGACTTCCATCGCACCGAGCACGCTGAGATCAATGTGCCCGCCGCGAATCATGGCGAAGGAATCGGCGCTGGAAAAATACGAGGTGCCCGGCATTTCAGTGATCGTCTCTTTACCGGCGTTAATTAAGTCGGGATCTTCTTCACCTTCGATGGGATAGGGACCGATCCCCAGCATCCCGTTTTCGCTTTGCAGGACAACGTTAATTCCTGGCGGAACATGATTGGCGACGAGAGTGGGCATGCCGATACCGAGGTTGACGTAGAATCCGTCACGCAATTCCGCGGCGATACGCTTCACGATGCGCTCACGTTTGTCGTGATCTTTGGCGGGCTTGGTATTTTGAGGCATCGTTGAACTCTTCGTTCAAAAAAACTCGAAAGCAACACCGCTAACCACTGACCGCTGGTTTTCTCAGTGTTCTTCTCTCAATCCTTCTCTCGTACTGTTCGCCCTGAAAAATTCGTTTCACATAAATGCTCGGCGTGTGGATGAGGTCGGGAGCGAGTTCCCCCACTTCAACCAGATGCTCAACTTCAGCAACAGTAATTTTGGCGGCCGTCGCCATCATGGGATTAAAATTCCGCGCAGTTTTGCGATAGATAAGATTGCCCCATTTATCGCCCTTCCATGCTTTCACAAAGGCGAAATCAGCCTTGAGCGCGCGTTCCATTACATAAGTGCGGCCATCGAAATCGCGGGTCTCTTTATTTTCCGCCACCAGGGTTCCAAAACCAGTAGGAGTGAAAAATGCAGGGATACCAGCTCCCCCTGCGCGTATGCGCTCAGAAAATGTTCCCTGAGGAGTTAGTTCGAGATCAATTTTCTTTTCCAACACCATTTGTTCGAGCAGCCGGTTTTCTCCAACATAGCTGCCGACGTGCCGCCGAATCTGGCCCGCCGCCAGCAGCAGGCCCATTCCGTATCCATCCACGCCAACATTGTTGCTGATAGTACTGAGGTTTTTAGTCCCCCGGCGGACCAACGCCTGAATCAAATTTTCTGGAATTCCGCAGAGGCCAAAGCCGCCGATCATGATGGTGGCGCCATCAGGAATATCGCGGATAGCTTCATCGGCGTTAGCAACAACTTTATTCATCGGGGAAATTGTAAAGCAAGATTCACCACAGAGACACTGAGACACGGAGAACCATCTGACTATGAATCGAACACTGGCAAATTGAAGAGTCGGTGGGCAGTCATGTTTATTTCTTTTTCTTGATTGTCTCCGTGTCTCCGTGACTCCGTGGTGAACTTGCGTTCTTTAATTTGTGTGCCAGATTAAACTCCTCTTCAAGTTGGCGGCTGTCGAGGTTCTCGCGAATATGCGCCAGGCGCTGTTCGAGTTTGAGCAATGCCTCCGCGATGGGCTGCTTATTGGTAAGCGCTACATCGCGCCACATTGAATATGGACTTCCTGCGATGCGGGTCATTTCACGCAACGCGCGGCCTCCAGATTCGAGAATGGGAGCGTTTTCTCCATATTCCTCAACCAGGCTTGCCGCGAGCGCGGTAGAGAGGAACTGCGGAACGTGGCTGATCCACGCGCAAAGCTGATCGTGTTCTGCCGCATCCATCTCGGCAATTTCGGCGCCGATTTTCTTCAGCCACGAAACATATTCGCCAGCCCACCCGCGGCGTACATTCTGGCCAGTTTGTGGCGTCAGAAACCAGACTGCACCGCGAAACAAATCGGCATCAGCAAATTCGATTCCTGAATTTTCTTTCCCCGCCATGGGATGGCCCGCCAGGAATTTGTCGGGAGCGCGACTGCCGAAGGCTTTCTGAGCGCGTGCGACAACTTCGGATTTGGTGCTGCCTACATCGGTCACGAGAGCGTCCGGTGGCAGATGCGCAGCCAACCGCTCGATTAGATCGATGATCGTGGCTACGGGCGTGGCAAGCACGACCACGTTGCTGCCTTGGCAAGCTTTTATCGCATCGGCGGTCCCCTGGTCGATTGCTTTGATTTTCTTCGCGAGCCGTAGGACGTCAGGCTGATCGCAACCGATAATTTTCCCGGAGAACCCTTTCTTTCGGAGCCCCAGTCCGAGTGATCCGCCGATCAGACCGGTACCGATGATCGTGATTTGGCGGATGGGCATGGGATTGAGTCATTGAATCATCGGATCATTAAAAGGCGTGCGAATCGGTTTTGAATGATTCAATGATTCAATGATTGAATCACTCAATGCTTATGCAATGCTTCTTCCCACGGCCGGTGCAATCATCTTCAGCGAAGCCATTAAATCGCTAAACTGCTGCGGGTAGAGCGACTGCGCGCCGTCTGACAATGCTTTGTCGGGATTGTGGTGCACCTCAATCAGCAGCGCGTCGGCGCCGGCCGCCACAGAAGCACGCGCCATAGGTGCGACTTTGTCACGCAAACCGGTTCCGTGCGAAGGATCGGAAGCGATCGGCAAGTGCGAAAGCTTATGGACCACCGGAATGGCGCAGACGTCGAGCGTGTTGCGAGTGTAAGTTTCAAAAGTGCGAATGCCGCGCTCGCACACGATGATTTTGTAATTTCCGCCGGCCATGATGTATTCAGCGGAGAGCAGAAGTTCCTCGATGGTGGCCGCGATCCCGCGTTTCAGAAGAATCGGCGTTTTCAATTTCCCCAGCTCACGAAGCAGATTGAAATTCTGCATGTTGCGCGCGCCTACTTGCAGAATATCCACATACGGAAGCATGACTTCGATCTGCGAAATCTCCATGACTTCGCTGATCACCAGAAGGTTGTACTTGTCACCCGCCTCACGGAGAATCTTTAAGGCTTCGAGTCCAAGACCCTGGAAAGAATAAGGCGAGCTCCGCGGTTTGAATGCCCCGCCGCGTAATGCGCGCGCTCCGGCCTTGGCCACCAACTCGGCTACGGTAAACAACTGGTCGCGTGATTCGACCGAGCATGGCCCGGCCATGACGACGACATCTTTGTCGCCGACTTTTACGCCATTACGGAATTCGATAATCGTCCCTTGCGGACGGAAGCTGCGCCCCGCAAGCTTATACGGCGCGCTGATGCGATGGACTTCCATCACTCCACTGAGCACTTCCAGGTTGCGAGTGTCGAAGTCTGTGCGCGCGCCCACGGCGGCGAGAATCGTCTGCCGCTCGCCGGTGGTGCGATGAACAGAGAATCCCAGCTCAATCAGATGTTCGACCACCACCTGAATCTGCTCTTCGTTTGCGGTTTCCTGCATTGCAACAATCATAGTTAGCCGTCAGCTCTCAGCCGTCAGCCATCGCTTTTCGGTGTTGCTGAAAGCTGATGGCTGACAGCTGAAGGCTTCTTCAGTCATTTACCTCTGGATCGATTTCCGTATCGCCGAGTCCGTCGCCTGTCGCAACCGGCTCGGGTGCAATTTCTTCTTTCTGGATCGCGCGCATGATGTCCATGATGCGTTCGTAAATGCGCTGCAAATCGCGATCAGGAAGCGGCCCCTTGTTCGCCTGACGGGCATTTTCAAATACTGCGCGTTCGCGGTTCGGCTCATAAATTGGCATGCCGATATCACGCTTCAACTTGCCAATTTCATGGGCCGCACGTGCGCGCTGGCTGATCAACTCCACCAGCTTGCGGTCGATCTCGTCAATTTGCCGTCGCCAGTCAGCGATGTCCATAAACCAAGCTCTTAGCTATTAGCTGTCAGCTCTCAGCGATACACCGAGTCGCCAGACTGCGCGGTTGTACGCCGCGTCTTACTTAGAGATTTTACTGATGGCTGACGGCTGATGGCTGAAAGCTGTTTTATAAATTTTGCCACAGCTTCGGCTTCCGTGCCGGGATTGCTTTCAATTGTCTGCACGATAGCGCTGCCGACGACCGCCGCCTCGGCAAATTTGCCGACAGCGGCAAACTGCTCGGCAGCCGAAATTCCGAATCCCACCGCGATGGGCAGCTTGGTAAACTTACGCAAGCGCTGGACGAGTTTCTCCGCGTCTTCGGGTAATTCCTTGCGGGCGCCGGTGATTCCTGTCCTCGAAACTGCGTACACGAAGCCAGTAGAAAGTTCTGCAATCCGTTTCAGGCGCGCATCGGTGCTGGTGGGAGCGGCAAGAAATACTGTCGCAAGATTTTGTTGGCGCATGTTCCGCAGGTATTCGTCAGCTTCCTCTATCGGCAGGTCGGTGATGAGCGCGCCATCGACTCCGGCCTCGGCAGCTTTCGCGGCAAACTTTTCCATCCCCATGCGCAGAATCGGGTTGAGATAAGAAAAGACGATCAGGCCGGCATCCGTTTCACGGCGAATTTCAGCCGCCACTTTCAAGACATCGTAGAGCCCAACTCCATGTTTCAGTGCCCGTTCGCTTGCCCGCTGGATTACGGGCCCGTCAGCCACGGGATCGCTGAAGGGGACGCCCAATTCGATTACTTCGGCCCCGGCGGAAATCGCCGCCAGCGCCACTTCGCGGGTAACCCGCAGGTCAGGGTCGCCGCAGGTAAGGTAGGCGACAAGAGCGGGCTTGCTATGGAAGTGTAGTGGCATGTTGGGATTGGAGCTAATATGATAATCAATCTCAAGGTGATTCATGACACCCAACCCAATCAAGGACATTGAACGCGCTATTCAACGGCTTACTGTGCAAGAAATTGAGGAATTGTACGCCTGGCTGGAAGAACACTATCCGCAGCCCATTGACGCGCGCCTTAAAGCCGATCTAACTGCGGGTCGCATCGACGCTGCGATTGACAGTGCTTTGGACGATGAAAAGAACGGCCGTACAACGCCGCTCTAACCGTCTATGCAGCCTCGTGCATCGAGCGATTTTTGGGCGCGATACCGCGAGCTGCCGGCAAACATCCGGGGTCGTGCCGACAAACAGTTCGCATTAATGAAGGACAATCCTCAGCATCCGTCATTGCAATTCAAACAACTCGGCGACCGCCGTGGCCAGGAAATCTGGTCGGCTCGAGTCACGTTGAAACATCGGGCTCTTGCGATCAAGCGTAGGGATGCGTTTTTATGGTTCTGGATCGGCGATCATGAGACTTACGATCTGATGATTTCGTGATTGTGATTTATATTTGGCCTGATTTACCCCAGTTCAAGGTTTTCGCGCAGGATTCCAATGTCTTTATCGCCGCGACCGGAGATGTTCACGATCACGACATCCGACTTCTTCAGTTGCGGCGCGCGCTTAATTACTTCAGCTACGGCGTGCGCTGACTCGATCGCGGGAATGATTCCCTCAGTTTGCGCCAGGAGTTTGCAGGCATCAAGCGCTTCGGCGTCGGACGCGGCGACATATTCTGCTCGGCCTGAATCTGCAAGCCAGGCGTGCTCTGGGCCAATCGAAGGATAATCCAGCCCAGCGGAAACCGAGTGGGTGAGCGCGATCTGTCCGGCTTCGTCCTGCAGGACATACGAATAAGTTCCCTGCAAAACTCCCGGTGATCCCCCGCGAAAGCGTGCTGCATGGTCGCCGAGGTTCTCGCTGCGGCCGCCGGCTTCGACTCCCACCAGCTTCACTTTTTTGTCACCAATAAATTCGTGGAAAATTCCGATGGCGTTCGACCCGCCGCCTACGCACGCAATAATCATCGCCGGCAGCTTGCCTTCGGCCTTCATGATTTGGGCGCGAGCTTCGCGGCCAATCACTTTATGAAAATCGCGGACCATGGTCGGATAGGGATGCGCGCCTAGAACGCTGCCGAGAAGATAATGCGTAGTGCGGACATTGGTGACCCAGTCGCGCATGGCTTCGTTGATGGCGTCTTTCAAAGTGCGGGATCCAGAATCAACGCCGCGGACTTCGGCACCCAACAACCGCATGCGAAAGACGTTCAGCTCCTGGCGACGCATGTCCTCGGTACCCATGTACACGACGCATTCGAAGCCAAGCAGCGCGCAAACCGTCGCTGTGGCGACTCCATGTTGGCCGGCGCCAGTTTCAGCGACTACGCGACGCTTGCCCATGCGCTCGACCAGTAATCCCTGCCCAATGCAGTTGTTAATTTTGTGAGCACCGGTGTGCAGCAGGTCTTCGCGTTTGAGATAAATCTTTGCGCCGCCAAGTTTCTCGGACAGACGCCGCGCGTAAAACAATGGCGTGGGCCTTCCTGCATAGGTTTTCAGCAGCTCGTTCAGCCGTGCTTTAAATCGTGGATCTTTTTTCGCCCGCTCGTATTCGCGTTCCAGTTCTTCGAGCGCAGCCATGAGCGTTTCAGGAACGTATCGGCCTCCCCAGGGACCGAAGCGTCCTGGCTGAAGAACCAAGGTCGGGCGTTTTGGGGTTTTTGTTCCAGACTTGGATGCCCCACCTTTCGCGCCTTTCGAAAGGTGGGAACCACGACCGGTCTTCTCACGCTTTTTGATGATGGATGCAGTCGCCATTAGTTTGAATTCGCCTTGTCTGCTTCGCGCACCGCTTTTATAAACGCTCGAACTTTGTCGGGATCTTTTTTCCCGGGCTTCGCTTCGACGCCGGAGGAAACATCCACGCCCCAGGGCTTCAGAATTTCAATAGCCTCTGCGACGTTCATGGGCACGAGGCCACCTGCAATCACGACTTCTTGATTCGTATTGAGCTGATGAACTGCTTCGGCCGCCTCCTGCCAATCAAATTTTTGACCTGTACCGCCTGGCTGTTGCGAGTCGCCCGAATCGAGGAACAGCCGATCAAAAGCACCCGCAAGGCGCGGTCGCAAAAATCTGTCTATGTTCTTCGCGCCTTGCCCTAAAAACATGTTTATTGGAAGCGCGACGTAACTCCTTAATCCATTCAGCCCCGAGGCATGGGCTACCAATCCTTCGTCTAGCCGCTGTCGATAGCTCAAAACATAACTCTGCAACGAGTCGAGTCTGGCCTCGCGAGCAGTCCCCACAGCTGATTCAAGCGACTCACCCGCAAACACTCCGACCTTATCAACGTTCTCCGGAAGCGTCTTCGCAATCTCGCGTGCCGCTTCTACTGTCATTCGGCGTGGGCTTTTCTCGTAAAACACAAACCCAATCGCATCTGCACCGGCGTCGACCGCGACGAGCGCGTCTTCCAGGTTCGTGATCCCGCAAATTTTGACCCAAGTCATAAAAATGTCGTCGGTCGTTGGCCATCGGTCGTCGGCAAAAGACGATGATCAGCAGCATCGCGCGGGCACGACTTTCAGTCGTGCCGATTATCATCCGCTATGGTTTGCGGCACGGCTGAAGCCGTGCCCTCCCGCACGAACGCTCTCGATCATGGAGCGATTGCCGACGCGGCGCTCGCCTCTGCCAGCAGCGATTTCAGCGCCTCGCCTGGCTTCTCAGCTCTCATCAATGTTTCGCCAATTAGAAATGCGCGGTAACCTGCGGTGCGCAACTGCGCGATATCATTTCCGCTCTCAATTCCACTCTCGGCAACTGCAAGGACATTTTTTGGCATGCGTTCTGCGAGCCGGAAAGCTGTCCGCAACTCGACTTTAAACGTTCGCAGGTCACGACTGTTGACCCCGATCAGATCACAGCCTGCGTCCAGTGCCAGATGCAACTCATCTTCGTCGTGAACCTCACAAAGAACGTCCAATTCGTAATCGTCAGCCTTCTGCTTCAGAGCCCTCAATTCATTCTGAGACAATGCCGCCACGATCAATAAAACCGCATCGGCGCCGTTCGCTCGGGCCTCGATAATCTGGAGGGCATCGACGATGAAATCCTTGCGCAAGCACGGCAGCCTGGTTTCCGCGGACGCGATGCGCAGATTCTGCACCGATCCCTGAAAAAAATCTTCGTTTGTCAGGACGGAAAGTGCGGCCGCGCCAGCCGATTCCAATTCCTTCGCCAACTTGGCGGGATCGAAATCCCGACGGATAAGGCCTCGGGATGGTGAAGCTTTCTTCAGCTCCGCAATCACTGCAATGCCCGATTCGCCCGCAGGCTGAAGCGCTGCCCGAAAGCCTCGCGGCACGTGCAAACTCGCCTGCTGTTCCAGCCGACGCCAGTCGGCTCTAGATCGACACTCGCTCACTTTGCGCCGAGTGGCAGCGACTATGTCAGCCAAATTCGCCATTGAATCCCTTGATTATATGGGAAAAGGCAGTGAAGGCTGCCTCCGGAAATAGCCTCCAGTGCGAACGCGAGAGCTCCAGTTTTGATACGCTACCCGTCTATGCGTATACAGCTGGTTGTTCTGTTTCTTGTCGCGATGATCGCCAATGTGCTTGCGCAAGATGTCAAGCCTGTAGCCGAGCGCGTGGCTGCACAGAATGCACTTTTCGATGAGCAGTACGAATCTGACCTGCGCGCATTTCCCGAGCGGGCGACCGCGTTCGGCGATTACCGCTATAACGATAAGCTCGCGGACCGCTCTCTGGCAGCTATCGTGGGCCGAAATCAGACTGACGAACGGTTCCTGGCGGCACTAAAGGCGATCTCCACGAACGACTTCTCGGACCAGGACCAGCTTTCGCACGACCTCCTGGTTCGCGTGCTCGAGCAACGCATCGCCGATTTCGACCTTAAAGAATACGAGATGCCGATCAACCAGCAGTATGGTGTCCATACCAGCCTTGCCGATCTGCCACTGTCAGTCCCTTTCGATTCAGTCAAGCATTATGAGGATTACATCTCGCGCCTTCACCAGATTCCGCTGGTATTAAGCCAGACCACCGAGGTACTACGGGCCGGGATGCGCGACCAGCTCATGCCGGTCCGTTTCATTGCCGAGAAACTTCCTGGACAATGTGACGGGATTGTTGCCGCAGATCCATTTTTGCTGCCGACAAAAAAATACCCTCAGAGCATCTCGCCCGGAGACCAGAAGCGGTTGACGAATGAAATTATGGCGGCCATAAATCGCGACGTGCTGCCGGCGTATAAAAACTTTTCAATATTTTTGCGCACCGAGTATGCCCCCAAGGGCCGCACTGCCCTCTCCGTCATCTCTTTGCCTGATGGAGAAAAGCGGTATGAAAACGATATCTACGCTCGCACAACCACTCACATGACCGCCGACGAAATCCACGAGCTCGGGTTAAAAGAAATGGCTCGCATAGAAGAAGAGATGACGGCCATCGCTAAAAAAGAAGGTTTCGCTGATCTCGCTTCCTTTCGCGCTTCGCTGAAAACCAACCCCAAATACATTCCTAAATCCGCAGAACAGATTCTTGAGGATTTCCGCCACTACATTGGCCAGATGGAGCCCAAGCTTCCTGAGCTATTCAACTTACTTCCAAAATCTCCGGTCACTGTGGAGGCCATTCCGGCGTTCCAGGCCGCGGCCGCCACGCATTATGTGACTGGCACTCCCGACGGGAAGCGGCCCGGCCGTGTGGTGGTCGCGACCTCGAACTTTGCCGAGCGGTCGCTGATTGACGACGAGGCTACGGCCTATCATGAAGGTATCCCCGGACACCACATGCAGCTGTCCGTGCAGCAGCAGCTCACCGGATTACCTAAATTTCGCTTGCACAATCTTGGCTTCAACGCCTACATCGAAGGCTGGGCTTTGTACGCCGAGCAACTTGGCAAAGAAGTTGGCTTTTATCAGGACCCGGTTTCCGATTATGGACGCCTTTCGTCGGAGCTGTTCCGCGCGGTGCGTTTGGTTGTGGACACGGGAATTCATTCCAAAGGATGGTCGCGCGAGCAGGTGGTCGAGTTTTTCCGGAAGTCAGGCGCGGTTGATGAGCCCACCATTCAATCAGAGACCGACCGGTATATCGCGTGGCCCGCGCAAGCTCTCAGTTACAAACTTGGGCAGCTGAAACTTCGAGAGCTACGTGACCGGGCGCAAAAGGAGCTGGGCCCGAAGTTTGACATTCGCGCCTTTCACGACGAAATGCTGGATGGCGGGACGCTGCCCTTAGATCTTCTCGAAGAGCGCACCGATAAATGGATTGCGGAACAAAAAGCCCGATGAACATACAGCGGTAGTGGCCTCGACTCCGCCTCATGAACATGTAGGGACGAGCGTCCACGACTGTCCGGCGGGCATGGAGGCACCGCGCGACATTTACAAAAAACCATGAACCACGAAGGACACGAAGGACCACGAAGGATTTCGATGAGAGGGTTTCCTTCGCGTAACTTTGTGGCCTTCGTGGTTAAGTTATTAATATCGCAGGTTTGTACAACTAGCACTTGATTGGGAATTCAGGCGGCTGCTAACTTCCTTTTTTTAGTTCCACCAGCACCTGACGGGCAATTTCCTTCAGGGTTTCAAACACCCCCTGACCTTGGAAAGCTACAGCTTCGAGCACCGGTTCGTCTTTGCGACGAAGTTCTTTGGTGAGGGTGTCAACAGGCAGAACGTTCGGCAGGTCGCGCTTATTAAGCTGCAGCACGTAAGGAATCTTGTTGAAGTCGTAACCGTGCTCTTTCAAGTTCGACATCAGGTTGTCGAGCGCCTCGGCGTTGGCGTCCATACGCTCTTGCTGGGAATCGGCCACGAACACGATGCCGTCCACTCCGCGCAGAATCAGCTTGCGGCTGGCATCGTAAAAGACCTGGCCGGGTACAGTGTAGAGGTGGATGCGTGTCTTGAAGCCCCGAACGGACCCGAGATCCAGCGGCAGAAAGTCAAAAAACAGGGTGCGTTCGGTCTCGGTGGCAAGCGAGATCATCTTGCCCTTCTGCTGTTCGGCGGTCTTCTGATAGATGTACTGCAGATTGGTGGTCTTGCCGCCAAGGCCCGCACCGTAATACACGATCTTGCAATTGATCTCGCGGGCTGCGAAGTTGATGAAGCTCAAGACTCTCCCCAAACGGCGGACATTTTGCACCCGATTTCCATGCGCAAATAGTGCGCAGGCATAGATTTGGCAGTCCGCTGATTTTTTGGCTTGTTCTTTGGTTTTATACCATATACGTGCCATCGCCAGCAGCGTTACCCCGGTTACCAGTTGGGCTTGCACTTTAAGAAAACTTGGCAAGCGCCGCCCGGGCCGCGTGATAGCCGCACATACCATGTACGCCGCCGCCGGGGGGAGTAGAAGACGAACAAAGGTATATGCCGGGGTCTGAGGTCGCATAATGACGCCAAGTGGGCCGGAAGAGAAATTGGCTGGCGTCCAGAGCGCCTCCTCCGATGTCGCCACCTACCAGATTGGCGTCTTTTGTTTCCAGATCGGCCGGGGAAAAGACTTTTCGTGCCACCACGCAATCGCGAAATCCAGGAGCGAATCGTTCTATCTGACTTTCCAGCCGCGGCAGCATGTTTTCCGTGGATCCGTTGGGGACGTGGCAATAAGCCCATGCTGTCTGCTTACCCGAGGGCGCTCGCGACGGGTCGAACAGACTAGGCTGGACTAGCAACACAAAGGGACGCTCAGGGTGTAATCCGGCGCGAACGGCCTTTTCGGATGCGGCAACCTCGTCGAAGGCGCCGCCGACGTGGACTGTGGCCGCACGAAGACACTCACCGGCCCTCCAAGGGATTGGGCTGCTCAAGGCGTAGTCCACTTTGAAGACCCCCGGGCCATACCGAAAGCGCTGCAACTGCCGCCTGAATGGTTGCGTGAATCTCTCCCCTGCTATCGCCAGCAACTGCCTCGGGGTGACATCGAACATTTGCAAATCGTAGTCGGAGAGCTGCTCGATACGTTCAAGTCGCGAAGAAGTGCTGATCTTGCCCCCGAGCTTCGCCAGATACCCGCAAAGGGCGTTGGTAAGCGATTGAGCTCCGCCGCGCGGAATCGGCCAGCCTACTGCGTGTGCAGGTATCGCCATAAGCATGCCAAATGCGCCGCTCAAAACTTCTTCCAGACCCAGGGTTGAATGGGCCGCTAAGCCGGCAAAGAGGGCCCGCGTTCGCTCGCTGCGAAACCGGCCCGCGATTGTACTTGCCGACCGCAGAGCGTTAATACCGAATCGCGCCATGAGCAATGGATGTTTGGGAATCAGAGAAACCGGGCGGAGCACGTCTGAGGCGAAATCGTGCCAACGTTCCACAAACGGCCGCATCAGTTCGCTCCACGATTTTCCATCTTCGCCGAGAGACCGTCTTGCGTCGCCCAAGTCGCCTTCCAGGACGACCGCGGTACCATCATCCAGCGGATGGGCCACAGGAGCCGACGAGTGTATCCATTCGAGGCCGTATTCAGATAACGGGAGCGACGCAAAGAACCGTGAGCCCGCGCCCAGCGGGTACACGGCTGATCCGAAATCATGCCGAAATCCGGGAAGGGTCAACTCCAGTGTGCGCACCGCGCCACCGGCAGTCGGCTCTGCCTCGAAGACGTCCACCCGCAAACCTGCCTGCGCAAGCACGATTGCGGCTGCAAGTCCGTTCGGCCCGGCGCCGATGACGCACGCGCGGCGGCTCACCTTCTCCAGTCCTGCATACGAGAATTGCGCTCCATGCCTTGTCTCTTAGTGATACCATGCCGCTGAATATGAGCTACAACTTTCGGATTCTTTTATTTGTTGTTCTCGTCCTGGCCGCAACCGTTGGAGTCTGGAGTCAGACTTCCACGCCTGATCTAACGGTCTTGCATGCCGCACGTCTGCTTGAAATCGACAACGGCCGCATTACATCTCCGGGTGAAGTGTTGGTACAAGGCGAACGCATTGTTGAGGTCGGCACAGCCGTAAAGCATCCAGCCGGCGCAGCGATCATTGATCTCGGCGATAGAACTCTGCTTCCGGGGTTGATTGACGCGCACGTCCATCTATTTCTTCACCCCGGAGCGGAAGACCTGCAAACAGTACAGGAATCAGTGCCGCAGCGAACCATTGTGGCAACCCTCGCGGCGCGTGACGATCTGATGGCTGGCTTCACTGCCGAGCGCGATATGGGGACGGAAGGC
>DATNAF010000060.1:0-4826 GCA_035572845.1 Terriglobales bacterium
TCGAAGCTCCAGCTCAGAGCGCACCTGGTTGGCTTGCGCAGTGCGGTTCAGAATCGGGATATTCAAGCTGATCCCAACCCCTTTGTCGGGAGCGGTCGAATCCACCAGCTGACTAAGGGTGTCGCCATAGCCAACCGGCGCAGCCAGGAACTGCGAAGGAATGCGGTTCCGGTTAATGCAGATGCCTGAACTCGACGGACAAAAAGTCGCATTCGGGCTCAACGTTCCGCCGAGGCCGCTGCCTCCGTAATACGCGTACAGACCGAGGGAAGGCAGCATAGAGTTGCGGACGGCTTTGTTGCTGATCTCGCGGTTATTAAGGTCAATGCGGGACTCGGCAAGCTCGGCGCGGTGTTGCAACGCATCATTGATTAAATCTTCGGTGGGCGAGACCGGCTCCTGTTGAGGCAACTGAATGGTTGAAGTCGGCACGACGTTTGCGCTCGCCAGCAATGGGTCGTGGAGATTGCGGCTGAGCGCATTCTTCATGAGCAATTCCTGCAGCTCAAGATTGGTCTGAGCTACCGTGAGCGCCTGCTGATTACTAGCGACCGTGCTCTGTGCGCTTACGACCTGAATAGGTGGCATGGTGCCGACTTGCACCGCTTTCTGATTGTCGCTGAGTGTCTTCTGCGAAAAGGCGAGCGCTTCCTGCTGCACTCGAACATTTTCAAACGCGTAAACCAGGTTCCAGTAAAGGTTCTCGATCTGGTCCACGGTGGTGATTACCTGCAGGCGAAAGGCTACATCGGAAATTTCGCGATTATTTTTAGCAATCCGGATGAAGCGGGTGTTGGGCAAAAATCCGAAACCTTGCAGGAGTTCTTGGGTCACGCGAAATTGAAAATTTGATCCGATGGTGGGACTGAGCGCGCTGAGCGGATTATCAGTGGTTACGTGGCTGTTATTGAATCCGACGAGAACATTGGTTCCAGTGTGAAAAGCCTGCTGATAACTTATGTCTGCGGTGCCGGTATTGGTGTTGGTGACGGCGCGTCCGCTTAACGCGCTGCTCGATAGCAAGTTGTTGCGGTCCATTTGCAGCGTGCCGGTAATTACGGGATCGAAGCTGCTGATAGCGGGCCCAATACCGAGGGTGGAACTGACCAACCCATTTGTACCCGTGCCCACGCCACCCGCAGCTACACTGGTCCCGCCCGCACCTGAGCCGACGGTGCCACTCAAACCGCCGACTCCGCCGCCGGGGGTGTTCTGAATGATGCCGGTGTTGACGCCGAGAATGTTCGATCCCGCCTTGGCGCGCAGGATGTCAGTCTCGGCAATGTTCAGGTTATAGCGCGCCAATTCGAGATCAAGATTATTCTCGAGCGCGAGCGCCACCGCGTCATCCATCGACAAATAAATCTTGCCATCGCGCATGAGTTGATCGATGCGTGGGGTGTTGGACAAGTCGGCGTCGGGCACTTCACGCGCCTTGTACGACGCCAGCACACTGGGAAAAGGCTTCACAGACTTTGAATAGTCTGTGCCTACGTAAGGCTTGGCGGAGCGAACTTTCTCGGCTTGCGGCGTTGCTGGCAGGTTTTCCTGCGCTTGCGCCTGCGGTGCAGGAGAGGCTTGCTGCGATAGGGCAACGGGACCTGGGAAAGCGGTCAGCAGACAAATTGTCATCGTGCAGGCAATGGCTTTCAAGCCAGACATGGATGGATTTCCTCTCATCTGATGGATTTCGTACGGAATGTTAAAGCAGGTTTGGATGCACAAAGCGAATTCAGAATGACCGGCAGAGTTTCAGAACTGCTGGACTCCTGTCGTATTGATCTATGCATATTGGACGGCACCCTGCGAAGACACTAATGCGCAGCGGAACACTCCAGTGTAGATTCCAGAAATAGAGATATGGAGTGTAAAGAATTATAAAAACACGCGCGGAGGCTTCGTTTGGGGCGGGAGAAGCACGGATTACCGTCTAAATCAGGCGGCCAGCACCGCGGTGGCCTTTGCTGAGTCGGGCTTCCAGCCCGGAAAATCGCGATTCAAAATCGATTCAAGGTCCTCGACTTCAGGGAGAAACAGTTCATATAGTTTGCGGCTTCGATCAGGCGAAAGCGATTCAAAACTCGAGCCGCTGCGCAAAAAAAAGTTAATAAAATGTTTTCGCCTGGCCGCGGCCAGCAATCGATCCATCCGTACGGCCTTGAACCAATCGGCCATTCCAGTTGCTGTCCGGGTCAAAAAATAACTACGGGGATGAGTTAATCCTTCTGAGGCGTTGATATGCCGGTTTTGCGGTCCTGTCAGAGAAATTCGAGCAATGCCGAGAAAATCCGTAAGTGTGTTGAGATATTTCTGCGGATCTCGCTGCAGATCTTCGTAAATCCCTACCAGCACCTGTTTTTCACCCAGCGCGTTTATCCACGCTCTCAAATGAGTCGCATATCTTCCTGACTCCAAAAGCTCAGGGTCTTTGAGCAATGCCTGTTCAAAATTCCAGGGGAACATTCCATACGCACGCTTTAATTTGTAAAGAGACAGCACACGCTCGACTGGATTTCGAAAAATGCACGCTACCTTAGCTTCGGGAACTAATTTGGCTATTCGTTCGCGGGCCTCGGGGGACGCGAAATATGTCGGGGCGACTTCACCCATCCGGAGTTGGCCGTCGGAAGCTCGGAAGTGGGAGAGATACCAGTCAAGTCCACGACCAAAATGCCGATCAAAGAATCGCGTCTCCTTCGTAGTCGAAGGCAGGATCGTGCTCGGCCTTAGGACTTCATGCAGCCACGTAGTTCCAGTGCGTGGTGGGCCAAGAATGAAAAATGAGGGAAGTCGTTTGCTCTGACCTGCACTGCCGCCGCGCTGAGCGCGTAAGCTGGTGAACACCCGAAGCCACCCCAGGCATAAATTTGGGCGTACACCTCACAGCGCCCTATGACCCAATTTCTTCGATGACTATCATTCCCGACGGGTTTGGCTAATGGCTACGTTTTATCAACTTTCATCCGGCTAAATACAACAATATGAAGACATATATCCAAAGGATTCCCATGAAGTGCCAGTACCAAGTCGCTACTTCAATCACAATGCGGCGATGCTCGAGGTTGCGTCGTATTAGCGAAATCACTCCCGCGTAAAATAAAACTGCCAGGCCCCCAGCCAGGTGAATCGCATGCGCCCCAGTCAAAATGAAAAAGAACGGGCTGGGTACGCCGGAGAAAACGTGGAATCCACGGTTTTCCAGTGCTCTCCATGCCGCCCACTGTCCGAACAAAAAGAGCAGCCCCAGCGCGATTGTGATGCTCAGCCAGGGAATTCCAAACTCCAGGTCGAGAGCGATACCAGGAATCGATCGCACCGGAGCCAACACCATTTCGCGTGCCACTGATCGTCTGGCCATCTCGATGGTGATGCTGCTAGCCAGCAACACAAACGTGTTCAGCATCAGCAAACCGATCGGAAGTTCTATGGGAATCCACTCACGAACGAAATTTCCGCTGTGCGCGTCGAGTATGCCTGCGCCGTGCCGCATCAGCATAAATAAGACGGTCAGGGTAACGAAGAGCACGCAAACGGAACTCAGCGCCAGCAGCAACGCCAGCCGGGCGCGATGGAGACGCCGGCCGTAGTTGAATGAGCCGTCGCCGGGGCCGTTATCTCCGCCGCCGCCGCGCGCCGGAGGATGCACTCCACCGCCACCACGGCGGCGTTTAGATTCTTCAATCGGGACTGGCGGAGAAAGAACCGGCATACTTCAACTTCGAACTTGACTACTTCTTTCCTGACTTTTTGAATGTGCGCACGTATTTGATCACCTGGGTGATTTCTTCATCGCTCAGTTGATCGGCAAACGCAGGCATGTTGGTTTGCCCGTCATGCACGATCTTGTGCAATTCGGCATTCGTATGTTTCTGGACATCCGGAGAATGAAGATCGGCGGCCTGCAATTGTTTTCCCAGCGGAGTGTTGCCGGTTCCATCGGCGCCGTGGCAAAGCACGCATTTGGCCTTGAATGTAGTTTCTCCCGGGCTCTCTGCGCTCCAGGCAAGGTTTGAAAGCGAGAACAGCATTACGCCACCGAAAGCCAGCGCCACCAGCGGCCACACACTTGAGATACGTTTCACTGTTCCTCCATCAATAATTGCAGGACTCCGCCTGCGGGGTGTGACTTCTATTCTCTCTAAAGCGTCTTAGATAATACTTTAGACCATTAGGTTTCAGTTGGTCGGATAGAATTCCTCATCTATGGCCAGCAAGCCTCCCGCCGGCGGACACGGCAACAAGTCGCATCCTGTGAAGAAGAACCTGTGCTTTGCCTGCGGCAAGGACAACCCTCATGGAATGCATTTGAAATTCTTTCTGGATCGTGAGCGCAACCACTTCGTCTCCCATTTTCGCCTGAGCAAACGCTACACCGGACCCCCCGGGCACTGCCACGGCGGGATCATTGCCACCATTCTTGACGACGCCATGAGCAAATTAAGCAAGCTGCGTGACGTCATCGCTGCAACCTCGCGCATGATGGTCGAATATCGCAGGCCCGTACCCTTGAACAAGCCGTTGCGAGTCGAATCGCGAGAGATCAGCAAACGTGGGCGGCGCCTGACGCGGGTCGCCGAAATTCTGGATGAGAGTGGAACAGTTCTGGCCCGCAGCCGCGGAGTCTTCGTAATCATCGATCCAATACGGGTTTTCAAGAACCGCGCTTAAATCAAATGCCTTTAACCGCACAGATCGCAGAGAAACGCCGGGTCCGCGGAGAAAATCTCACCACGTAGGCCGAGTTATATCGAGCGGATTGCCTTTGGGATTCGTTCTTCTCTGCGATCTCCTGCATTTCTGTGCGATCTCTGCGGTTAAAAGCTTTT
>DATNAF010000061.1:0-40544 GCA_035572845.1 Terriglobales bacterium
CCCCAGTTACCAATCCGGCCACCTGACTGCGACGCGCCATCGCGAAAAAGATCACAACAAGTAGCGGCAAATCGAAAATAGTGAAAAATGGAAAGCGCAGGGGCAGAAAGACCTGCAGAAAAACTGCCGCCAAAGGAACGATCAATGTCACCGGCAAACTGAACCGGTAAACCTCAATCTGCTCGCGTGATGTGTAAGTCAGGGCCACGGTCTATTGAGGAGTGTCCCCGGGATTGCTGGGCGCAGGCTGGGTAGAGGGCTGAGGTTGAGTTGATGGCGATGCTGAAACCGGTTTTGAAGCTCCAGGAACGGGCTGCTTTACTGCTGGTTTTGAAGCTTGCACTGAAGAAGCGTTTGCCGGTTTGGTTCCAGTTGATGCGCCGGTTGCATTCGACACCGGCGTACTGGCAGGTTTAGTAACGCCGGAAGTTGGTGACGTATTTGAGTTCATCTGTGGGATCGCCGACGATTCGGTTACCGGTTGAACGTGCACAACATGAGGCACGAGCGGAGCATGCGGTTGTGTCGCGGCGGCGGCAGCATTGCCTGTTACAGGCGGCTTGTCCGGAACCGACGGCAGGCGCTCGGCCAGAATATCGGAGGCGCGCACATGCGTGGCCGTCAGCGTCGGGTCACGCTCTTCTTTTTTCAGGATAACGAGCACTTCTTCCAACCGATTCAGTGCCGCGGTCGGCTTCACGGTAACCTGCAGAAACTCGGGTCCTTTTTCGATCTTGTCTACGTTGCCGATAATTAAGCCTTTGGGGAAGATCTGATCGCCACCGCTGGTCAGCACTCTGTCGCCTGGCTTGACCTCTTCGTCGGGCATGATCTTGTCAATCACCAATTCACCGGAGCTCTTACCTTTCAATACGCCTTGCAGTCGCGACTGTTCGAGGATCGTTCCCACGCCGCTCTGCTGATCGTTGATCAGCAAGACTTGGGACGTGCTCTTGAACACGCTGATAACTTTGCCAACCACGCCGGTCGCCGAGATCACTGCCATATCTGACTGGATACCATCGCGTGATCCCCTGTCGATGGTGACGGTTCGTGATTGCTCGCTGCCACTGGAACCGATCACCTGCGCGGCCAGTGTTTTCGCGATGAACTGTTCTTTAAATCCAAGCAGGGACTGCAAACGATGCGCCTGGTCGGCGTCTTGCTTCATGCGCACTTGTTCGATCTGCAGTTGTTCGATCTGGTCGCGTAGCTCGCGATTTTCTTGTCGCACTCCGCGCAAGTAAAAATAATTGTGCCAAAGATCGGAAGCCCCGCTCTGGACGCGGACCAGACCCTTTTCAAATGGCGTGATAGTTGAAACTGCCCACACCCGGATCAGGCGCGCTGGATGGTTCTCGCCGGGACTCTTGACCTGCACTGCTAAGCCCAAAATTTGTAGAAAAATGGCCGCGGCCAGGAAACTCACATTACGATAGCGGCCCATAAGATTTTCCATAAAAACAGCTGTCAGCCGTCAGCTTTCAGCCATCAGCAACTCGGTTTAGCGCCGACCTTCAACGGCGAAAGAGAATTTCCTTCGTGTAACTTCGTGTCCTTCGTGGTTAGTGCTTTACTCGATCGAAATCTTCCGCAGCAGCTTGAAATCGCTCAGCATCTTGCCCGTGCCAAGCACAACGCTGCACAGCGGATCGTCGGCAATCGAGACCGGTAGTCCGGTTTCTTCCCGGATGCGCTTATCCAGGTTCTTAAGCAGCGCCCCGCCGCCGGTCAAAACAATTCCGCGATCGCTGATATCTGCAGAAAGCTCGGGAGGCGTGCGCTCCAAGGCTACCCGCACGGCATTCATGATCGTGGAAACACATTCACTCAAAGCTTCGCGAATCTCGCTGTCATCGACCGTAATAGTCTTGGGCACTCCCTCGATCAGGTTGCGGCCTTTGATTTCCATGGTCAGCGGCTTATCGAGCGGATACGCCGAACCAATTTCCATCTTGATCTGCTCGGCAGTGCGCTCGCCTACGAGCAAGTTATATTTGCGCTTCAGGTAATTCATGATGGCTTCATCCATCTGATTACCGGCCATTCGGACCGAGCGCGAATAAACGATGCCGCTCAACGAAATTACGGCGATGTCGGTGGTCCCGCCGCCGATATCTACCACCATGTTGCCAGACGGCTCCGTGATTGGTAGACCTGCACCAATCGCCGCCACCATGGCCTGCTCCACGAGATAAACTTCGCTGGCCTTCGCGCGATAGGCCGAGTCCATGACCGCGCGTTTTTCCACCTGCGTGATCTCAGAAGGGACGCCGATCACGATTCGCGGATGCACCAGCATCTTGCGGTTGTGCGCCTTCTGGATGAAGTAGTTGAGCATCTTTTCCGTGACTTTAAAGTCGGCGATCACGCCGTCTTTCATCGGCTTGATGGCGACGATATTTCCCGGCGTGCGGCCAAGCATCTCCTTGGCTTCTTTGCCGACGGCTTCTACTTCGCCATTATTTTTGTTCAACGCCACGATAGAAGGCTCGTTCACGACAATGCCTTTTCCCTTGGCGTAAACCAGAGTATTAGCGGTCCCCAGATCAATCGCCAGATCACTGGAAAACATGCTGAACAGCGATCTTACGTTGTGCCCGCCCGATGACCCATTGCGAAAACCATTGGATGACATACGTTGTCCCTTTATTGATCTAAATCGCTTCGGCACAACTCTGCCGAAGACCGGGCCCGGCCCGAAGAAATTGAAATTGTTCTGGGTCTTTGGTCCTTATTGTAAGGACTTTTTCGGCCCAACGCTGAAAATAACGCAAGTGACCGCCCAGAGGATTCCAATGAAAGTAACCCCTTCACTGGATCACCACTTTTTGCTGCTCGGTATTTACACCGCCCTTTGCATCCTGCGCTGTCACCGTTATGAGGGTCTCCCCGTTGGGAAGCGGAGGGGTAAAGTAATGGAAACTCCCATCGCCGCCAACTACCGGTACTTCGTGCCCGTTCACCATGACCCGGGCGCCGGCCTCAGTCTTGCCGGTCAACTCGATCACATGACCGTGTTGGATAAAAGGATCGAGCGCCAGCGCGATTTTCCCGGAACTGGTTTCCTTGGCAATGATTGTGAAACGGTTCTTTTCGCTCTCCGCAGATTCCTTTTCCTGCGCGTCCAAGGATCGAACCATCCAGTAGTACGGCCCTTCGTTTAGACCGGAGACCATAACGTCAGCAGAATTAACCTTGCGATCCAGGACGAGCGATGAGAAATAAGGGTTGCGCGACACCTGTAAGCGATACGATTTCGCATTGGCCATTGGGGTCCACGAGAACTCAATCGGCTTGGGATCGTGGGAGATGAAGATCGGCATCATGTTGGCCGGAGAAATTGGGGTCGGCGGTCCGATTTCTTTGACCTTTTCGAGAGTACCTGAATTGGGTTTGAAGCTGGCTTTTTCCCATCCTGCCAATTGCAGCGTCTGACCATCGCGCTGAACTACGCCGCTGCCGCGGGTGATCAACAGTTCATCGTGCTGCGCTTTGGAATCTTTACTCACGCGGGCCGCGCTTTCGGGGGCCAGAGTTGCGGTTGCACCGTCCAGGATGACTTCTGATTTTGAGCCTTGCGCGTAGGTGCCGGTGGCCAGATCAACCGTTCCGGTGTTCACGCTAACTGCAACATTCGTCTGCTGATGCGCGTTGGCGGAGTTTTCTTCGATCACGATGAGGGAATCCTGCTTCACCGTGTAGTTGGTGCCGTCATTGAATACGATCTTGGCCATGCCTTCAGAGCCAGTCTGAATAACATCGCCTTTCTCCAGCGGAATACTGTAATCCGCCTTTACCCAGTCGTTACTGTTGGCCTTTTTGACCCGTACGGTCCCCTCGAGCGCTGTAATGTGGGCCTGCTGCGCTACTACTCCGCCGGTCGTTGTAGGCTGAGATGCGACTCGCTCAAGCAGATTGGTAAACAGGCTGCTGACTGTTTTCTCGGTACTTACGCTGAAATCAGGGAAGGCAAATCGTGTTGCTACCAGGAGCGCCACCAAAATAGCCATCACGAAGAGAACCACGCTTCGGTAGGTGACGGTCTTCCAGGCTATCTGTATCCCTGGTTTTTGGTTCGAGTGCACGAATATCCTCTGTGGGACAGAACAGTCCCTTTGGATTTACGCTCAGATTATTACAGGGTGCACAGGTGGGGTAACGGCAATCGATGCACTTTAGGTTACTGAGGTCACAAGAGATAGCGCATTTCGGCGCAGTTCCAAAGATGCCGGTTTACGTAGAGGCGCGCGTCCACGCACGGCTAACCGCGGACGTGGAGTCCGGGGCTACATGGGATCATACGGTTCGTGGCGAATAGATGTATAAGTCATTCCAGCTCGAAAAACTCAGACATTCGCAACTTGCCCCTCCTCTAGCCGGGCGTTTAGCATGAAAGGTTACGCGGAGGCGTTTAATGGCAACCGATACCCTCACGAAGTCAGTCATTGATGGCGATGTATCCCGCCCAAACATTTATAAAAACTTCATTGATGGCGAATGGGTCGAATCGGCCTCCGGCGAGACTTTCGAAAATCGCAATCCTGCCGATATTCGCGATGTCGTGGGTATCTTTCAGAAATCCAACAAAGAAGATGTTTATGCCGCCGTCGATGCGGCGAAGCGTGCATTCCTGAAGTGGCGGTTGGTTCCTGCGCCCCGTCGTGCTGAGATCATCTATCTTGCCGCCGAGATGCTCTTCGAGCGCAAAGAAGATTATGCCCGCGATATGACCCGCGAGATGGGCAAGGTATTAAAGGAAACTCGCGGCGACGTCCAGGAAGCCGTCGACACTGCATATTACATGGCGGGCGAAGGCCGGCGTTTATTTGGCCCGACGACACCGTCGGAGTTGCCGAACAAGTTTGCCATGGCGATTCGCCAACCGGTCGGGGTTTGCGGCATGATCACGCCGTGGAATTTCCCGATGGCGATTCCCTCGTGGAAGCTGCTGCCGGCGCTGGTCTGCGGCAATACCTGCGTGATCAAGCCAGCTCAGGACACTCCGCTTTCCACCTTCAATCTGGTTCGCGTACTGGCCGATGCGGGCGTGCCTAAAGGAGTGGTGAACATTGTCACCGGTTTCGGACCGGAGGCGGGGGCGCCCTTACTTGAGCATCCGGAAGTTCGCGCGATTTCGTTTACCGGATCGAGCGCGGTCGGGAGAACGATCGGCACAACTGCCGCGAAAAGCTTTAAGCATTGCTCACTGGAATTGGGCGGCAAGAATCCCATGATCGTGCTCGACGACGCCAATTTGGATCTGGCCATTGAAGGCGCGCTCTGGGGCGCATTCGGCACCACCGGCCAGCGCTGCACCGCGACCAGCCGGATCATTGCTGAGAAAGGCGTCTATCGCGAGTTCGTCAGCCGTCTGGTCGAGCGTGCCAGGAAGCTTCGGGTGGGAAATGGCCTCGATGAAACTAGCGACATGGGTCCGGCGGTTAACGAGCGCCAGTTGCAGAGCGATCTTCAATATGTTGACGTCGGCAAAACCGAAGGGGCGAAGCTGCAATGCGGTGGCAATCGCCTCGACAAGGGCGACTACCGTCATGGCTTCTTCATGGAGCCGACCATATTCAGCGATGTCGATCCCAAGATGCGTATCGCCCAGGAGGAAATTTTCGGCCCAGTGGTTTCGATTATCCCCTGTGAGGACTTCGATGACGCAATCCAGATTGCCAATAACATCGAATACGGTCTGTCCTCGGCAATTTACACACGCGATGTGAATAAGGCATTCACCGCCATGCGCGACCTGTATGCCGGAATTACCTATATCAATGCTCCCACCATTGGCGCGGAAGTTCATCTTCCGTTCGGTGGGACCAAGGCGACGGGTAATGGCCATCGCGAGGGCGGAATCGGCGCAATTGATTTCTACTCGGAGTGGAAATCGGTATACGTAGATTACTCAGACCGGCTGCAGAGAGCGCAAATTGATCGACCGGAGTAGCAAAGGTCATGCTCGCAGGTCCTGAGTCGTGTGCAGAGTCAAGAGCACTTAACGCCGAGCACGCCGAGCACGCCGAGAAAATCTTTGTAGATATTCAGCACACACGCGGCGTCTGCACCTTTGACTTTGGCCAATGATTAGGAGCCAATGACAATCTCCGTTTTTCTCTGTGATCTCGGCGTTCTCTGCGGTTAAAAGCTTTTTCTTCCGAATCGCAGGTAGAATATTTACATGCCTGCAGCCCAAACTCGTGAAATCGCTCCCGCTCAACGTCTCGAAAACTTGCGTTATGCAATTCGTGACCTAGTCAGCCTGGCTGATGAAGTCAAGCGCCAGGGACATAAAGTTCTTTATCTGAACGTTGGCGATCCCAACATTTTTGATTTCGCGCCGCCGGCACACATGATCGAAGCCGCTTACCGCGCGATGCGTGATAACAAAAACGGCTACGCGCCTTCGGCGGGAGTTCCCGAAGCGCTCGACGCAATTCGCGGAGAAGCAAAGAAAAACGGGATCAGCACGGTGCAGGATGTTTTCATCACCAACGGCGCCGGCGAAGCCGTTGATCTTTGCCTGACAGCGCTGCTCAATCCTGGCGACAACGTGCTCACGCCGCGCCCGGACTACCCGCTTTATCCCGCCGTGCTGTGCAAAGTTGGGGCTGAGCCGAATCCTTATTACCTGAACGAAGACGATGGCTGGCAGCCCGAACTCGAAGACATCAAGAAGAGAATTAATTCGCGCACCAAAGCTATTGTTCTGATCAATCCCAACAATCCAACCGGCGCACTGTGCACGCGAAAAATGCTGCAGGATTTGGCTGAGGTTGCGCGTCAAAACAACCTGCTCATCATCGCCGATGAAATCTACGACAAGCTGATCCTCGATGGCGGAGAACATATTTCGATCGCGGCCGTTGCTCCCGATGTGCCGGTAGTCACGATTGGTGGATTGTCGAAAAACTACCTTGCCCCCGGATGGCGTATGGGGTGGGCAATTGTCAGCGGCGAAGCCTCGGTAGTGAAGCCCTACATCGAAGGCATTCACAAGATGCTGCGGGCGCGCCTTTCAGCTAATCATCCGGAACAGTATGCGATCAAACCCGCACTCGAAGGCCCACAGAACCACCTGATCGAAGTGCGGCGGAAACTCACAGCACGACGTGACCTTACAGTCGAAACTTGCAACTCGATTCCGGGGATGAGTTGTGTTCCGCCGCGCGGCGCTTTCTATGCATTCCCGCGAATTGACGTTCCGGAAGACGACACAACCTGGGTAAAGCAATTGCTGCGGGAGAAGCACATCCTCACCGTACAGGGTTCCGGCTTCGGACAAAAGCCCGGCAGCAAGCACTTTCGCATCGTGTTTCTGCCTCAGGAAGAGATGCTGCGCAAAGCATACTCAGAGATTCGCGATTTCATGAAAGCGCGCTCTTGAGTTCTGCCTTTGGCTTCCTTCGTGAACCTTCGTGCCGTTTGTGGTTAGGAATTCAGATCTGGAACCACGAAGGACACGAAGGTACACGAAGGAAAACTTTAGAACTTTGAGTCTTCTTTCGGAATCTGCTCTAATCGGGCTGCGTGATCGACATTCACTGCCACATCTTGCCCGAAGTAGATGACGGCCCGAAGTCTTGGGAAATTTCAGAAGCCATGTGCCGCATGGCGGCAGAAGACGGTATCGAGCACATTGTCGCCACGCCGCATTCGAATGATCGTTATTTCTACGATCGCGAATACCTTTTAACTCTGCTCGAAAGTTTACGGAAGCGCGTGGGTCCTCGCCCGGCGCTGACTCTAGGCTGCGACTTCCATCTCTCGTTTGAAAACATGCAGATGGCGCTGCGCGCGCCCGAAAGATTTTGTATCGGCAAAAGCCACTACATGCTGGTCGAGTTCAGCAACTTCAGCATCTCTCCGCAAGTGGATGATTGGTTCACGCAAATGCACGACCGAGGTATTACGCCGATCATTACTCATCCGGAGCGCAACCCGATATTGCAACAGGACCCCCAGCGAGTCCTGAAATGGAGAAATCTCGGCTGTGCCGTGCAAGTAACCGCGTCCGTTTTTACGGGATTCTGGGGGCCTCGGCCGCGCCAGATCGCCGATTGGCTGTTAACGGAGAAAGCTGTGCATTTCGTCTCCACCGACGCGCACGAAACCAAGCGGCGGGTGCCGGTGCTTTCGGCGGCCAAAAAGATCATTGCCAAAGAATTAGGAGAAGAACTCGCCGAAGCTCTGGTAAAGCACAACCCCGGCGCAGTCATAAGAGATCAGCCGCTGCCTTACTTTCCTCAGAATTGATTTGTTATCTCGTAGGAATACTAGGCATGCTCGACGCGGGAGCCGAAACCTGCATTGAGCTGACGGGCATTGAAGAACCCGTAGTTGACATCGATGCCGTTGAGAGCTTGGCGTTTGAGCGCGAAGCGCTATGTTGCGTTGACGGCGCCGGGGACATAGTCATGGCGCTCTCCGGATTCAGCAAGTGTTCAGAATCAGGTCCAAGTCCCAGGCGGATCAGAGCTCGGGAGTCGGGAACGGTTTTGCTCTGCCATCCCTGGTCCGATTGATAGCGGTGCAAGGCCTGTTGGGTCGATGCGTCCCACTTTCCAGATGGCTCGCCCTTCAGGTAATGCTCGCGGATAAGCGCTTCCTGAATTTGCCGCACCCGGTCACTGTCAATCGCCTTCTGCCCGCGTACTCGCTTTTTTCGCGCTTTCTTGCTGGCATGACGGGCGTGGTGCGAGGTGTTCTGGACCTTCGCAGTCGAGTTCGCGGACGGCTTTTCCGATGAGGTACCGCCAAACGCCAGCGTCGCACTCACCAGAACCGTTACAGCCAGAGCCCCGATTTTATCGATCTTCACATCCATGCTCAGTCCTTCGCCGCGAACCGTTCTCCGGCGTGCATTCATGATCCCCCGCAGACGGCCTTCGCGCCAGTTCCGTTAGTGCAAGTAACAGTTACGGAAGTGTCCCGGCCAGAAAAATGGTGCCGTCATTCCGTCCCGCACCCCGCTGACGCACCAGGAATACTACATCTTGGCCGCTTTTCAGGCTAGACTGCACCCTGTCGAAATCGTCCTCGCTATTCACTTTTTGTTTGTTGATCTCTAGGATCACGTCTCCCCGGGTGAGCCCGACATCGTCGGCGAACGATCCCGGTTTGACTTCCTGGACTACCACGCCCTGTCCTGAAGGTACGTTGAGACGATCAGCCATATCCGGGGTAAGGTTTCGCACAACTGCGCCCAGCTTGCTTTGCTTGGGCGTCGATTGTTCGCCACCTTCTTCTTGCTCGCCCAGGCGAGTTGCGAACAACTTGGCCCGATCGGCCACCGTCACTGCCGCTTCGTCTTTCTTGCCATTGCGGAAGTATCCCAGCATCACTTTCGAGCCGGGTTTGCGACTGGCAATATCGGAAACCAATTCGTCGCCGTTTTTAATCGTCTTCCCGTCAACCGAAAATATCGTGTCGCCTACCTTCAGGCCGGCACGTTCAGCCGGACTGCCCGGGACCACGCTCGAAATCGTTATGCCGCCTTGCCCGCCATAAACGCGTGCAATAGCCGGATTCTCCTGCGCATTGAATTCAATTCCAATCGAGCCGCGCTCTACCCGGTGCTCGGGACCCGTGAGCTGGTTGTAAACCTGCGCGATGGTATTTGACGGCATGGCAAAGCCGACGCCGGCGTACGCATTGGTGTCGGTCAGGATCGCAGTGTTAATGCCGATGACTTCGCCTTCCATGTTGACCAGCGGGCCGCCTGAGTTTCCGGGGTTAATCGCGGCATCCGTCTGAATAAAAGATTGGAACTGCCGATTGGGAACAATGTTGCGTCCTTTGGCTGAAACAATGCCCGCTGTGACGGTTGCTTGCAAGCCAAACGGACTGCCAACCGCCAGGACCCAATCGCCTACCTGCATGCCGTCTGAATTACCGAGCTTTGCAGTAGGCAGCGCGTGGTCCACGTCTACCTTGATCACGGCCAGATCAGTTTCCTGATCGCTGCCGATCACTTTGGCATCGTGTTGCACGCCCGGCGCGTCGTCTTGCAAGTGCACACGAATCCGGTCTGCTTTTTCAACCACGTGACGATTGGTGATGATGTAACCCTTGGAATCGACAATCACGCCTGATCCCAGCGAACGCTCGCGAATAGGGCCCTGATCGCCGCCTTGTCCGCCAAAAAACTTATCAAAGAAATCGCCGAACGGGCTGTCCTGGTCGCCGCCTTCCTGATCTTGATCATTACCACCGCGCCGTCGCGAAGACTTGATAGTCGATTCGGTATTGATGTTGACGACGGCGGGTTCGAGGGTCTTGGCAATTTGCGAGAACTGGTTGGACATCTGGCGGGGAGAAGGTATAGTCAGCGGCGTGGCATCAGCGGACCGCTTGTCTTTTTCCTGACCTTTAACGCCGTAGGAAACCACGGTACCGATCAGAATTCCGACTGTCAGGGTAAGCAGAATGACCGCGGTAAAACCCAGGCGATTGGCTTTAAAACGCCCCCACAGATTGGCGCTCGCTTGCATGTTGAATAGCCTCCAGATTTCAAACCCCTGATTATACAGCCGGAAAGCGTGCCAAAGACGGCCGGTTAGTCCTCAGTTCCTTAGACGCGCGAGCTGCACAAAGCGTTGTTGATTTTGGTGTTAAGCCTGTAAAGAAGTGTGCTCGAAAGCTTAGACATCACTGATCAGTCAGTACGATGAAGTTGAAACCGCCTCCAACCGCATCGACCGCCACCACGGTTTGAAACTGGCTTTGGATCAAGGCCAGTGGCCCCGTGTTAAGGAAAACATTAGTTGTTCCGGGCTGAGTCAGAAATACCTGGTAATTGCCAATGGTTGCCAGTGTGTAGTCAGTGGCTTTATCGAAAGCGAGACCGGGAGAAACTGGTGTTGCTCCTGCGAGACTTGCTCCCGAATTCACAATGTAAACGTCAGCCGCACCCATCGCCTGCGACGCATTCACCACGCGCACTTTGCCGTCTCCTGTGGTGATTGTGGCATTGGTTGCGCCGTCGGTCAGCAGCAGCGACTGCACTTTCGATGCCGGGCCTGTGAGCAAGAGCGTCTCGTTGGCGCTGGCGCTTATTGAAATGGCCTGATCAAAAACTGAAGTCGAATTGCTTACCGTCAGCGCTTGAATGTGCCGCGATCCGGACTTCACCGTCAAATAAGCGGTGGAATTCATGTAAGCCAAAGAGGTTGCAACCTGGCTCCCGTCAATCAAAATGTCCACTGGAGTCGCATCCGGAGAAGCCATTACGATTCTCAATTGCTGGGTTGTATCGGAACTGCTGCCGCCACATCCGATCATGAAAGCGATCGCCAGACACAGCGCGACCAATCCGACACGTCTGCCCACGTTTCTCCTCCAGTGCAAGTTGTTGTTTATCAGAAATTGAGAAATTCTGGAAATAGGATGCGCCGCATGGCTCCGAACGATGTGCCATGCAACAGATTTTATGGGGTGGAACTCAAGTCAGCATGGTTCAGTTTGGCGACAGTGTGAAATTTACTGTGACCTGTGTATCGACTTCCATCGCTTGTCCGTTCAACAAATACGGCCGGTATTTCCACTGCCTTACAGCGTCCATTGCTGCGGGAGCCAGTAACGGATGCCCGGACATCAGGCGTTCGCTTTGAATGTTTCCGTCTTTGCCGATGATTGCGGCGATGACCACCGATCCCTGGATGCGCGCGGCTTTTGCATCCGCCGGATAGACTGGCTGCACTTTGGAGATCACCATGCCCTGCATAACTCCTTGCGAGACACGCACCCGCATCGGCCGAGTGCCTTGAGGCGCGGCTCCGGTATTTTGCGGTTTTGCATTTGCTATTGATTGCACATCAATTTGGGGACCGGTAGCGCCAGCGCCCGCAGTAGCGCGTTGACCTGCGAATGATTGCTCACTCACTGCTTCTCCGCTGCTCAAACAGGTTGTTGCCTTGCCATCAGACGCAGCCCGCATGGCTCCGCTTTCGTCGGAGCAGAATGCGCGCTGGCCGGAATCGCTTATTTCGGGTTCAGCAACAACTTTGTATTGAGTTCCATCGCAACCGGAGATCGCGTACACATAGCCCCCGTGCTTTCCGGTTGCTAGATCAGCGAAAGAACCATTGCTTTGGCCTTTGGCCATTAGACTGGAAAGACTGCATGCATACGTCCCGTGGGATGAATGATAAGAAGTTTGGGCCGCGATGATCACGCGCATTCCGAGTTGTGCGCCTTGCTCGTTCTGTTTGCCATTTTGCCGTTCGATGTTTTTCAGGAACTCCGGGTCCGCCAATGGCACCCGTACTTCAGCCCGGATCTCATTCAACCGCCAAACGTCAGCCTCGGTTTTCATTATGAAAGTAAAATGCGGAATGAATGGAAGTGGCTGCTCGTTACCTTCCTTGGTGATGTGCAGTGTGAGTTCGATTTCATCTTCATCTCCCGAGAGGTTATCGCTCTCGACTGAAATTTCGGTCTTTTCGTTCTGCTCAACTTCTTCCGCCTGCAGAAGTGTCGGCCCGGTATCAAAAGTTTCGAACTTCACCCCGCCGGCTTTCGTCATATTTGTGAACATCGAAAATTCGTCAAGCATACTCATTCCGCCTTCGCCGCTCATTCTTTTAAAAGTGTTGCGGGTTGAATCTGACAGATGTTTTTCCAGGTGATTGGGGGCAGTTCCAAAAAACATTTCAATCAGGGCCTGGCGCGCGGTTTGTGGAGCCTGCGCGGTTTGGGCGGACAGGGAAGATAACAGCAGAAGGGGAAGGAGCCAAGCAAAATGGCGGAGCATTGGACCTCCAGAGACAGCAGCAGGATACCAGAGTTGCCGCTATGGGCCTGATTCCTTTATAGACACCACAGAACCTCGATTATCCAAGCGTTGCGACGGATGTGCAAAGTTATGCAGTTTTGGGGATCCCGGTGGTTCGATTCAATTCTCCTCCGCTGCCGCTAAAGCTATGCCCAGCAAGGGTTTTGGCAGTGTGCCTAGCTGCTGCGAGGCTGTAAGGATTTGGCCGCGAAGGTGCAATTTCAAAAGCAAGAAAAGAGGCTGCCACAGTCCATGCTTTCGATCCTCTTCTTTTCATGTTCTCGACCCGACCTTGGCCGTACGCTCTCGGTCTCCGGCGCGTTACCTCTTGGCGTGCTGGTTAGAGCGAAAACGGTGCCTTAGCAATGTTTGTCCCTCCAATCGCCTCTTTGGAACAGTGGCTCCAGAAATGGAGCCACTTTTTTTGCGCGAAATATCGTGCGCTTGTGCGATCCACGGAGCTGGGTGTTACCTTAAAAAGAAAACCAGACAGTGACCCGGGATGACGATGCTTCGTGGAACTTTCACATTTCTAGTTGTGGCCCTCATTTCTTCATATGGTCAGACTCCCAGGTCCTCACGATATGGTCTTCCGCAGGAAGATGACTCCGCCGCGCGGGCGTTTCCGGCCCAGTTGCGAACTCAGCTCGCGCAGATTCGTGATGTTGCCCTCTCGGATAACTACGCATACCAGCAGCTCGAGTATTTAACCGACAGCATTGGTCCTCGGCCGCAGGGTTCAGTACAAGCCGATGCTGCCGCGCATTACGTTGCCGACCAGATGCGCAAGCTGGGACTCGATGTACATCTGGAACCTGTCCCGGTCCAGCGCTTCGAACGTGGCACCGATTTGGCGGAGTTGGTTGAATACCCCGGCCAGGTCGCGGAGACGAAGCAGAAAATATATGTCACTGCACTGCGCGGGAATGCGCCGACTTCAGAGGCAGGAATCACCGCAGATGTAATCGTGGTCAACAGTTTCGAGAAATTGCAACAACTGGGAAAAGAAAAAGTCGCGGGCAAAATTGTTTTGTTTGATGTGATCTACGATCATCGGAAAGCCATTGCGGGGGAAGCTGGTGAGGCTTACGACGAAGTTGTTCGCTATCGCAACAGCGGAGCTCTGGCGGCGTTTCAATTAGGCGCTGTTGGTTCCCTGGTGCGCACGGCGGGCGATGGCGCTTATCGCCTTCCGCACACCGGGTCGAGCACGGATGCTCCTATTCCGGCTGGCGCGGTCAGTGCCGAAGATGCTGCATTGATCTCACGGCTCACAGAACGCGGCCGGGTACGAATTCACCTGACACTTACGAGCAAAGTTGGTCCTGAAGCTCAAGGTTATAACGTTGTCGCGGACATGAAGGGTTCCGAACATCCTGAACAAGTAGTAATCGTCTCCGGACACCTCGACTCCTGGGACCTGGGCACCGGCGCGATCGACGATGGCGTCGGCGTAGTCATGGCCATGGAGACTGCCGAAATTCTCCATAAACTCAATCTTCATCCCAAGCGGACGTTGCGCGTTATCGCCTGGATGAACGAAGAAATGGGCGCGACCGGAGCGTCAACTTACGCCAAAGATCAGGATGCAAATATCTCGAACCATGTCGCTGCAATCGAGAGCGATCTGGGCGCCGAGCACCCGCTTGGCTTCCATGCCAAAATCAGCGATGCTGCCCAAAAGCAGCTTTCGCCGGTGCTGAGTTCGCTCAGTAGTTTCGGCGGCAATCTTCTCCAGATAGTGCCGCAATCACCTGAAACCGACATCGAACCCCTCGCGGATAAAGGCGTTCCTGCGTTCGGTATTTGGCAGAATGGGCTGACCTATTTCACCTATCACCACAGCGCCGCCGACACGCTCGATAAGGTTGATCCCGAACAACTGCGCGAGAACGCCGCGTGCATGGCGGTGATGGGTTACGCGCTGGCGGAGATGTCGGAACCGCTGGAACGATAGTGCTACCGGCTCCGGCGTAACAGAAGCAGCTACAAACCTCTAGGCAGCGCGGTATTCCTGTGTTCAAATGCCGGGGAGATGCGCGCCGCCGTCATTCTCGGGCCGGGGAATGTGAGCAAACCGCTGGCTGCGTTCCAGCGGGCAGCCCACGCGGAATGGACCTCCCTAATCGAGCAAGCTGATGCGGTCGTGATTTTTGGCGGCGACGGCACTATTCACCGCAATCTTTCTACGCTGGTCGATCTCGGCGTACCGTTGATGGTCGTACCCTGTGGCAGCGGCAATGATTTTGCGCGCTCTCTTGGTTTACAGGATCCCCACGATTCGCTTTCGGCATGGCAGAAATTTGCTTCCGGAGCTGGCAATGTACGGACCATCGATCTCGGGGTGATTCACTCCTCGTCGAGAATTGGCGAGACTCCGGCGGACTCTGGTGCAGTCAACGCCAATGACCATCCTCATTATTTTTGCTGCTCAGGTAGCGTCGGGCTGGATGTTGAAATTGTCCGCCGTGCCAATAAACTCCCATCATGGGTCCGTGCCCGTGGCGGATATGGTCTGTCTGCGCCTGGCGAATTTTTCCGCTTTCAACCATTTCCGATGAAAGTGTCTCCGAACGGCAATTCTGGCGAACAGTTCCGACCCACACTGCTCGCGGCCGTTGCCAACGCCCCCACTTATGGCGGCGGTGTCAAGATAGCTCCGCAGGCGAAACTCGATGATGGGAAGCTGGATCTGTGTGTGGTGCGCGCGATGGACAAGTTCAAACTGTTTTGCTGGTTTCCAACTGCCTATTTCGGGCGGCATCTCCTTTCGAAAAATGTCGAATATAGGCAGACTGACCGGGTCAGCATTGAGACGGATCTTCCCGTCGACGTATATGCCGACGGCGAATATGTTTGCAAGACTCCGGTCGAATTTAATGTTGCGCGCCAGGCGCTGCAAGTGATCGTCCCCGAATAAACACCACTGCTCCGCGAGAGTGCTAAACTACAACCTCTATGGCTGAGAACGGTCGCTCGCGAGTCTGGCTATGGGTGTTAATCGGAGGAGGCGCATTCTTCCTCTTCGTGCTGGCCGTATTCACTCTGGTCTTCATCGCTCTACATGCGAGCGGTCGCCAAGCCGGTATTCATGCCTTTGGCGACAAGATCGGTGTTGTCGACCTTGATGGCGTAATCATCGATCCCAGCGAAGTTGTTGAAGATATACGCAGGTTCGCTGACGACGATTCCATCAAAGCGATCATCATCCATGTGAATTCGCCGGGCGGCGGGGTCGCGGCCTCAGAAGAAATTTATCGCGAAGTAAAACGTGTTCGCGACGTAAAGCACAAGCGGATCGTCTCATCCATTCAGACAGTCGGGGCCAGCGGCGCCTACTATGTGTCTTCCGCCACCAACAAAATTTATGCCGACAGTGGCAGCGTTGTAGGTTCGATAGGCGTGATCGCCGAATGGGTCAACTATGGCGATCTCATGCGCTGGGCAAAGCTGAAACCGGAAGTGCTGAAGGTCGGGCTATTCAAAGATACGGGCGATCCCACCCGCGAACTTACCCCGGCTGAACGCCAGTACATGCAAGGCCTGATCGACAACATGTATGGACAGTTTGTGCAGGCGGTCGCCGATGGGCGGCACGCCAAGGCCTCTGATATTAAAGCGATAGCTGATGGCAGGGTATGGACTGGCGAGCAAGCTATGGGGCTGCACCTGATTGACCAGATTGGAGATTTTCGCACTGCTGTGCTGGACACGGCGAAGTCGGTAAGCATCAGCGGCGAGCCTGTCCTGGTCCATCCTGAAAGGGAGCGCAAATCATTGCTGGATTTATTGTTTGGCGACGTCACTCCGTATTTGCCTACAAAGGAAAAGTTGCTCGATCAGCAGGTTGGGTTTTACTATCTTTGGAAGTAGCAAGGCCGTGATTGCATCTGGCTCTTGCCAACAAGCCCTGAAATTTGAGAAGGTTATGAGGACGGCAGTTGACCGGTCTCGGATGAAGCCAGCGTACCCAGCGACCTCCCGAGTGGAAGTATCTCGACGAATTGGAGAGCAAAGTAACCATGACTAAAGCGGATCTGATCGACGAGGTTTCCGGTCTGGTTGAGTTGACCCGCAAAGACAGCGAGGTGGTCGTCGAGACCATCTTTGACAGTATTGTCCGTTCACTGCGAGCTGGGGACAAGATCGAGATTCGCGGTTTCGGCAGCTTTCGTACTCGGCAGCGCAAGCCACGGGTGGGACGCAACCCCAAGACCGGCGATCGCGTGGACGTTCCCGCGAAGAAGATTCCATTCTTTAAGCCGAGTAAGGAATTGAAAGACTTGGTGAATGGGGAAGCCAGTTCGCACGCTCCGGCTACGTCTTCGCCGGCAATGTAATGATTCCGAATTGTTTAGAATTTCCGCAGGATGTTTTCCCGCAAGATTCGCGTCGAATACCAAACTGATGGCGATCGCATACCCTGTCCGCTGAAATGGCTGGACAATTTCTCCATGCGCAATTTCACTAATGCCAGCATTTTCGACGATACCCTTCCTTCCGGCGACGGGCTCATGGAAATCGGCGAGCGCGTGCCGCTGGATAAATTGAAAGATGCAATGGAAGACTGGTTTCGGCGGAAAGGCTATTTGCCAAAAGGTGCGGGATTATTTTTCGAAACGCTCTAGGTCAGCTGGAAATTGTTTCCGGAAGTTTCTTGCTCGCAAACTGAAGTACCTTTCCAGTTATACGCGAGAACAAAAGATTTTCGCTAAGTTCAGCACCAGTGAGTCGTGCCCACAGCAGTTCTCCGCAAGAGGCGACTCGAATTTCGGTCGCATTCAGGGTCGAAACGTAACTCGAAATGATTCGAGTTGTTTCCTCCGGATCGCAGGTCCGTTCAAACACTTTTTCTTCGTGTGACCCATGTTCTTCCATTCGGACCAGCGCAGCCTGAATCTCGCTGCGGGTGGTCAGGCACGCCTCAGTCTTGCAATCCATCATCTGTTCGATCACGAGGAGCGCGCGATATTCAATTTTGTCCGCGAATGCCATATGCAAAATGCGGCGCTTGTTTGAAAAGTGAACAGGCGCCATGCAGAAGGTTTTCAACAAGTGAAACGGAATCGTGCAAGTGCCCACTCCGACCGGAATATTTTTAAGGACTGGGCAGGACCATTGGCTGGCAAGTGCTGCGGCCACACTTACATCGCATGCGTGGCCGAGTTGTTGCAGCCATTCGCCGATTCGGCCAGTGCCATTTTTCTTTTGCAGCGCCAACGCCTCATGCAACTGTTCACTTGTGAGTTCCCCTCTTGAAATCATCAACAAACCCAATGGTACCCGGCACGAATTCAGCTGCTCTCGACGTGATGCGGTTGATGTATGTTGCAAACGCCGGAGCAGTTCCCGCTCCAGGCATTCAGGAAAACAAAATGCCGAGCCGTGTAACCGCACACTTGGAGTGAGCCGCCAAATAGTGGGATCGTGCCGGCACTCGGGGCTGGAACAGCTCCGTGATCGTTTGATCCGGGATTCGAATAACCATCGAAATTGTTTGCTGAGCATGGGCGTGAACATCTTCATGCTGTTTCCTGCACGGGCAGCACTTCTGTAATTCGGATACCGAAATTCCTTTCCACCACTACTACTTCTCCGCGCGCCACCAGTTTTCCATCCAGCAGCAGATCAGCCTCGTCCTGGATAGTGCGGTCCAGTTCCACCACCGATCCTGGCCCGAGATCCAAAATTTCTTTGAGCAGAATGTTCCGTCCTCCAAAACGCAAAACTACGTCGAGTTCCACATCCATGAGCAGTTCCAGCTTTTCCTGTCCCTTCGATCTCGGCGGCAGGGAGGTGGGTGCTGCGGGCGCGGCTGGTGAGGCGTCTGGCTCGCGCCATGCGGAAACCAAGGCTGTCGCAAGCGCCGAACTTAACTTCCATTCCACTTGCACCGGACGTGGCGCAGTTGCGCCACTGGAAATGCACCCACTTGCTGCTGGCGGCCAAGTTGGAGCTTCCCCGAGATTGACGGTGAGCTGTACTTCCAGGCCCTTTGGTTTTGCCGAAGTCACCACATGTCCGGCGATCTGGCGGAATAACTCTTCGAGCGCGGAACGGTCGTCGGCAGTCACTTCAGTCCGCGCGGCGTCGGTGTCGGAAATAAAAATCTTGGCCAAGTCGACCGCCGTAGCGGGCGGAAGGCGTAAGTTCATTTCCCCGCGAGCTGTGCCTGCCGCGGTCACCGTAAGCTGCACGTCCTCCGCAGCCGCCGGAGGCATAGTCTCAGCCGTGGCGGCCTGCATGGGAAACGATGCCGAGGCAACTTGCGACATTACCGCGGACATGGCTTCGGTCCACAGTTGCGCGAAGGCATTCACCGGACCAGCGGACGGCATAGTCGGGCTGCTCATACCGGCTTCCTTTCTGTCGGCGATTCAATGGCGTAAAGAATCTGTGCGGCGCGCATCTGTCCGACGCGCGCCACGTTCGCGCTGAAAATCGGGCGGCCCCGGGCAAACAATGTTCCTGGTGCGCTTGCAGTGCGATTGAGGGCGATGACTTTTCCGGGTTGGATCTCGGCCAGCTCCGACGACAACGCGCGCGCCGACAGCCCCAGATCCAAGCGGAATGGGCAATTGAGCAGCAGTTTCCGTAATTGATGTGGAAAATTTGCTGAGTCGGGGCGAGTGTAGAAGCGCGTGCGCACGGCTGATATTTTTCGCAACAGGGCACTCGATATGACAGTTGGGATCGCAATGGTCATGCCCCCGCGACGCTCTTTGAGCGCCACTTCGAATCCGAGGCACAGCATCCTTTCCTCAAGAGCCATAAGCTGTTGCGCTTCCCCCAGCTGTTTCCGTTGCTCGAAGTGAAACTCCACCGCTAACGCCTGCCATGTGACTTGCAGCTCGCGAAATATTATTTGCATGGCGGTTTCTGCCACTTCCTCTTCAATCTCCGTGATGTCGCGAGTGGGTGGCGCGTCCACTCCTTCGCCGCCTAGAAGCATGTCAATCAAAGCGAAAGCGATGCCGAGATCCAACTGGATCAGCCCGGTGGCGTTAAACGGTGACAGTTTGCAGGAGGCGAGGTAATTTACATAAACATCGATAACGTTGGTTCCAGTGTCGAACGAGAGATTCCACACATGCTCGATGATCATCGTCCGCGACACCCGGCGCCCGGCATTCAGCATTAAGTATTCGAGTAGCCCGAATTCCTTGGATGTAAGCTCGATTCGCTTGCTGGCACGTTCCACCTTGCGTTCCACTCGGTCAAGTTTCAGGTCCGCGACTGTGAGTACCGACGCTGCGGGCAAATGGCTTCTGCGCAACAAGGCACGGATCCTGGCCGAGAGCTCAATAAAGGAGAAGGGTTTTCCCATGTAGTCATCTGCGCCGAGGTCAAGGCATTGCACCCGGTCTTCCACCCGGTTCCTGCTGGTCAAGACGAGAATTGGCATGCTGGGCTTCCGTGGCCGCAAATGCCGCAGAATCGAGATTCCATCCATGCGTGGCAGGTTCAGATCCAGCATGAACAAGTCATAGTCCAGTTCGGTCGCCATGGCCTTCGCCTGCTCGCCATCATGGGTCACGTCCACGGCATAATGTTCGGCTTCCAGGCCCTTTTGTACGAAAGTAGCAAGGGCGGGATCGTCTTCGGCAATCAATACGCGCATAGGAATAATTAAGTTCGATTCATTCTTAGAGCCGATAGGGTTGCGAAGCAAGGCACGAAGGACGGAGCATGCGACCTAACCGAGAAACTTTCCTCGGTAGGCGCTTCTGCGGAAAATCATCGACTCAGATTGCAAGCGGAACCTTGCCTGCCACTCGCCAGTTAGCACGCTTTCGCCAGAGGATAAGGATGAATCCATGGAGCCTTGGACTAAACGATTTTTGCAAGCAGTATTCCTTCCGGGCGGGGCGATTCTGCTTGGCGCATACCTGCTGCTCAATCCGGGATGGATTAATCCATCGGTGTATGGAGTCAAGTTTTTTTACTACGCAGTTTTTATAGCGGCATTGCTGTTGTCGTGGAGATTCCACACCACTCGCATTTTCCTCTCCGCGATTGTGCTGTTGCTGGCCCATCGCGCACTTGAGTTCTTCACGCAGGGTCACATTTCGGCCGCAGGACCTGGCCGAGTGGCGTTTGAGGCGATCGCTCTGCTGCTGCCGCTGAATTTTATTCTGCTGACTTTTTTCCCTGAGCGCGGATATCCCGGACGCAGTCTGTTCTGGTTTTTAGTCCTGCTGTTTTTTGAATCTGTTTTTGTTGCCGCGATAGCCCGTCCAGGCCAACCCGTCCCGGCAGTCCTGCATGCCTCGCCGATGGCTTCGATTCATTGGAAACTTCCGCAGCCTGCGCTGTTGTTGTTTGTGATCGCCTTGGGATATTTGCTGTATCGGCTGGTGCGTTTTCAAAAGCCAACCATTATTGGGATGTTCTGGTCGTTGATAGCAATCTGGCTTGCCCTGAACGCTGGAGGAATAGGGAAGCTCAGCAGCGCCTATTTCGGCGTAGCCGCGCTGATTCTCGCTAGCTCCATCGTGGAGAATTCCTATGCGCTGGCCTATCGTGACGAACTAACTGGGCTGCACTCCCGCCGCGCATTCAACGATGCGCTGGCGCGATTGAAACCACCCTATGCCGTTGCCGCCGTTGATATCGACCACTTCAAGAATATTAACGACACCTACGGGCATGACATCGGCGACCAGGTGCTTCGCATGGTGGCCTCGAAACTTGCTCGCGTAGGCGGAGGCGGCGACCCATTCCGCGTCGGCGGAGAAGAGTTCACGATTCTTTTTCCCGGCAGGACGGGTAAAGAGATCGTCGACATATTAGAGCTGCTGCGGCTTAATATCGAAAGTTCCACCTTCCGTGTCCGCAGCGGCGAGGAACGCCGTAAAGTTCAGCGCTCACCCGAGCGCAGGGCAGACAAGAAAAAGCGCGACGTTCCTCGCCTGACTGCCACCAGTTCATCGGTTTCGCTCTCCGTTACCGTCAGCATTGGAATCGGCGAGTCGCAACCGAAGTTAAGCTCCGACGAGATTATCAGCCAGGCAGACAAAGCCCTCTACCGGGCCAAACGTGGTGGCCGAAACCGGATTGAAACCGGCCTTCCAGAAAAGAAAGTGTTGGGGTTCCGCAGGAAAAAACCGAAAGAGAGTTAAATCGCGGCGCTGGCGCTACGGCGAGTTCTTTCTAACGCCATCTCCACGATCTCACCGATGAGTTGTGTATAAGATCGTCCAGATTTTTTCGCAGCCATGGCGAATTCGTGCTTGCTGGAGAGCCACGGGTTCGGGTTGGCTTCAATCACATAAACTTCGCCCTCGGAAGTGAGGCGCATGTCGATGCGCCCGTAGTCGCGCAGTTTTACCGCACGATATGCCGCCAGCGCGGTCTCGGACAATTTCTGCACCGTGGGCTCGTCGAGATCTTCCGCGATGGTCGATTTCGTCAGCTTGTAGGCTCTCGACTCAGTTTCGAATTTCACATCGCGGCTGGCGATCTTCGGCGTTCCGCGTGGCAATTTGGAAAGATCCAGTTCAACCAGGGGCAAGACTTCGGTCTTTTCATAGCTGCCGAGTACTGAGGCATAAATTTCGCGTCCCTCGATGTACTCCTCGATCAAAGCCGGCGAATCGAATTCGTTCTGCACGTACTCGACTCGCTCCATCAATTCTTTGACTCCGGTCACAACCGCCGCCGCATCGATTCCAATTGATCCATCTTCCGACTGCGGCTTCACAATTAGCGGAAATTTCACGTCATGCGCGTGATCGATATTTCCTCGATACGCCGTCGCGAAGAATGGCGTGCGGATATCGTGGAAGGCAAACATTTTTTTTGCGGTGGCTTTATCCTGCGCTAAAAAATGCGCGTGAGGGCCCGCGCCGGTGTAGGGAAGTCCCAGCAGATCCATGTAAGCGGCCACGTTCATTTCTTTGGTATCGTCGCCGGCGTAGGATTCGGTCAGGTTGAATACGAGATCGGCGCCGCATTTCCCCAGTCCATAGAGCGACTGTGGCCGCCCGTCCAGCACGTAATAAGAAGGTTCATGACCCAGCTTGCCCAAGGCGTCGAAAATCTCTTCCCGGTCTTCTTTTACTTTGCGCTTGCGTCCAGCCTGGGTCGCCTCCGGTTCTGAAGTGTCTTCCTCGCCCCAGACGTCGTATAGCACCGCCACTTTTAACGGGTCGGCCATCCACTCGCTCCTAAGCTTGAAATGCCTTGCACCGCGCCAGGTGAGTCATCACCAGCGTGGTCGCGAAGACCGTAATTTCTGAAAGATATTCGGCTTCTTTTTTCTTGTCGACCATCAATCGCAATTCACCGCTGCGCTTCTCGATCGATTCCATTAACTTCTTCACCGCCGGCCTTTGCAGCGCAGTCCATCGCGTAATGTGGTCCACGATGGTCTTTCTATGCTCGCGCAAGAAAACATCCGCAGCCTGCGCGCTCTTGCTCTTTTTAGACGCATTAAACATTTCAGCGAGATCGCCATCTTGAGTTACATCCAGCAGCGGAATCTGATCGGTCGAGTTGCGATAAAAATCCCCCACCGTCATTTCCATTTCCGCGGCGGTGATGTCCGCTGTTCCGCGCTTCCGCAACGGATCAACATTCCCTAGCTCGCGCGCGATCCGGTTCATATATTGCAACTTCGCCAGTGCTCCCCATCCCCGATATTTCTTGCGCCAGTTCGAGCGCGGGGTCATCCACACCGCAAAAGTTTCCGCGAAATCTTCGTCGGGATGCTTCTGCGCATACCACCCTGGCAAATACCGCACGTAGTCTTTGGAGAACAGTACCGGGCGGTAGTTCTCGCGATACGGCCTGCGGTACGGTCCAAACAATTGCTTCCACTCCGACGTGCGATGCAGCTTGTATGCGTAGTTAAACGCATGGCCCGCCTCATGCCGCAGGTACATCATGATTTCTCTCGCGCTCTCCAGATCATTGTTTTCTTTTTCAACCTGCGCGACATCAGCCCGCGCCAGATAAAAGGGAATTCCAATCACCGGCTCGCCCGAAGGGCATCCCCACTCGTCGGTCAAATAACAACCGGGACGGAACTTAAATATTTTTTTCTGCTCCAGTTCTCGATAGAGCTGCTGAACGAATTTTTCAAGCGTCGATCCTTCGATCGTCAGGCCGAGATCACAAATACGGGTGCTCAACAGCGACTGCCCGCTCTCCGGCTCCGCGGCTGCGTTCGATTCGCTCAGCGCTGGCGTTTGCTCGAGAGCCGCCTGTTGATCCAAGTCGGTCACGTGTAATCAAGTGTATTGAAAGGCGGGCGTCCGCAATAGTAAGGAGGGAAGTGCGGCCTGCCCCATCATTAGAGTAATGAACTGCGGCGCCGAGCAGAAGATGACGTTAGTTACGCCGCACTTCACGTCATCTTCATTGCTCAAGCTTGCGAACGGGCTACTCGGTATCCAGCAGCACCCGTAGTTCGCTGGATCGCGAAGGATGCCGCAGCTTGCGCAGCGCTTTTGCTTCGATCTGTCGAATGCGCTCGCGCGTGACGGCGAAACAACGCCCGACTTCTTCCAGCGTGTGTTCGGAACCATCGTCCATGCCGAAACGCATTCTCAGCACGCGTTCTTCACGCGGGCTTAGGGTGCGCAGCACGCGTTCCGCGCGTTCCTTCAGATTTACTCCAATGACCGCTTCTGCAGGGGAAACCGCAGTCCGGTCTTCGATCAGGTCGCCAAGATGGGAATCACCCTCTTCACCGATTGGAGTTTCGAGCGAGACCGGTGCGCGCATAATCTTAAGTGCCTTACGCACCTTCCACTCCGGGATATCCATCTGCTTGGCAATTTCTGCCGATGACGGCTCTCGTCCGAGGGTTTGCGCCAGCCGCCGGGAGGTGCGGATCATCTTGTTGACGATTTCGGTCATGTGCACTGGCAACCGGATGGTTCGTCCCTGATCGGCAATCGCGCGGCTGATCGCCTGCCGGATCCACCACGTCGCGTAAGTCGAAAATTTGTAGCCGCGGCGGTATTCGAACTTGTCCACCGCTTTCATCAGGCCGACATTGCCTTCCTGGATCAAGTCCAAGAAGTGCAGGCCGCGGTTCGCATATTTTTTCGCAATCGACACCACCAATCGCAGGTTCGCCTCGATCATTTCGTGCTTTGCTGCATCGGCATTCATCTGTCCCTGAACAATGGCACGCTGCGCATTGCGGAGTTCAGCGAAAGTCATTCCGGCATCGCTTTCCAGCTTCTTGATGTCGGCACGAAGCTGCCGTTGCGCAGCAAGATTGTTCTTCTTAACGGCTTCGCTGGAGCTCTTGGTGACCTTCTTTTCCAGTTGCGCCAGTTGTCGTTCCAGCGAGCGCATGTTATCTGCGGTCCGGGTTACGCGCTCGATCAGACGTTTGTGTTCAGCGGCCGCGAGCCCGAGAGTGCGCACAATAAGCGAAATTCGCACGATCTCGCGGGCGAGTTGCAATTGACAACGGCGGTACTGCTTGGCTTTCTTCTTTGCGGGAATCGTACTCAGTTTTTCCGTCAACCTGAGAGCCGTGTTGTAATGCTTTCGCAGCTGATCGATGCGGCGCACGACATCATCAGTCCGCTTGCGCAATTTCTCCTCGGTGAGTTCTTCCTCTTCGAAAGTCACTATTTCCTGAATCGAGCGCCGTTCAGATTTCAGATCTTCGGCAATTGTCAAAATCTGCCGGATTGCGATCGGCGAACGTGAAAGCGCCTTCAACACGCGACGTTGCCCGTGCTCGATCCGCCTTGCGATCTCCACTTCGCCCTCGCGAGTCAGCAGCGGCGAAATGCTCATCTCGTGCAGATACAGCCGCACCGGGTCGCTGGAAGTATCGGGCGCGCCCGTACTCAGATCGAGTTCGACCTCTTCCTCATCTTCTTCGCTGGCGAGCTTTTGCTCCATGCTGAGCCAAGGCAGCGCCATATCTCCGGCGATAACATCCAGGCCCTGCTCGCGCACCGCGCTGAACAGGTCTTCGGTGTCTTGCTCGGATGACGCGTGGCTGGGGCCCAGTTCGTCCATCTCTTGTTCGGCGACATATTCTTTTCGTGCAGGCATATTTGGTTTCTTCCTTCGACAAAGCTGCGGAAGTCAAACAACCATAATCAGAACCGGGTTGGTTCCTCCGCGGAAACTAATTTTTAAGAGCGCACGCCTGGTTCAGTGTGCTCGCGACTACTCTTCACCGGAAACCAATACTGTGGCGAACTCCAACGCATCCGTCACGTCAAGTGCGGCGGATTCGCCATAGATTTGGTTGATAGTATGGCGCAAGGCAATGAGATTGCTGCGCGCGGACTCCGTCGCCCGGCTGGTAGGATCTTTCGCCAGTTCCAGTTCGTAGGTCCTCAACAGCAACCCACTCTGCTCCTCGAGGCGTTCCACGGTCTCCGGATTGAGCTGCGCTTCAGAGTGCATATCCTAGTGTACGCGATTCTCGCCGTTAGCGTTTGGTCGAGTGGTGGTTTTGATGTGCCATGAATCAGAGCTATCCTGCGGGATTCAATACGACTGTAAGTATGATAAAGTATAACATGATTCAAGAACACTTGGATCTCGGTCACTTGGTTGCGACAGCCTCTAGCCTAGTTCAATTATTTGAAGGTAGAATGACGTTTATCAATGGACTCATATTATGACTGATAATACAAAAGGTATGATTTTATGACGCGTCAGAAGAGTAGGCGGAAGCAGGCACGGACATTTTCTCTTTCTGAGGATGTGATCGCGGCAGTCGAGAATTATAAGAGTGAACGCCGGTCCAACTCCCTGACCGCGGCACTTGAGGAAATAATTCGCGATTGGAAGCGCGCCAGGTTTCAAGCCCAGTTCACTGCCTATTACGATTCGCTTTCGGATGATGAAGCTAATGAAGAAAAAGGTTGGGGTGAGTTTTCCGAATCGCAGATGTAACACGAGGAACTCAGTCGGTGGAATCCAACAGAGCGCCGCAACGAGGGGAAATCTGGTACGTGCATTTGCCTACCGACCCGTCGGATAAATCTGAACGCCCAGTCGTTGTCGTGTCTATTGAAGCTCGAAATGCTCATGAGCGGGCAAATACGGTGCTGGTGGTTCCGCTTTCAACCACTCCCGCAAAGCTTCCCTCGCATATTGCATTGGGTCCCGGAGAGACAGGACTGTCCGAGCCTTCAACTATCCAAGCGGAGTCGATCACCACCGTAAGGAAAACCAGCTTGCAGCTCCCCAGGCAGCGGCTACGCAGGCTTCCCGAACACGTGCTGGAAAAAGTTACGCGTGGTGTCTTGATATCCTTAGGCTTTCCCGATCGTTAAATCTGTTTCAGGATCTTGCGGGTCGTCGCCATGTCAAATAATTTTTCTCGTCGCCAATTTATTGGTACCGGAATCGCGGCGCTTGCCGCCGCTCGGAATATTTCGGGGGCAGGTTTCCCGAAGGTGTCGAAATCCGCAGCCCGTCTGGCAAACTCACCATTCAAAATCGCTGTCATAACTGACGAGATATCCCAGGATTTCGGTCGCGCTTGCGAAATCGCATCCCAACAATTCGGAATGAGCTGGGTGGAGATCCGGAGCGCATGGAAGAAGAACATCGCAAACTTTGATGCGCAGGAAATTCTCGAAATCCTAAGGGTGCTCAAGAAACATAATCTTCGCGTCACCGATATCGCGAGCCCGCTGTTTAAGACTGATTGGCCGGACGCCCCCAAGTCCAAGTTCGCTGAAAAAGATCAATTCAATGCCAACTTCACCTATTCGCAACAGGACGAAGTTCTCCATCGCTGCATTGAACTGGCAAAAAAGCTATCTACCGATCGCATACGTTGCTTCGATTTCTGGCGATTGGATGATCCCGCGCCGCATCGCAACGCAATCAACGAAGTATTGCAAAGAACCGCCGAGAAAACTGGGAAAGCGGGATTGGTGCTGCTTCTCGAAAACGAATTTGCCTGCAACACCGGCACTGGAGTCGAGGCGGCGAAGACACTGGCCGGCGTACCCTCACGAGATTTCATGCTCAACTGGGACCCCGGCAATGCGGCCAAACTCGGTGAACTCCCATACCCGGGCGCTTACAATCTCCTGCCCAAAGATCGCATTGGACATTGCCACGTAAAGGATGTGGTGCGAAGCAACGGCGGCTACCAATGGGCCGCGATGGGCAAGGGCATCATCGACTGGTCAGGACAGTTCGCCGCGCTCGAACGTGATGGTTATCACCACGCGGTCAGCCTCGAGACCCACTGGCGCGGTGCCGGAACTCCCGAAGCCTCATCCATTGAATGCTGGCAAGGAATGCGCGCCGCCTTAGAAAAAGCCGGCGCTCTCTGATCAATCTTCTTTACGTGGGGAGGGCCGCCCTCGGCTGTCCTGGGAGATCGAATGTCCCCTCACTCCCGGCAGCCGAGCAGGATTGCGCCGCACCACTTCCAGCTAAAGCAGCGATATCACCCTAGCGTCTGCACTTCGACGCTGAGTACCGCCGGCAGGTCCCGCACAATTGGGTTCCAGCTATCCCCCGCATCGGCGGAGCAGTACACCTGGCCGCCGCTGGTGCCGAAGTAAATCCCGCACTTGTCTAAAGTATCGACAGCCATGGCGTCGCGTAGGACGTTTACGTAGCAATCTTTCTGCGGCAGGCCTTTAGTCAAAGCCTCCCACTCATTGCCGCCGCTGCGACTGCGGAAGACGCGCAGTTTCCCGTCATGCACAAAGTGTTCCGAATCACTCTTGATGGGGACCACGTAAATGGTTTCTGGTTCGTGCGAGTGAATGTCAATGGCAAATCCAAAGTCCGTGGGCAGGTTACCGCTGACTTCTTTCCACTCGTCTCCGGCGTTGTCGCTGCGCATCACATCCCAGTGCTTCTGCATGAAGAGCACGCCCGGCCGCTTGGGGTTCATCGCGATGTGATGAACGCAATGTCCAACCTCGGCATTGGGATCAGGAATGTATTGCGAGCGCAGGCCTTTGTTGATGGGCTTCCAATTTTTGCCGCCATCGTCGGTGCGAAATGCGCCTGCTGCCGAAATAGCAATCCAGATGCGCTGCGGATTGCTGGGGTCGAGCACGATAGTGTGCAAACACATGCCCCCCGCGCCCGGTTGCCATTTAGGTCCGGTGCCGTGTCCACGCAAGCCGGAAAGTTCCTTCCAGTTTTCTCCGCCGTCGGTCGAGTGAAATAACGCCGCGTCCTCAACTCCCGCATAAACCGTGTTGGAATCGCTCAGCGACGGTTCGAGGTGCCACACTCGCTTGAACTCCCACGGATGCTGCGTTCCGTCATACCACTGGTGAGTGGTCAGCGGCTTGCCGGTTTCGGCGGATGTGTCGTACAGAAATTTATTGCTCGCCGCTTTTGGTGGCCCGGGTTCGGGCTTCTGTCCGGGAGGCGTACCCGGCTGATGCCACGTTTTCCCGCCGTCATCCGAGCGCTGAATGATTTGCCCAAACCAGCCGCTTGTTTGCGATGCGTAAATTCGATTCGGATCAACGGGCGATCCCTTCAGGTGATACATCTCCCAACCCGCAAAGTGCGGCCCACTGACCTCCCATTTTTCGCGCTTGCCGTCTGAACTAAGAATGAATGCGCCTTTGCGCGTACCGACCAGAACTCGTACCTTGCTCATCGCTAGCTCCTCATCATTGTGATATCAAAACTGACCACATTCAGGGCCAAACCCAATGCCCATTCACCTGCAGCGGTCGGGGGTCATTATTCTTCCAACGTGCCCGGACTTCATTCAGCAACGCCTCGCGATGCTGGGTCATCTTCGCAATCGCGGCACACGAGGCTTCGGTTTTTTCGTGCCGCGCTCCCCAAATCAGCAACTCAAGGAGCGCCGGCGCAAGATCGATACCCTTTTGCGTAAGTCGGTAATTTACCTTTCGCCCGTCGCTTGCGTCCACCCCGGTAGCGATAATTCCTGTGGATTTCAACTTGTGCAGCCGCTCCGACAAAATGTTAGTGGCAACGCCCTCGCCTGATTCCTCAAACTCCTTGAACGTCCGATAGCCGCGCACCATGAGGTCGCGCACGATCAGCAGTGACCAGCGGTCCCCGATCATTTCAAGCGAGACGCTTACCGGGCAGCCCGAGCGGCGCTTTGACTTCGGCTTCCGCAGCATAGCCCGAAACAGTAACAAATCTAACTTGCAAAACGCAAGTGATCTTATAGGGCAGACGTGCAGGCCTGGGGCTACACATGCGGCTACCCATAGGCGTGCAGATTAGGGATTATTTTGAGCTTGGCTTCGCGCGGGGAGCAGATATTCGCTGATCAGCGTTTCTACTTGCGACCACACGGCGGGATCGCATTCGATGGCAATGTGTCCCTTAAGAAAGTGACGTGCGAACCAGGGATAACTCGAGCAAGGCTCAGGCTGCTTCTTGTAATCAAAGCGAAAATCGCCGAGGATTTGGGTTCTCTGGGGGTCGGCGGGCACGATCTCAGGCAATCCATGCAGCATCCCACCGGCCTGATAGAAGTTCACCGCGCGGGCTACATTGGCGGGAATGAGCCGATCATCCTCTCCGGGTTTAGTGATGCTGTCCACCTGGACCGTGAGCAGCACGGGTATCTGTTGTTTCTGCAACTCGCGGGCCAGTTCAACCACCGCAGAAGCACCCCAACTGTGTCCATAGAGAATGATCCGGGCCTGACGCCTCTCAGAATCGGAAATCCCGCCATTGCCGTCCTTATCGAGCCACTTCATTACGGCATTATAGGCATCGTCGCGATGGTGATTTTCGAAGATGCTCACATGCACGCGATCAGAGTACCCGGCCCGTATTTTCTCAGCCAACTGTACCTCCGCGTGGCGGGTGTCATTGCGATGAACGAAGCCTCCGACGAAGCCGATCACAATAGCAGAATTTGCGGCGGTTTCTGACGAGAAAGGCTTGTTGGCCGTGGCGGGAAACGCAGTTCCGCAGAAAACGGAAAGAGCCAGAGCAACGACGCCTAGGTAAGTCTTACCAAGGCGGTTGCTTACGAGGAGGCAGCGTTGGCGTATGTTGCCGTGCGGCTTGGTGCGCAACGAACGCATGTCCCCATTTAGTAAAGATGCAACCGCCGTGCCAAAAGACTTCACTATCAGGCGATCGCCCGAAGTGCTTGAGCCATATCGGAATGCGAGTTATGCCGTTTATGCATCAGCTATCTACCATGGACCTGCTGTGCGACTTTTTTCACCCGGCCTGAGCATTTCGTTTCTTGCGCAACGTCGATTGCAGACCAGCCCCTGATTTGGGATTCATAAGCTTGCAGGCAGCGGGTTAAGCTCCTATAATCAAACTGTACTGAATTAGTCCTATATCCAGAGTAGAGCTTTGCATACAAGAGAATGATCAGACTAGGCAAATTAACCGATTACGGGCTGGTTCTGATGAGCTATGTGGCCAAGGGCGGGCAGCAGAGTCTGCACACCGCACGCGGATTAGCGTCGCAATCCAAGTTGCCTTTACCAACCGTCAGCAAACTTTTAAAGGTACTTTTGCAGAATGGCTTTTTGGTCTCTCACCGTGGCCACACCGGGGGTTACAGCCTAGCGCGCGCAGCCCAGGAAATCTCGGTCGCGGAAATTATCTCGTCGCTGGAGGGACCGATCGGTTTGACCGAATGCACAACCGACGTCTCTGGAATATGCGACCTGGAACCATCCTGCCCCATCAAAATGAATCAGAAGATGATCAGTCAAGTGGTGCGCGGCGCGCTCGAAAAACTAACCCTCGCTGACCTGATTCATCCACTGCAATTAATTGCCATCAGAGATGAACGAGGGAAACTTGTCCCCGGCATCAGCCGAATTTCTGGGAGCACTCAATGAGCACGAATCTTGACACAATCCGAGATCTAGCCCAGCAGGAATATAAGTGGGGCTTCATCACCGACATCGAAGAAGAGCGGATCCCTAAGGGCCTGAGCGAGGATGTCATTCGCCTTATCTCGACCAAGAAGCAGGAGCCGGAGTTCATGCTGGATTGGCGGCTGAAGGCGTACCGCCATTGGGCTGCGCTTGAAAAGGCTGAGGCCGAACCCAAGTGGGCGAACGTCCATTATCCGCCCATCGATTACCAGAACATCGTTTATTACTCCGCGCCGAAGCAGAAGGTGAAGCTTGAAAGTCTGGACCAGCTCGATCCGGAGATTCTGCGCACTTACGAAAAGCTGGGAATCCCGTTGCAGGAGCAGAAGATGCTCGCCGGAGTCGCAGTCGACGCGGTGTTTGACAGTGTGTCGGTCGCGACCACGTTCAAGGGCAAACTTGCTGAGCTGGGAATTATTTTCTGTTCGTTCTCAGAAGCCGTGCGCAATCATCCTGACCTGGTGAAAAGGTATTTGGGCTCAGTCGTTCCTTACACCGACAACTTCTTTGCCGCGCTGAATGCGGCCGTGTTCAGCGACGGATCGTTTGTGTACGTGCCCAAGGGTGTTCGCTGTCCCATGGAGCTATCGACTTATTTCCGCATCAATGCTGCGGAAACCGGACAGTTTGAGCGCACCCTGATCGTTGCCGACGAGGGTGCTTCTGTCAGCTACCTCGAAGGATGCACTGCGCCGATTCGCGACGAAAACCAGTTGCACGCGGCAGTGGTTGAGCTAGTTGCGCTCGACAACGCGCAGATCAAGTACTCGACGGTTCAGAACTGGTATCCCGGCGACAAGCAGGGCAAAGGCGGTATCTACAACTTTGTGACGAAGCGCGGAAAGTGCGCGGGTGTGAATTCCAAGATTTCTTGGACGCAAGTCGAAACCGGATCGGCGATCACCTGGAAATACCCCAGCTGCATTCTGCAGGGAGATAACTCGATTGGTGAATTCTACTCAGTTGCGCTGACCAACAATTATCAACAGGCCGACACCGGCACCAAGATGATTCACATCGGTAAGAACACGCGCAGCACGGTTGTTTCAAAAGGCATCTCCGCGGGGCACGGGCAGAACACCTATCGCGGACAGGTGAAGATTCTGAAAGGTGCGCAGGGCGCCCGCAACTACACTCAGTGCGATTCGCTTCTGATTGGGGACAAATGCGGCGCCCACACCTTTCCTTATATCGAGGTGCGGAACTCGAGCGCGCGCATGGAGCATGAAGCTTCAACCTCAAAGATCGGCGAAGACCAGATGTTTTATCTGCGCCAGCGCGGCCTGAAGGCGGAAGACGCCGTATCGATGATCGTGAATGGATTTTGCAAGCGTGTGTTTCGCGAGCTGCCGATGGAGTTCGCGGTGGAAGCGCAAAAGCTGCTGAGCGTAAGTTTGGAAGGCAGCGTCGGATAAGGACGTTTCTATTGGGGGCACGGGCGTCTCGCCCGCGCTGAATTCGACAGGCGAGACGCCCGTCTCCCCACATACAGGAACAGAGGAAACTGAATGAGCTTACTGGAAATCAAGAATCTTCACGTCAAGGTCGATAACCACGAGATCCTCAAAGGGATCAACCTGACCGTAAATGCCGGCGAAGTGCACTCCATCATGGGGCCAAACGGTTCCGGCAAGAGCACGCTGGCGCAAGTCCTGGCCCGCCGCGAAGCTTACGACGTCACCGAAGGCGAGATTATTTACAACGGCAAAGATCTCCTGGAGATGAAAGCCGAAGACGCGGCCTGTGAAGGCGTGTTTCTCGCGTTTCAGTACCCAGTCGAGATTCCCGGAATTGGCAACGCATACTTCATGCGCTCAGCCCTAAATGCGATCCGCAAATATCACGGACAGGATGAAATGGACGCGATGGATTTCCTTCCGCTTTTTCGAGAAAAATTAAAGTTGCTCGAAATGGACGAGAAGCTGCTCAATCGTTCGGTGAATGAAGGATTTTCCGGCGGCGAGAAAAAACGGAATGAGATCCTGCAAATGGCGCTGCTGGAGCCCAGACTCGCGGTGCTCGATGAGACAGACTCAGGGCTCGATATCGATGCGCTCAGAATCGTCGCCAAAGGCGTGAACACATTGCGCAGCCCAGAGCGGGCAATGATTGTCGTCACTCATTACCAGCGCTTGCTCAATTACATCGTCCCCGACTTCGTTCATGTGCTGGTGAATGGCCGCATTGTGCGGTCCGGCGGCCCTGAGTTGGCGATGGAATTGGAAGAGACCGGATACGCCGTCCCTGCATAAAAGGAATATACGTGATTGCTGCAACCGAACAACTCGGAACTTATCTGGAGAGCTTCACCGAATTTCAGAAGCGGGCTGCCGGACGCGATTTGCCCTGGCTGCAAAAATTGCGTGAGACTGCTTTTGCGCGTTTCTGCGAAGTCGGATTTCCCACGACTCACGACGAAGATTGGCGTTTCACAAATGTCTCACCCATTTCAAAGACTTCGTTTGAATTATCTCGCGACGCTAGGGTGACAAAGCAGGAAGTAGAGCAATTCGGAGTTGCCGGTCTTGGCTGCCAGCTGGTGTTTATTGACGGTCAGTTTTCTCGAGAGCTTTCAGCAATTGGGCAGCTGCCCGCGGGCGTAAGCGTCAACAGTTTGGCGGAAGAAATCAGCGCTAGCTCCAGTTCTGTCGAGTCGCATCTTGGCCGCTATCTGGATATTCAGCGCGATGCTTTTTCGGCATTGAACACCGCTTTTGCCGAAGATGGCGGATACGTGCACGTGCGGCGCGGCGTCGTGCTCACCGACCCCATTTATCTGCTCTTTATTTCGACAGCCAGCCATAAACCGCTGATGTCACATCCTCGAAATTTGATCGTCATCGAAAACGAAGCGCAGGCCACAGTTGTTGAAGATTATGTTTCGATCGGCGAGACAGCAGCTTTCAGCAATACCGCCACCGAACTCGTTGCTGGCGAGAACGCGGTCGTTTCCCATTACATGATTGAACGCGAGGACCGCCAGGCATTCAATATTTCGACGCTGCGGGTTCAGCAGGGCAGGAGCGCCAATGTTTCATCGCATTCTGTGCTTCTTGGAGGAGGCCTGGTGCGAAACAATGTGCATCCGGTCCTGGCGGGCGAAGGCGGAGAGTGCCTGATCAATGGCCTGTTCATCGGCAGCGGCCACCAGCATCTCGATAATTACATGCAGGTCGAGCACGCCAGCCCGCACTGCGCCAGCCGCCAGTTTTACAACGGGATCCTTGACGACCACGCGCATGGTGTATTCCACGGCCGCATCATCGTTCACAAAGACGCGCAGAAGACCGACGCCAAGCAGACCAACCGCAACCTGCTGCTCTCAGACGACTCTCGCATCGATACCAAGCCCCAACTCGAAATCTATGCTGACGACGTGAAGTGCACGCACGGTGCGACTATCGGCCAAATAGAAGAGAACGCGTTGTTTTATTTGCGCTCTCGCGGAATCGATGAGATATCCGCCCGCAAGCTGCTCCTTTTAGCTTTTGCGAATGAGTGTCTTGATCGCATGGCTTCAGGCGCGGCCCGCGATCACGTAGAAAAGTTGATTCATGCTCATCTTTTGCTGATTGCCAATTCGGTCAAGCCGCTTTCGACGGTTGCGCGGAATGAAGACCTTGGCAGAAACGTGGAGGAGATAGGGTGACCACTGCGGCCAAAATCCCATCCCCCGAATCCAGCAGCCAGAATCGATCGAGTAGTTCCGGCTTTGATGTCGAGAGAATTCGCCGTGACTTTCCGATCCTGGCACGCGACGTTCGTGGAAAAAAATTGGTCTACCTCGATAACGCTGCTACATCGCAGAAGCCGCGAGCGGTCATCGACGCGATCACGCGCTATTACGAACAGGAAAATGCCAACATTCATCGCGGCGTTCACTTTCTCTCGGAGCTCGCGACGTCGAAGCATGATCGTGCACGCCAGGCGGTGCGCGGCTTCATCAATGCGGCGGATGTAAAAGAACTCATTTTTGTTCGTGGCACTACCGAGGCTATCAACCTGGTGGCGCAGACTTACGGGCGAGTCCACGTGGGCAGCGGTGACGAGGTCCTGATCACGGCCATGGAGCACCACTCCAACATCGTGCCCTGGCAAATTCTCTGCGATGAAAAGGGCGCGAAGCTGCGGGTTGCGCCTATTAACGATGCGGGCGAAATCATTCTTGATGAATTCGCAAGACTTCTCGGCCCTCGCACGAAACTCGTAGCCGTCGCCCATGTTTCGAACGCCTTGGGAACGGTGAACCCGCTTTCCCAGATTATTGAACTGGCGCACAAGAAAAATATTCCGGTGCTGGTCGATGGGGCTCAAGCGGTTCCGCACATGAAGGTTGATGTATGCGCTCTTGATTGCGATTTCTACACCCTCTCCAGCCACAAGATGTTTGGGCCGATGGGCATTGGCGTTTTATACGGGAAAGCCGATCTGCTTGAGGCGATGCCGCCTTATCAAGGGGGCGGCGACATGATCAGCTCAGTCACTTTTGATAAGACCACTTACAACAAGCTGCCCTTCAAATTTGAAGCCGGTACCCCGGACGTGGCAGGTGCAATCGGTCTTGGCGCGGCGATTGATTATCTGAATGCAATTGGGACCGACAAAATCGCGGCATATGAACATGAAGTGGTGTCCTACGCGGTCGAGAAACTTTCGGCACTTTCAGGCGTGCGCCTCATCGGTACGGCGAAAGAGCGCGCCGGGGTCATTTCGTTCGTGATCGAAAATGTTCATCCTCACGACGTGGGCACAATTCTCGATCAGGAAGGCGTCGCAATCCGTACTGGCCATCACTGCGCGCAGCCGATCATGCAGCGTTTCGGAATTCCCGCCACTGCGCGGGCATCATTCGCTTTTTACAACACCAAAGAAGAAGTGGACGCGCTGGTGAACGGGATTACGAAAGTCCAGGAGGTCTTTGCCTGATGGCCGATCTCCGCGATCTTTATCAGGAAGTGATTCTGGAGCACAGTAAAGCGCCACGTAATTTTCACGAGCTCGCCCAGTCCAATCAAAAGGCGGAAGGTTTCAACCCGCTGTGCGGAGATCACTTCACTGTCTATGTCAACGTCGACGATGACTCGATTCAGGACATCGGCTTCCAGGGCTCCGGTTGCGCCATCTCAAAGGCGTCTGCGTCAATGATGACTCAAGCCGTAAAGGGCAAGAGCAAAGCCGAGGCAAAAGAATTGTTCGACACTTTTCACAAACTGGTCACGACCGGCGAGGCCAATGGCGAGCGAGAAGATCTCGGCAAATTGGCGGTGTTTTCCGGAGTCTCGGAATTTCCGGTTCGCGTGAAGTGCGCGACCCTCGCCTGGCACACGTTGCAAGCCGCGCTTGATGGCAAGCAAGATAAAATTTCCACGGAGTAGGCGATGAGTTCCGGCATCCACGCTAATCTAAGTCGCACTTGCGAAGTCATTGAGATTCCGAGCGGCACCGTCAGCACTTTGCCGGAAGGCACGCCGGTGAGAATCATGCAATCCCGTGGTGACAGCTACACGGTTTGGACCGACTACGGCCAGATGTATCGGATTGATGGCAAAGATGCGGATGCGATCGGACAGCGCGCACCTTCGGAGAAAGATGCTGCACCGGAAGACACTCGAGAGTTCAACGAGCAGATGGTCTGGGAGATCTTGAAGACGGTTTATGACCCGGAGATCCCGGTCAACATTGTCGATCTCGGATTAATCTACTCGTGCAAGATCACTCCCGTTGACGAGCAAGGCAAGAAAATTGACATTCAGATGTCGATGACCGCGCCCGGCTGCGGCATGGGCAACGTGCTCAAAGGGGATGTAGAGAACAGAATTTCAAAGCTGCCTTCTGTAAAAGCAGTGAATGTCGAAGTAGTTTTCGATCCTCCATGGGACATGAGCCGGATGTCGGAAGCCGCCCGCCTGCAACTCGGATTCTGATTAAGCGATTTCACTGCGGCTCTTTTAAGATGTACCCCTGATGAGTCGCCCTCTCCTACTCGGACATCGCGGCCTGCGCTCGCGCTCTTTGTCGCTTCGAGAAAATACCATTCCAGCTTTTGACTTAGCGCTCCAGCATGGATGTGACGGTTTTGAATTTGATGTGCGCCTCACAGCGGACGATCGCGCTGTGATCTGCCACGGCTCGAGATTCGCCGGAATTACAATTGCTCGCTCTGCCTGCAATCGGCTACAGGCGTTGCCTCTTCTGGAAGATGTTCTTGCCCGTTACGCGGACCGAGCGTTCCTCGATATTGAACTCAAAGTTCCGGGCGTCGAGTGCTGCCTCATCGAAGCACTCTCTCGATTCCGGCCTCAGCGTGGCTATGTCGTTTCCTCGTTTCTTCCCGAGGTGTTGATCGATCTTAGAAAGCGAAGCCAGTCAGTTCCGCTGGGCATCATTTGCGAAACCCGCAAGCAGCTGAGTTGTTGGCGGGAACTACAGGTGGAATATGTGATCCTGCATGAGCGCCTGATTACACCCGCCTTGATGGCCGAATTGCATGCTGCCGGAAAGAAGGTATTCGGCTGGACCATTAACAAAAAAGTGTCCATGATCCGCCTGGCTGGTTTGGGGGTAGATGGCATTGTCTCGGATAAGACCGAGTTGCTGGTTGGGGTCTGCGGACCAGATGAAGCGAGTCGAATTTCGATCTCCCCCGCATGAACCAACGCGTACTTATCATTTACAAAGGCTTACAAAAACGCCGCTGTTGGCAAATTTATAAATTAACAGCGCCGGGAATCCGGTATCATTACAGCGGTGCTGAGTACGAAAACCAATCCGTACCTGCTGTGGATTCTAGGTGCTGTCCTGGTCCTGGCCGCAGTCGACACCATACCTGACCCTCCGGCCGTAAATCCGCACACAGTCAATGTCATCTCCCGTTTGTGTGACTCCGGTGCCGCGGCATGTGAACAGCGTTTGAACAGTGGTTGGTTCTGTTTCTCTTCTCACCGTCACGCAACTCGGATTGCCTTCACCTCGGCTTCCGAGCCAAGCCTTCCTCGTGACTGGATTCTCCTGGCAGGTCAAGCCGCAGATACTTCCCCGCCGGTACACATTTCCAAGCAAGTTTAATGGTGTGGGTGCTTCCCGTCATTCGTTGCGAACGAACTTCGCCGGTTCTTAATCCCGGTTCTTGCCGTCGGGATTGGGATTTGTTCCCACACTCAATTTCCACGAGTGTGGTCCGCGTGAATAAAGTTATTCCGCGCAGGAAACGAGAACTGCAGAGGGGAGTTGGGAATGAGTAGCAAATTTACAAATAAGAACAAGGGTGAACTGGCGCAGTTGAGGGAACTGTCGGCGCGAATCGGGGAAGATCCATTACTTACCCAAGCAAGCACTGGCAACACGTCTATCAAGCTTGATGATGTTCTTTGGATCAAAGCCTCAGGCAAATGGCTGGCGGATGCCAGGCATGAAGACATTCTCGTGCCCTTGGATCTACGCGAGGTGAAGCGATACATTTGCCAGCAGGTTGATCCTGCTGAGGTTTATGCGTGTGCTTCCATTGAGACCGCGATGCACGCAGTTCTACCGCATCCCGTGGTGTTGCACGTGCACTCCGTGAACACTATTGCCTGGTCTGTGCGCCAGGACGCCAGGCAACAATTGCATCGCCAACTTAATGGGCTTCGCTGGCAGTGGGTCCCCTACGTGCCTTCAGGCCTTCCGTTAGCGCAGGAGATCGAAAGCGCGCTTTCAGTTTCAGTCGATCCGAATGTCCTGGTCCTGGGAAATCACGGCTTGGTGATTGCCGGAGACAGTTGCGAAGAAGTTACGCACTTGCTCTCAGAGGTAGAGCGGAGATTGGCAATTCATCCCCGAGCAGCAAAAGCTGCCGACTACCATACAATCGAGCAGATCATTGAACGTTCTTCATGGGAATTACCCGAAGACGACGGCGTACATGCACTCGCCATCGACCGTGCATCACAGGTGGTCCTTTCAGGAGGAATTCTTTTCCCCTGCCAATCAATGTTTTCTAACTCGACTTCACGGGAAATGTTCCAGGCCATATCCTGTCCTTTCTCGATGGATGAATGCGAGAGTTTGCTTCTCCTGCGGCCGTTTTTGATGATTGATGGGCGAGGCGTAATCGTCCAAAAAACCATGACTGCTTCGCAGCGTGCAATGTTGAGCGGGCTGGCGCGAGTGGTGCAACGAATCAATCCTTCAGCGCCAATTCACTATCTCTCCGATGCGGAGGTAGAGTACAGCGCCCGCACCATCGCATCCAGATACCTGGAAAAAGCGGGCGCAAATGCCGTGCCCATGGACACTTCTCTGGCTTAGCAACTAGCACAGTTGCGAAATGCGAAAGCCAGTAACTATGCTTTGTCGAAAGCCGGTGTGAAATGACATTCAAAGACAAAGTCGTAGTAATAGCTGGTGGCACAGGCGGGTTGGGACGGGCGGTGAGTCAGGCCTTTCTGGCAGAAGGCGCTAAGGTAATCGTCACGTATCAAAAAAAGCAGGAATTCGACGAGCTGAAAAAAACAGCCCATGCAGGTGCATCCAAACTGTTTGGGTCGGACGTTGACGTCACCGATCACGCGGCGGTGCAAAATTTCATCTCCACTATCGCTAGCGAAAATGGCGGTGTGGATTTTCTGGTCAACACGGTTGGCGCTTACGCCGGCGGAATGAATCTCTGGGATACGACTCCCGCCGTTCTCGATCAGCAGCTTAAGCTTAATCTGATCTCCGGCTATGTGTTGTGTCGCACGGTCGTGCCGCTCATGCTTAAGCAGAAAAGTGGAGCTATCGTCAGCGTAGCCTCTAAAGCTGCGGTGGACCACGCCGCTGGGGCTGCTGCCTACGCCGCATCCAAGGCTGCCGCTGTAGCGATGATGGATTCATTGGCCGCAGACCTGAAGGGAAGCGGCGTGCGCGTGAATTCCATTTTGCCCAGCATCATCGACACGACAGCCAACCGCAGAGCGATGCCC
>DATNAF010000062.1:0-4822 GCA_035572845.1 Terriglobales bacterium
AGACTCCCGCGAATTGGCGATTGAACGGGAGATATTCGCGGTCCTGCAATCGCCGGGTGCGCACCCTGAACCGACATCCAAGCCGTCGCCCAGCCTTCCCGGGGAACATGCTCTGCGCACTGATTACATCCAGTGGCTAGCGAAAAATATTTCCATCGATTTAAGCCATTTGCATGTGTTAGTGGATTGTGCAAACGGCGCTGCTGCCGCGGAAGCTCCGGAACTGTTTCGTGCCTGCCGCATTCAATCCGAGTTCATTCACTCCTCGCCAGACGGGAAAAATATCAACGAAGGTTGTGGCGCGCTATATCCCGGAACCGCAGCAAAAAAGATTGCGGATTCGAATGGAAAATTCAATCTGGGTGTCACCTTCGATGGCGATGCCGATCGAGCGCTCTTCAGCGATGCTGATGGCCGCGTGGTGAACGGAGACGGCGTGCTGTTGCTGGCCGCACGCGACATGCATGCGCGCGGGATACTTCGCGGTAACACTGTGGTGGCGACCACCATGTCGAACATGGGACTCGAGATCGCACTGCGCAATTCCGGCATTCGCATGTTACGCGCCAACGTCGGTGATAAATACGTCCTAGAAGAAATGGTGAACACTGGCGCCTCGCTGGGCGGAGAGCAATCCGGGCATATTATTTTTCGCGATGGAGACGCCACCACGGGAGATGGGTTACTGACGGCATTGCGCGTAATGGAAATTATGGCGCGGAGCCGGCATTCGTTGGCCAACCTGATCTCAGACCTAAAAGTATTTCCGCAGCGTATTCAAAATGTCCGCGTGCGCGAGAAAGTCTCCTTCGATCAGGTCCCCGAAGTAAAGCAGGCCATCGAATCCGCCCAACGCGAACTGAATGGCGACGGCCGCATTGTGGTCCGCTATTCCGGTACCGAGGCGCTGGCCAGGGTAATGGTCGAGGCTGAATCAGAAGAGAAGATGAATGCGCTGACGGATGGAATTGCAGGCGCAATCAAGAAAACTCTCGGCGCGTAACAGCTCGAAAAAAGTTCTGTCATTCCGAGCGGAGCAGAATCATTCTCTCCCGAGCGAATGATTCTCGAGTCGAGAAACCTGCTTTTTGTTTTAGCGATCACTCCAGGTCTCGCCAATTCTTTCCCACTCCAATTTCGACCAACAGCGGTACCGATAACCCCGGATGCACATTCTCCATTTGATCGCGCACCAGACTTCGCATTTCATCAACTTCGCTTTCAGAAACGTCAAACACCAATTCGTCATGCACCTGTAACGTCATCTTCGATTGCAGCCCGCGCTCGCGAATCATCGCGTCGATGCGAATCATTGCCAGCTTGATCAGATCCGCAGCAGTCCCTTGCAAAGGCGTGTTTACTGCAGTTCGTTCGGCGAATCCACGCAGATTAAAGTTTTTGCTGTTGATATCGGGAATTGGGCGCACACGGCCAAACAGAGTCTTAACTCGGCCCTCTCGCCGAGTCTCATCCAAAGTACGATCGATAAATTTCCGAACTCCGGAATATTTTTGAAAGTAGGCGTCAATGTATTTCTTTGCTTCCGACGTCTCGATTCCCAGGTTCTGGGATAACCCAAATGGCGATAGCCCGTAAACGATTCCGAAGTTCACAACTTTAGCCTGACGTCGATGATCGGGGGTTACCATGAGCGGCGGCACTCCGAATACCTGCGACGCGGTCAGGGTATGAATATCGTCGCCGCGTCGGAATGCCTCGACCAGCAAGGGATCTTTCGAATAGTGCGCCAGCAGCCGCAATTCAATTTGCGAATAATCTGCCGCCAAAAGTAATCGCCCAGGAGCAGCCGTGAACGCCGCGCGAATCTCCCGTCCCAGCTCAGTGCGAATGGGTATGTTCTGCAGATTCGGATTCGCTGATGATAACCTGCCAGTCGCCGTTCCCGTCTGGTCGAATGTTGTATGCAATCGGCCGGTGTCACGGTTCAGCAGCGCGGGCAATGCATCCACGTACGTCGACTTTAGTTTTGTAAGCTGCCGGTATTCGAGCACCAGTTTCGGCGCCTTGTGGCTGGCCGCAAGCTCCTCGAGTACATCCACTGCAGTCGAAATCGTTTTACCTTTGCCATATTTCACTGGCTTCGGCAAATTCAGTTTGTTGAACAGCACATCCCCGAGCTGCTTCGGCGAACTGATGTTGAACTCCGAACCGCAGCAGTCGTAAATCTCCTTGGCCTTGACGCTGATCGCGCCTTCGAGCCGCGTAGACATGTTCGCCAATGCCGCGCGATCGATGGCCACTCCTGCCTGCTCCATGCGGGTGAGCACTGGGACCAGCGGCAAATCGATTTCGTCGTACAGCTTTCGCAGATTCTCCTGTTCGATTTCTCTCCCCAGCGCTTCCGCCAGCCTTCCAGTTAAATCCGCCGCCTCGGCCAACGATCCCCCAAGCTTCAGGTTGAACCGCCGCAGTGCAACCTCAGGCAGACTATGCGACGAGTAAGTCGGATCGAGCAGATAGGAATATAGGCGTGTGTCGTGCTGAATCCCCGCCAATGCGGGTCTGCCGAGCGCGTGCGCGGCGGTCTTCCAATCGTGAATGGCTTTAGGAATTTGTTCATCCGCCAACGCGGCGTTTAACGCAGCGGCCGCTTCGGATTCCGACGAGACGGTAACCGCCGACCCTGATGTCACCGAAACCGCAAGTTGTGTGGCGCGGACACCCTTGTCCGCGACGGTGCTTATATTCATTGTGAGCGGCAACATATCCTCTTCGTCTTCTTCATCTTCTTTCGAATCCGGCACCTCAAGAACCGCACTCAAGGCGATCGCAAGCGGAACATCCTTTCCCCGCGATTGCAGAAGCCGGTCCACCTCTGCCGCCGACTTTGCCTCCCGATAGTTTCCCTCCGGCGCTTCAACGACAGGCAAGAGTTCTTTCAGCAGTGAAGTGAATTCCAGTTCGGTGAACAAGCCTCGCAAAGCCTCGATGTCAGGTTCGCCGGCGTGCATCTTTTCGACATCGAGGTCGATCTCCACATCGCACTTGATGGTCACCAGCTCTTTGCTCAGCAAAATCTGTTCACGATTGTTCTGCAACGACTCACGGTAAGTTTTTCTCTCGACTTCCGCCGCGTGATCGAGTGCGGCTTCAAGACTGCCGAACCGCCGAATCAAATCAACAGACCCTTTGTCGCCGATTCCCGGCGCGCCTGGAATGTTGTCAATTGAATCCCCGCGCAAGGCCATTACGTCAATGACGCGTTCCGGCGGCACACCTAGAATTTCCTCGACTTTCGCAGCATCGCAGATCAAATTGTCCTTCGGCGGGTTGAGCACCAGGACGCGATCGTTCACGAGTTGCAGCATGTCTTTGTCGCTCGAGACCACGTAAACGTGCCTGCCCTCAGTCACAGCTTTGGTGGCCAGGGTTCCGATCACGTCGTCGGCCTCGAAGCCCGGCATCTCAAGAATAGGAATGCGGTAAGCCTCAAGCGCCTGCCGGATGTATGGAATCTGTTGCGCCAGATCGCCCGGCATCTCGCTGCGGTTGGCTTTGTACTCTTTGTATTGCTGATCGCGAAAAGTGGGCGCGGCCACGTCAAAAACCGCAGCCAGATATTGCGGAGCGAAATCATCCCGCAGCTTCCGCAACATATTTACGAATACGTAAATCGCCGCTGTAGGCAAGCCTTTGCGCGTAGACATTCCCCGCTGTCGCGCCATGGCGTGATAGGCGCGGAAGATGAACGACATCGCGTCTATCAGAAAAAGCGTGTTCCCATCGTGCCGCGGAACTAGATTTGGCTTGGCGCCTGCCGGTGAGCCATTTCGCGACGCTGTCTCGGTGCGGACCGCCGAGGATTTGCTGGAGGTAGGCAAGAAATAAGTTTAACAATTGAAGGGTGAATCGTGTGACTAGGCAGGTCCCAACTACGTGGGGACAGCCGCCCTCGGCTGTCCTAAGCTGCCGCGGACGTGGGCGTCCGCGCCCGCCGCCGTTAGGCAACAGATATCCGACCTACAGGTGCCCGCCCTACGCTGGTTTTCCAAACACAGTGGTGTAGTGCAATTTGATCACACCGCAGGTCCCTTGTTCCGGCGAATACACGACGCATGTATCAAATGGCCGCGAATAAATGTGCAGACTTACAGCGCGCTCGCCGAACTTCTTTGGATTGACAACACGATGCACCGGATCGGCTGGATCCACAGCACACGGATGCCTCGGATTCATCTCCACCGTATCGGTTGGGACTAGCTGCGAAGTCCCATGCTCAACATCCTGAGAAACCAGGTGAAAATTTTCTACTTCCAATCGTCCTATCGGCACCGCCATCCAGCAATTCTGGTCGCGATGATTGTGTACCGAGCTCACCTGGCCAACTTCCCAGCAGATTGCAATCAACTCATAGAGAGGCGTCTTATCGATGAGATTGCGCGTGTAATGCTGCCGGTCCCAGGTAAGATACGGCGCGAGGCTATCCGGCGCTACCGATGTGCGTTCAAGAAATCCAAGAATTTCTGCGGTAGGAACGAACGCCTCTTCTGGAAATTTGTGCAGCTCGGAGATGAAATCCTGAATAGAAAGTTGTTTCGGAATTACGTGGGTTGCCATTGCTTGCCTTTGCCAAGTATAACGCCGCTGGACGGGCGTGGACGCCCGTCCCTACACGTTGGCAATGCAGCCAGGGACGCCCACGTCCAGGTCAATCTATAAACATGCAATCGCCGTAGGAATAAAATCTGTAGCGCTCAACAACCGCATGCTGATACGCAGCCATGACGTTTTCTTTGCCTCCAAATGCGCAAACCAGCATCAGTAGCGTCGACTGCGGCAGATGAAAATTCGTCAGTATTGC